>NZ_CP031842.1:3140000-3258300 GCF_003441615.1 Dechloromonas sp. HYN0024 | reverse complement strand
TGACGAAAAAACTCCTCCCCACACAGTCGACTTTGCGGTCGATGGCGGTTATTAGATTCTTGATTTGAAAAACATTTTTTGATTGGTCTGGCGACCGGGCGGCGGCCAGCAAAGACAGGATTCTACCCCCCATCCGGGAAGTTATCCACAGCTTTGGAAAATAATTGATCTTGACAGAACACCATCAAACAGGGTGTAATCACGCGTTTTTCTTCGCACATCAAGGGATTACAACATGAAACGCACGTATCAACCGTCGGTCGTGCGCCGCAAGCGCACCCATGGCTTCCTGGTCCGTATGCGCACCAAGGGTGGCCGTGCAGTTATTGCTGCTCGCCGCGCCAAGGGTCGTACGCGTCTGGCTGTATAAGCCGGACGTTCGGCGAGGTGGAACAAACCTTCGCCCGAAGCTATCGCCTGACAAAAACGGATGAGTTCTCATCCGTTTTTGGTTTCAGGAGGGCAATTCGAGGCAAAGTGCTGATGCTGCATTATCAGCCGCGCCCCGAAGGAAAGACCGAAGCGCGACTGGGTCTGGTCGTCGCCAAGAAGCTGCTCAAACGGGCGGTTGACCGCAACAAGGTCAAGCGCGTCGTGCGCGAGCAATTTCGACTGCGACAGGCCGGTTTACCAGCACTCGATCTGGTCGTCAGGCTTGCCGTCAAACCGGCTCCGCTCGACGGCAAGTTGGTCGCCGAGGATTTCCTTGCCCTGCTGGACAAACTGCAACGGCCACGGCCGAAGCGGGAAGTATGATGAAGCACCTGCTGATTGGTCTGGTTCGCATCTATCAATATGCGATCAGCCCATATCTCGGGAAACGCTGCCGCCATATGCCGAGTTGCTCGGCCTATATGGTGGAAGCAGTACAGAAATATGGCGCCTTCCGGGGTGGCTGGCTGGGCTTGAAACGAGTCGGCCGTTGCCACCCATGGCATCCTGGTGGGTATGATCCCGTACCCTGATTCAAGAATTCTTTTGTAGGCTGTTCATGGATACTCGTCGCCTGATACTGGTTTTGATCTTCACGTTCTCCAGCTTCATGCTGTGGGAAAACTGGCAGAAGTACAACCAGCCTAAGCCGGCCATTGATGCCGCTGCAACCGTTCCGGCAGGCAGTGCCGCGCCGGTGCCGTCGGCCGCCCTGCAGGGCAAGGCAGCGCCTGGCGCTCCGGTCGTTTCGGCGCCCGTTTCGACGGCTGAAACGTTCACCGTCACCACCGATCTGCTGAAAGCAAGCATTTCTGCCCAAGGCGGCGATGTGGTCGGCCTCGAGTTGCTGAAATACAAGGAACATGACAACAAGGACAAGACCTTTGTCCTGTTCGATCCCGCCCACCATTACCTGGCCCAGGCCGGACTGATCGGCGAAGGTTTGCCGACGCATCGTTCGACCTTCAAGCATGTCGGTGGCTCGACGACCCTGGCCGACGGTAAGGACGAACTGAAAGTACGCCTGGAGTCAGTTGATCAGAATGGGCTCAAGGTCGCCAAGATCCTGACGTTCAAGCGCGGCTCCTATCAGATCGATGTTGCCTGGGAAATCGCCAACGGCACTGACAAGCCGATTGCGCCGCACGCCTACTTCCAATTGCAGCGTGACGACGTAGCACCAGCCGGTGAAACCAAGATGGTGTCGACCTTTACTGGCCCGGCCGTCTATACCGATGCAGAAAAGTATCAGAAGATTGATTTCAGCGCGATCGCCGACAACAAGGCCAAGTTTGCCAAGACGGCCGACAATGGCTGGCTGGCCATGGTCCAGCACTACTTCGTGGCCGCCTGGGTACCGAAGGATAAGACCCAACGCGAGTACTACATGCGCAAGGTTGAAGGCGGCAACGTCTTCCAGACCGGGGTGATTGTGCCGGTTGATGAAATTGCACCTGGTGCCAAGGGTCAAACCTCGGTCAGTCTGTACGCCGGTCCGCAGGAACAGTCAGCCCTTAAACAGGCGGCTACCGGACTTGATCTGGTCGTCGATTATGGCTGGCTGACCGTAGTTGCCGCCCCGATTTTCTGGGCTCTCGAAGCGATCCACAAGCTGGTCGGCAACTGGGGTTGGGCGATTGTCGTCCTCACCATCATCATCAAGGCCATCTTCTTCCCGCTCTCCGCCGCTTCTTACCGGTCGATGGCTAAAATGAAGGTGCTGACGCCGCGTCTGACCCAGCTCAAGGAACGTTTTGGTGATGACAAGCAGCGCCTGAACCAGGAAATGATGAAGATGTACCAGACCGAGAAGGTCAATCCGCTCGGTGGCTGCCTCCCCATTCTGGTCCAGATTCCGGTCTTCATCTCGCTCTACTGGGTGCTGCTCGGTGCCGTTGAAATGCGCGATGCGCCGTGGATCCTGTGGATCAACGACCTCGCATCGGCTGACCCGTACTACATCCTGCCAGTCATCATGATGGTGTCGATGTTTGTCCAGACCAAACTCAACCCGACCCCGCCGGACCCGATCCAGGCCAAGGTAATGATGGCCATGCCGCTGATCTTCGGTTTCATGTTCTTCTGGTTCCCGGCCGGTCTGGTTCTCTACTGGGTGGTCAATAACGTGCTCTCCATTGCCCAGCAATGGCAGATCACGCGGCTCATCGACGCTGGCGGCAAGGCTGCCAACGACGCCAAAGCCTAAGGTGTGACCTCGGATACCATTGCCGCCATCGCCACGGCCCCCGGCCGGGGTGGTGTCGGCGTCATCCGCATTTCGGGCAGCAATTTGCTGCCCTTTGCTTTGGCACTGACCGGTAAAACACCGAAGCCGCGTTACGCGACGCTGGCTGATTTCAAGACGGCCGAGGGCATCGCCCTCGACAACGGGATACTTCTGTATTTCCCGAATCCCCACTCCTTTACTGGCGAAGACGTGCTTGAGCTGCAAGGCCACGGTGGTCCTGTAGTCATGCAGATGCTGCTCGCCCGTTGCCTTGATCTTGGGGCAAGACTGGCTGAACCAGGCGAATTCAGCCGACGTGCCTTTCTCAATGGCAAGTTGGATCTGGCCCAAGCCGAAGCCGTCGCCGATCTGATCGACGCGGCGACCACCAGTGCCGCACGTTCGGCCGTACGCTCGCTGCAGGGGGAGTTTTCCAAGGCTATCGGCGAGTTGAATGATGAACTGATCAACCTGCGCATGCTGGTTGAAGCCACGCTGGACTTTCCGGAAGAGGATATTGACTTCCTGAAGGCCGCCAATGCCTTTGGTCGCCTCGAAAATTTGCAGCGGAAGCTGGCCGAAATCTTCGATCGGGCCAGTCAGGGAAAACTTCTCCAGTCGGGTTTGCACGTTGTCCTTGCTGGCCAACCCAATGTCGGAAAATCATCATTGCTCAACCGGCTAGCTGGGGATGATCTGGCCATCGTGACGCCGATTGCCGGCACTACCCGCGATGCCCTGCGCTCGACCATCCAGATTGAGGGAATACCTTTACACATTATCGATACTGCCGGCTTGCGAGAAACCAGCGACGAAGTCGAAAGAATTGGCATTGAACGCAGTTGGAAAGAAATAGAGCGTGCCGACGCTGTCCTTCTACTAGTCGATGCACGAACTGGCATCAGCGCGGCTGATCGAGACATTCTTGCCCGCCTGCCGGAATCCCTCAAGCGGGTGACCATCTATAACAAGATCGACCTTTCAGGCGTCGCACCAGAACGGCATGACGAAGCTGAGAGCACAGCTATCTCATTGTCCGCCCGTTCAGGCGAGGGAATCGACCTGTTACGTCAGGAACTGTTGCGGATTGCCGGCTGGCATCAGGCTGAAGATGTTTTCATTGCCCGCGAACGTCACTTGCGGGCATTGTCCGCCGCGCAGGAACACCTGTTGACAGCAAGAAAGCTTGTTGAAGGGGCCTATCCCGCCCTTGAGCTTTTTGCCGAGGAACTTCGTCTGACGCAGAGCTCACTCGGTCTGATTACTGGCGAATTTACCCCTGACGATCTTCTGGGCGTAATTTTCAGCCGCTTCTGTATCGGAAAATAATAGGCCTTTAGGCATAGTCAAAATCCTTGTGCTGCGCGCCTTTCCACGTTTTTCCCACCGTGAAATGGTGGTGAAATAAAAATTTGTTACGGTAAAACAGTGGACTAGACAAATATTTCATTATGTGGGAAGATTTTCCTCAAAGGATATTTTTCCGACCAGATAATAACTGCATGCCAGAACTCGATTGCTGAGTGTCCGATTAGAGGAAATGGCATGCCTTGATATGAGACTAAAATGACAACTCGCAATGTACTTAACCACTGGAAAATCATCCACGCGAAAGCGTCCGAGGATGGTCAATACGTTGCATGCATTGAAGGTCGGGTCGCCAGTTCAAATCCCCGCTTCCCGCAATCATCGATCATCCGGACATCCTATCTGACGGCTTACGAAATCGACAATAACAAGTTCGTCGTGATTACAGCCCGTCGCTCTGAATATGTCCTGGGCACCCGGAATACAGCCGAGTTCCTCTCTGAGGATTTTCTCAAGAGCTTCCTGCCGGAGCGAAAGCTGGCACCTGTGTCGGCACCGTTTGACGGCGCAGGTAGCATGGTTGTCGCCTACCGCGAAGATGGTGAACAAAATGAACAGTCCTTCTTTACGGGCAATCAAATTACGCAGCTTGCTGAAGATAGTCGTTGATCCAAGGCGGATAACTTACTGATTATTTTTTAGGCATAAAATATTCAAAAACCCGGCAATTAGCCGGGTTTTTTTTCGGCTTCAAACCAAGAATTTTCTGAAAATACGCTGTAGATAAGGCTGTGCACAAGCTGTCCAAGGAATGTTGGCAACTAGGATATTTTCAAAAAGCCAAAAACTATCCGGAATTCATCCACAGGCAAACCAGCAGGTTACCAAGCACCAAATTTAGCAATTAAGTTAATGAATAAATTAAAAATTTTTACGTTATCCACAGAGTTGTTGCTAAGGTATTATCAGTAATAGGTTTACATATAGTTATTATCAAAAACCCTGTGAACCCTTTGTTCCTGACTTCTGGAAGCACTCCGTGGATTTCTTCACACCGGAAATAGTCGTTTTGTTGTTTGCTGCTTTGATGGCAGGTACAGTCGATGCCGTTGTCGGTGGTGGTGGACTGATTCAAATTCCCGCTCTGTTTGCTGTACGTCCGCTTGAATCAGCTGCAACGCTGTTTGGCACTAACAAATTTGCCAGCATTTTTGGCACAGCCAATGCAAGTTGGCGCTATGCGCGACAGATCACCATGCCGTGGAGAACAATTTTGCCGGCGGCCTTGAGTGCTTTTGCTTTTTCCTATCTAGGTGCAGCTGTCGTTGCCTGGTTACCGAAAGAAGTCATCAGGCCCTTGGTTTTACTGCTTCTGACCGTGGTAGCGGCTTACACACTGAAGGGCCAGAACTTTGGTCTACATCATCAACCAGTCCATGCCGGCAATAGGGAATTGGCATATGCCGTTCTTTTGGGTGGGGTGATAGGGTTTTATGATGGCTTCTTTGGGCCGGGCACTGGCAGTTTCCTGATTTTTCTCTTTGTCCGATTTTTCGGCTTCGATTTTCTGCATGCATCAGCCGGTGCAAAAATGGTCAATGTGGCGACCAATCTCGCTGCGCTCAGCTATTTTTTGCCACATGGGAATGTTTTGCCGCTATTGGCCATAGCAATGGCTGTCGCCAATGTAACGGGTTCAATGCTTGGTACCCGACTAGCCTTGAAACATGGAAGCCAGTTTGTCCGGCGGTTGTTTCTCGTCATGGTTAGCGTGCTGATTGCCAAATTTGCCTGGGATACACTGAGCTACTGGTAATACCTTGCAGGGAACCGGAGTGAGTTGGCGTTTTCTTATAAAATTCCGAGACTTCGATTGAGGAATCCTGCATGCGTATTACTCTTGTTCACCCGGCTGGCTTTAATTTCGTTCCCGGCCAACCGGATTTTTCGGTCCTGGCCAACCGCATGCCGCCTATCGGCATCATGCAACTGGCCAGTTGGCTGGAAAAATTCGGGCACAGTGTCCAACTGCATGATTGCCTTGGCCCCTATGCGCCGGCCACCATCGCTGAAAATGCCGAAATTGTGCTGGCCACGGATCCGGAAATGGTCGGCTTTTCGGCGACCACATCCGGTTTCATGGATGCCTTTGAAATCGCCGCCTATATAAGAGCCCGACGTCCCGAAATAAAAATTGTCTTTGGCAATGTCCACGTATCGTCGCTGGGTGCCCCCATCCTCGAACATTTTCCTGAAATCGATTACCTGGTTATCGGTGAAGGCGAGGGAGCCTTCCTTGATCTGGCGGATGGCAAGCCGCTCAAGAATGTTGGCAATCTCATCTACCGTGACGAAGCCGGAAAGATCCGTATAAATCCACGGCGTGACCGGATCATTGATCTTGATGAACTGCCGTTTCCGGCTTACGAAAAGCTGGCCGGTTTCCCGCATGCCTATCATCTGCCGCTGTTCGCCTATGAAAAACGCCATGGCGCGACCATGATTACCTCGCGGGGCTGTCCCTACACCTGTTCATTTTGTGACCGAACGGTCTTCGAGCGCCTCTACAAAACCAACTCGGCGCAATATACCTACGATCACATGAAGTACCTGCGGGACAGGTTTGGCGTCTATCACATCAACATGTACGACGATCTGTTCACAGCCAAGAAGCAGCGGGTTTTCGACCTTTGTGAGCTGCTTATTGAAAAGCCGCTGGGTATCCAATGGAATTGTGCCATCCGCACCGGCCATACCTCGGATGAAATGCTCGCCAAGCTCAAACAGGCCGGTGTGTTGATGGTATCGATGGGAATTGAATCAGCCGACCCGCAAATGATGGAACGTCACAAGGCGGGTGTAACGCTCGATGCCGTGCGCGATACGGTACGTCAGATCCACGCTGCCGGCTTGCGGGCCAAGGGATTGTTCATTTTTGGCATGCCCGGTGAAACACCGGAGACCGTGAAGGTGACGAGCGATTTCATCCTGTCTCTTGGCCTCGACGAAATGAACATGACCAAGTTCAGCCCCCTGCATGGTGCGCCAATCTGGGATGAATGCGCCAACAGCAAGGTTTCTGGCGAGATGATTGAAGACTGGCGGCTGATGAACTGCCTGAATTTTGTATTCCTCCCACACGGCTTTTCTTCGCGGGAGGAAATGGACGCCCTGTACAACTGGCACGTCAAACGCTTCTACGATAGCAAGGGGTATCGTCGGCGCTTCGCTAAGCGACTGTGGGCCCATCGCTGGAGTCTGTGGCACGTTATCAAGCACCTGCCGGAGACTATTGCAGCGGCACGCTATTTCAGTTCGAACAAGGAACAGCTCGAGAAGGCCAAACGGGAATTCAAACTTCATCCACGGCAGCCGGTTGGTTTGAAGCCTTTCCTGAGCCCTGATTTGCAGGTCGACAATATCGTCGCAATGTCACCAGTCAGAATTTCACGGCGTGACGCAATGAAGGCAATCATACCGCTCGCCGAGGAAGGTATATCGTGCTGCCCGCCGTCGGCCTCGCCGGCAGCGGTATAATTCCCCATTTTCGTCATGGGCATCGGTGCAACAGTCTGGGCCGGGAATATATCCGGGCAGATCGGAAAATGGCTTAACAATCAAATAATTGATCGCCACCACAGAGAACGGACTATAGGTTTCAATGATGGAACAAGTGCAGAAAGTGGAGCGTCGGCAATGTGATGTGCTGGTCATCGGTGGCGGCCCGGCGGGGTCGACCGTGGCACCGATGCTGGCAGAAAAAGGCTACCGGGTGGTTATCCTGGAAAAAGCCCACCATCCCCGGTTTCACATTGGCGAATCGCTGCTGCCGGCCAATCTTCCACTTTTTGAACGGATGGGTATTGCCGAGGACGTAATGGCAATCGGCATGCTCAAACCCGGTGCCGAATTTGTTTCTCCCAACCATGACATGTCCTCGGTTTTCAATTTTGCCGAAGCCTGGGACAAGTCGATGCCCCATGCCTATCAGGTCAAGCGGGATCAGTTCGATACGATCCTCATCCGCAACGCCGAGAAAAAAGGGGTTGAGGTGCACGAAGGCTGCAAAGCCAAGGCCGTCGATTTCCTGCCGGACAATACGGCGGCGATCCGCGCCGTGCATGATGATGGTCGCGAAACCGAATGGCAGGCCCGTTTTGTCGTTGATGCTTCCGGCCGCGATACCTTCCTGGCCAATCGTTTCCAGATCAAGCACCGCAATCCGAAACACAACAGTTCGGCGATCTATGGTCACTTCACTGGTGCACAGCGGCACGAAGGACGGGCCGAGGGCAACATCACCATTTTCTGGTTCGAGCACGGCTGGTTCTGGTTCATCCCCATGCAGAACGATGTCACCAGTATTGGTATGGTGACCTGGCCGTACTACATAAAGACCAAGGGTGAACGCTCCCTTGAGCAATTCCTGATGGATGGTTTTGCCCAATGTCCAAAGCTCACCATGCGCCTCCAGAACGCTAAGCTGGTCAATGAAGTCGAGGCGACAGGCAATTTTTCCTACGTTTCCGAACGCAATCACGGCAACAACTATGTGATGCTCGGCGATGCCTACGCTTTCATCGATCCGGTTTTCTCTTCGGGCGTGCTGCTCGCCATGAACAGCGGGGTTATCGCAGCCGAAGCCATTGATACCTGTCTCAAGACGCCGGCCAAGGCGCCGGCCGCCCTGAAGCGATTCGATGCGATGATGAAACACGGGCCGAAAGAATTCTCGTGGTTCATCTATCGCGTGACCAATCCGATCATGCGTGAATTTTTCATGGGGCCAAGGAACGTTTTTCGGGCCAAGGAAGCCGTGCTTTCCATGCTGGCCGGCGACATTTTTGGCAAAACGCCAATCTGGCGTTCGATCTGGGCTTTCAAGATGCTCTATTACATCGCCAACATCATGCAGCCGAAGCGGGCTTTCATGGGCTGGAAGCGTCGCCGTTTCAATATCCGTAAGGTCGACGACGCAGTCGTGTACAACGCATAGTGAATCTCGAGTTTGTATCTTCGCCATCTGTGGTTTCACGTGAAACCGGCAGGGAGCTCGGCGGCGCCATGGTTGGTGAGCCGACTGGTGGCATTCGCCCGGCCTGGCCGGAACAATCCGTTAAGGCTCCGTTACTCGGGGCCTGCACAGCAACCATTCATGAAGTCTGGTCAGTCGATCAGCCGCTGACCTCCGGACATAGCGAGGGGATCGCCTGGCGGCGCTCGGAGGGGCTGCTCTTCGGCGTGATTGAACTCCATGAAACGGATTTCACCAGTTCCGCCAATTGCTCTTCCCTGCAGGCGGCCAGCGAGGAAGCCTATCGCCGGATTTTCCGCTTGCTCGATGCGGAACAACTGCCCCATCTGTGGCGGGTTTGGAATTATCTGGCTGAAATCAATTTGGAAACAAATGGGCTGGAGCGTTATCGCCAGTTCAACATTGGTCGACAGGATGCCTTCCTTGAATGTCACCGTGGCGCGACGGGCAATGTCCCCGCGGCCTGTGCCATCGGCCTGGCTGGCAGTCCGCTGAGTATTGCCTTCATGGCTGGCCGGGCGCCGGCGGTTCCCCTCGAAAATCCGCGTCAGGTTAGTGCCTACAACTATCCGGCTGACTATGGTCCGCGCAGTCCGACTTTTTCGCGCGGTGCCCTGGCCTATCTCCCGGCTCAGGAACTGCTGTTCATTTCGGGCACGGCCAGTATTGTTGGCCACCAGACGGTTTCGCCGGGGGATGTCTCGGGGCAATGTCGTGAATCGATGGCCAACATCGCGGCGGTTGTTGATGAGGCCAACCGGCTGTGCCGTAGCAGCCCGTATATCCTGAGCGAACTTTCTTATCGGGTTTACGTGCGCCACGCTGCCGATTTCCCCTTGCTCAGGGAAGTGCTGATGCCCCTGATTGGTGATGCAGATGCGGTTTTCGTCCAGGCCGATATTTGTCGTAGCGACCTGTTGCTTGAAATCGAGGCGTTTGCCTCGCACACGCTGGAGAAAAGTTAATGGCCATGACCAAGCTCTATCGGAACGGTTTTCTGCTTGCTGCTTGTGCAGCGGTCATGACCACCGGCGTGCAGGCGGCAGAAGACCAGCCGCTTTGGGAAATCGGGGCTGGTGTCGCAGCCTTCAGTTTTCCTTCCTATCGCGGGTCTGACCAGAGCCACAATTTTTTGATGCCGGTTCCCCATTTCACCTATCACGGTGATTTTCTGAAGGCCGATCGTCAGGGTATCCGCGGCAGTTTTTTCGATTCTGACCGTATCGACCTGACGGTCAGCCTCGCTCTTTCGCCACCGGTCAGCAGCGATAACATCAAGGCGCGGGCCGGCATGTCCGATCTCAAGGCGACGTTTGAGGTTGGACCACAAGTTGATTTAACCGTATGGCGTTCCGACAATCGCGCCCGTTTCGTCAAAATACTGCTGCCGCTGCGGGCTGCGCTAACGGTCGAGGGGTCGCCACAGTCAATCGGCTGGGTTTTCCACCCTAAACTGAATGTCGACATTACCGACCTTCCCGGCATGGCTGGCTGGAATCTCGGCATGCTGGCCGGGCCGGTGTTCGGCGACAAGCGTCAGAACGCCTACTATTACACCGTGGCACCGCAATACGCGACGGCCGACCGAGCCGCCTATGAAGCCGGGGCCGGTTACGCCGGAACGCAGTTGCTTGCCTCCTTATCCAAGCGCTTTCCGACCTACTGGGTGGGTGGCTTTGTTCGCTACGACAACCTGAGCGGCGCCACCTTCGCCGACAGTCCATTGATTCGCAAGAAGGATTATCTTGCCGGCGGCATTGCCATTACCTGGGTTTTCGGCGAGTCATCGACCCGCGTCAAGGTCAATGACTGATCGGCGAGGCGTCGGCAATCCGCTTTGGATAGCCTACGAATATATCGCCATGGGCCTTGGCCTGGGCTCGCTGGCCGTGCTTTGCCTGATCTGGCTTCCCTGTGCCCTGCTCTTCCAGTTGGTGTTGCCACAGCGGATCAGCCAGCCATTCGGCCGCTGGATGATTTCATCTGCCTTCCGGATCTATCTGCAGATTCTCACGCTGTTTTGTGCCTGCCGTTTCGACCTGAAGGAGATTGACCGGTTGCGCGATGAGGGGCCACTGATCGTGGCGGCCAATCACCCCTCGCTGCTCGATGTCGTCATGATCATTTCCCGGCTTCCCAACGCCGTCTGCATCATGAAGGCATCGTTGATGGACAATATCCTGTTCGGCGCTGCCGCCCGCCTGGCCCGCTACATTCGAAACGATGCCGCGCTCGACATGATTATCGGCTCGCGCCAGGAGCTGGCTCAGGGGGCGCATCTGGTGATTTTCCCGGAGGGTTCGCGCACGCTCGACTTTCCGATCGGTCCCTGTTCTTCCAGCGTTGGTCTGATTTCCAATCGGAGCAAGGTGGCCGTGCAGACAATACTGATCGAGTTTTCGACCCCCTATCTCGGCAAGGCCTGGCCGCTCTTCCGGCGTCCCCAGCTGCCGCTGACCTGCCGTGTCCGTCTCGGTCGCCGCTTTCCGCCACCGACCAACCTCAAATCCTTCACTAGCGAGCTGGAAGGCTATTTTCGTAGTGAGTTGGGCGAGAATCCGACACCCAAGATGGCCCCCGCCGCCTGAAAAAAACACCACATGCCTGCTGTTTCAAAAACCCATCTCGTCCTCATTCCCAGCTATAACCCCGGAGCCAAGGTGGCCGTCACGGTGCGTAGTGCCCTGGCTCAGTGGTCGCCGGTCTGGGTCGTCGTTGACGGCAGCACGGATGGCAGCGTCGAAGCCTTGCAGGCCATGGCCACGACCGAGGCCGGGCTGCGCATCATTGTTCTGCCCGAAAATCGCGGCAAGGGTTCGGCGGTACTCGAGGGCATCAGCCTCGCCGCAGCTGAGGGTTTTACGCATGCCCTGACCATGGATTCGGACGGCCAGCATCCGGCCGAACTGATTCCTGCATTCATGGCCGCCTCGCAGGCCGAGCCTGCACACATGGTGCTGGGCAAACCGGTATTCGACGCCGATGCGCCGGCATTGCGCGTCAATGGCCGAAAAGTATCGAACGGCTGGGCCAATCTCGAAACGCTGTGGATGGGGATTGGTGATTCGTTGTATGGCTTTCGGGTCTATCCCATTCAGCCGCTGATCAAAATCATGCGGGCCAATCGTTTCATGCGTCGCTTCGATTTCGACCCCGAAGCCGTCGTCCGCTTGTGTTGGGCGGGTGTCCGGCCGATCAACATCGACGCGCCGGTACGCTATTTCCGGGCTGACGAAGGGGGTGTCTCGCACTTTAAATACCTGCGCGACAACACGCTGCTGACGTGGATGCACACCCGTCTCTTCATCGGTTTCGTGCTGCGCCTTCCGCTACTGGTTCTGCGCCGGTTGTCATGAATACGACGGAGATTTTCCTGATCGCCATGGCGATCATTTTTTCCGTGCCCTACCTTATCTGGCGCTTGGGGAAGACCGATTATTTCGCGCCTCTGGTCGTGGTCCAGATCATCACCGGCATTCTGCTCGGTCCGGGTATTCTCGGCCGGGTCTTCCCGGAGTATTACCAGTTCGTTTTCAATCCCACCGTGATCCAGTCCTTGAACGGCATTGCCTGGTGGGCGGTGATGCTTTTCGTGATGATTGCCGGCGTTGAACTTGATCTCAAGAAGGCCTGGGTGCACCGGCGTGAAAGCGGGATTACGGCCGGTCTGGCCTTGGGTGTACCCCTGCTTTTTGGCTGCACCGCTGCCGCCCTGATGCTCACGGTTGATGGCTGGATGGGGGCCAAGGCACTGACCTGGCAGTTCGTCGTTGGTGTCGGCATGGCCTGTGCCGTGACTGCCCTGCCCATCTTGATCCTGCTGATGGAAAAGCTCGATGTTCTCCGCCAGCCAATCGGCCAGCGCATTCTCCGCTACGCCAGTCTCGACGACATCGCGATCTGGGGGGTGCTGGCACTGATCCTGATGGATTGGCAGCGCATTGGTCGCCAGGGTGCGTTTCTTCTGATCTTTACGGTTTCTGCCTGGTTGTTCCATCGGCTGATGGCACGAATACCCGAGCGTGATCGCTGGTATGTCGCGCTGATCTGGCTGGCCACCGTTTCCTTTGGTGCCGACTGGGCCGGGCTGCACTTCATGGTCGGCGCCTTCCTGGCTGGTGCGAGCATGGAAGCCGCCTGGTTCGATCAGGAAAAAATGGATCAACTGCGGCATCACGTACTGCTCGTCGTAATGCCGGTCTTTTTCCTGTCCACTGGCCTTCGTACCAACTGGAATGTCGGTGGATTCGCTGTCTTCATCGCCGCTGCCCTGCTGCTGTCCGCCTCAGTCAGCGGCAAACTGATCGGCGTGCGGATCGCCGGGAGAATTCTCAACTGGGCGCCGGGTGAAGCCAGCATCATCGGCTGGCTGCTCCAGACCAAGGCGTTGATCATGATTATTTTTGCCAATATTCTGCTCGACAAGCAGATCATCACCAGCGAAACCTTCACCGCCCTGCTTCTGATGGCTGTGCTCAGCACCATGCTGACGGTCCCTCTGGTGGCCCCGAAACTGGCGCGACTCAAGTCATTAATCGGGCGCTCGGCTTAAGGAGAGGTGTATGGCTTACCTAGCCAGTTATTCGGAAGTAGCACCAGATCGGGCTGAAATTGATGTCATGCCCGGTATGGTGCTGATCGAGTTTGGTGTCGACTGGTGTCCTCATTGCCAAGGGGCGCAGCCGTTCATCGAGGCGGCGCTGGGCGAGTTCTCCACGTTGCCCCATCTCAAGGTCGAGGATGGCCCTGGCCGCAGGCTCGGGCGGAGTTTTCGGGTCAAGCTGTGGCCGACGTTGATTCTGCTACGCGATGGTCAGGAAATTGGCCGCGTCGTGCGCCCGGCCAATGTCCGGGAAATCAACGAACTGTTACTTAGCTGAAAGTTTTAAGGCTGGCCGACAGCGGCCTGCGGGGTTTGCTATTAGTCAGCTTCAGATCATCCCACCGTTGATCGAGAGGACCTGGCCGGAAATATAGGCTGCCCTTTCAGAGGCGAGGAAGGCGACGAGATCGGCCACTTCTTCCGGCTGACCAGCCCGCTGCATCGGTACCAGATTCTTGATGGTTGCTGCATCGAAGCTGCCTTCGATCATGTCGGTGGCGATGATGCCAGGGGCCACGGCATTAACCGTGATGCCGCGGCTGGCCAGTTCGAGCGCCAGTGATTTGCTGGCGGCATGCAGGGCGCCCTTGGCGGCTGAATAATTGACCTGGCCGCGGTTGCCGGTGATGCCGGCAATCGACGAAATATTGATGATGCGGCCCCAGCGGGTACGGATCATCGGTAAGGTCAGCGGCTGGGTGACGTTGAAAAATCCGTTCAACGAAACGTCGAGGACGGTATGCCATTGCTCGGCGCGCATGCCGGGAAAAACCGCATCGGCATGGATGCCGGCGTTGTTGACCAGGATCTGGATGGTCCCGTTTTCGAGCAGATTTTCCAGCGCGGCGGCCGTAGCGGCCCGTTCCGTCACGTCGAAGGTCACGGATTCGGCGCTGCCACCGTTGGCGACGATGTCGGCGACGACGGCTTCGGCCTTTTCGCGGCTGCGGTTGGCGTGGACGATGACGTGATGCCCATCGGCTGCCAGACGCCTGCAGATTGCGGCGCCGATGCCGCCGCTGCCGCCGGTAACGAGTGCGCGTTTCATCGATATTCCTTGATTACGGCTGCCGCCCAATGGCCGCAGCATCGAGCACGACGGCGGCACGCCCTTCGAGCAGGCAATTGCCGGCGTGGCTGAGCGAGAACTGGTAGAGGATGTTGTTGGTGTCACCCGACAGGCGCTCGGCCTGAACATCAAGCTCGCCCGGCAGATCATCGAGTCGGGCAACGTGCAGGGTGACGCTGCGGACGCTGGTCAGGTAGCCCTGGCGCGGCTGGTCATCAACATTGGCGAGCAGGGCACCGTGGATGGCCATTGCCTGGGCGGCATACTCGATTCCATTGGCCGCACCAAGCCGGCCTTCGGCGCGTAGCGGATTGCTGGTGTCGGTGTGGCTGGTGGCACGGCAGGCAATACGGCCTTCTGACCATTCCAGCACTGTATCGAGAAGGCACATCTGGCCCTGATGTGGAATGTGGGCGGCGATCCAGCAATGGTCGCGCTTCATGGAAGCAGCCGGGGCGCTCAGCACGGCAGGATTTCCACCTTCAATTGCAGCGGTGGCAGGTAGTCGAGGCATACGCTACCGGCTTCACCACGGGCCAGTTTTTGCAGCAGCGGCAGGGCGCGGAGAGCCGGAATCGACGTCCGCAAAGACTCCAGTGCTGGGTCGGCCAGCGGCATGGCCGGGGTGCTATCGGGAAGCACCGAAATGGATGCAAGCGAGCGCTCACTGCGTTGGTAGGTTAGCAGCAGTGCGACACCAGCGACGTCGGGCACAGGACGCTTGGTGAACAGTGGTTCCGGGTATTCGCTATCGTAGGCGATCAGCAGGGTTGCTTCCCGGTCGACCATGACCTGTCCGAGAGCGTCGATCAGACCGGCACCGAAGCTCGCATCGTAGGCGCAGAGAACCTGGCATGGCGCCATCGAACCGGTAGCGATGCCCCAGTATCCGGCGGCAGCATTGTGGACCGAGTTGTGGAAGCGGGTCGGCGAAATCTGGCGGTCCTCGGTGGCCAGTTGCTCGCACAGCGCATGGCAGTTGTGCCCGTCAGCCCCGGAGGCGGAAAAAACCGTGGCCAAGCTCCCCACGTCAGCGCCGGCTTGGGCTGCTGCTTCGAGACCGAGGGCCAGGGTCAGCTTGACGACGCGGCTGGCCCGACGGCGTTCGGCCGGCGGCAGAAGGCTGGGGGCAGGCAGCAGCGAGGGAGCGGCGGTCAGCCCTTGCTCGCCGCGCAATACGGCACGGGCGGTCGGCCAGTCGGGCAGGCCGGGGGCAAGGAATCCGATGCCTTCGATCCAGGCGGTCATAGGCTTGTTCATGGGGCAACACCGAGAATCAGACTGCAATTGCTGCCGCCAAAGCCGAAGGAGTTGGTCAGGGTGCGACTCGCCTTTCCGTCACTGCTCTTCAACAGGTAATCGAGAGGAATCGCCGGGTCGAGGTTTTCAGTGCCTGGACTGCCGGGCAGAAAACCCTCGGTCAGCGTCAAGGCGCAGATGATTGCTTCAACCGCACCGGCCGCACCCAGAGTATGGCCGGTCGCCCCTTTGGTTGAACTGCAGGGTACGCGATCACCGAACAGCGCGCTGACCGCCTTGCCTTCGGCGGCATCATTGGCCGGTGTCGAGGTGCCGTGCAGGTTGATGTAGTCAATCTGGCCGGCGGTCATTCCGGCCGAGCGCAGGGCTGCGGCCATGGCCATTTTGGCCCCCAGCCCTTCCGGGTGGGGGGAGGACATGTGATAGGCATCGCTCGATTCGCCGGTACCGAGCAGCAATACCGAGCCGGTGGCCGGGCTGGCGCAGCGTTCGAGTAGCGCAAAGGCGGCACCCTCGCCGACTGAAATGCCATTGCGGGCCGCATCGTAGGGCCGGCAAGGATCGGCCGATGTGAGCTGGAGCGAGGCGAAACCATAGAGGGTGGTCAGGCATAACGTATCGACGCCGCCTACAATGGCCGCATCGATATTGCCGAGTTCAAGCTGACGGGCCGCCGCGGCGAAGACCTTGGCGCTCGACGAGCAGGCGGTCGAAATCGCCATCGCCATGCCTTCCAGTCCGAAATAGTCGCGGGTGAATTCGACCAGCGAGAAGGAGTTGTGCGTCGTGCGGTAATGAAAATCGTCAGGCAATGCGCCGCTTGCCGGATCGCGCCGGCGGTAAGCCAGTTCGGTCTGCAAAATGCCCGCCGTGCTGGTACCAAGAAAGATTCCGACCCGTGTCCTGCCGTAGCGGCCAATAGCTGCGCGCACAGACTCGGCGAAGCCATCCGTCTCCAGCCCCATCTGCGTCAGCCGGTTGTTGCGGCAATCGTATCTGGCCAGCGCTACCGGCAGCTTCTCGTTGTCGACCGCCGCTACCTCACCCATCCAGGTATCGAGCTGAACGGTCTCGAAAGCACAGGGCACCAGCCCGCTCCTTCCATTACGCAAGGCATCGCGCATGGCATCAAGGCCGCGGCCGAGGCAGGTAGTGGCGGTGTAGGCGGAAAGCAGCAGCGGAGTCACGGCGAGGCCCGAGATGATGTGAATTGAATTTTACCAGAGGGGGCGGTGTCGGATGGTGCAATACAGCTTGCCGGAATACAGTCACAGTATCGAAGTTTCATGTTCCGTATGTTTAATCGGGTTTGTTTTGGCGTGTCATCTGAATTGGGTGTGATCGAGATGAAGAGATTCAAGAACTGGCTTGTACTGGCATCGTGTCTTGTTGCATCGCTGGTGTATGGCGAGACCGAGCCAAAAGTGGTCGATATCCCAACCCGACCGGGTGTGACGCAACGCCTGCTGGTCTTGGCACCGCCCTCGCCGAAGGCTGCGGTGATTCTCTTTGCCGGTGGGCACGGGGGCTTGCAGATTGGCACGGATGGTTCATTCGGCTGGGGCAAGGGCAATTTCCTGATACGCAGCCGGCAACTGTTTGTCGATCAGGGACTGCTCACGGTGATCATCGATGCGCCGTCTGATCGGCTGTCATTTCCCTATTTGAGTGGTTTCCGCCAGGGTGCGGAGCACGCGGCGGATGCCCGGGCGGTGATCGCCTGGGTTCGCCAGCAGACGGGCTTGCCGGTGTGGTTGATCGGCACCAGTCGCGGTACGCAGTCAGTCGCGGCAGTCGCGACGCGCCTGAACCGGACGGACGGGCCGGATGGCCTGGTGCTGACGGCGACCATCCTGACTGACCCAAAGGCGCCTGCGGTACCGGCCATGGCGCTCGATCAGCTGACTATTCCAGTGCTCGTCGTGCATCACGAGCAGGATGCTTGCAGCCATTGTGCATACAGCGAGATCCCGGGCCTGATGCGGAAGCTTGCCGACTTGCCGCGCAAGCAATTGCTGTCGTTTGGTGAGGGTATCAGTCGAGGTGATCCATGCGAGGCGATGGCCTATCACGGGTTCAACGGCATCGAGCGCGACGTGGTCGGGCAGATTGTCGCCTGGATGGTGGCCCGGTGATGGTCGATGATTATTGGCTGTTATACCGGGTCAGGCAGATTCGATAACGACCTTCGACACGTTTGGCGAACCATTCGGTGGTCAACTTGCGGGTGATTTTTGGACTTTTCAGGTCGATCTGCGGCATGGCCTGCCTGGCCATGGGTTTTCCATTCCGCTCGGCCAACTCGAAAACGCGGTTGTAGAGCGGGCTGCGGCCGAAGGCCATGGATTTTTCGAGGAGCAGGTCACGGCGGATCTGCGGACGGCTCATGTCGAGTCGGCCGGCGATGCCGATGGCGACCTCCTCGACGCTACTCGCCAGCGTCGCCGGTTTGCCGTCTTCGTAACGCAGCAGGTCGCCATCCGGCGCCAGCGGTTTGCCGGATATCCTGCCGAGCGCCAGTTGGAAGGCGGCATTGCGGCTGCTGTAGCGGCCGGCGTTGAAGTCGGCGAAGCGGTAGACGATGTTGTCGTACGGCACTTCATAGTCGAGCAGGATGGCGCTGCCGAAATAGACGCCACCGCGCCGTGTGAACACTTCGTCGCGGACCTTTTTCGGCATCGGGTAGGGGTAGTCGCGTTCCTTGACGTGTTGCGTCGCGAACTCGATGCTGACCTGCATCGGGCCACCGGTACGCACCGGATTGTAGTCGGCGAATAGCTGGCGGCCGAAGGGCAGTTCGCCAATCATGTCCTCGAACAGGCTGTTGATCTGTCGCTCGGACTTCAAGGCATCGATGCGTTCGTTATAACTCCTGCCATCGGGCGAGGTCTTGCTCAGGGCTGCGGTAACGATGAGCGAGGGCACGCCATAGCGGCCGGCCCGGCTTTCCAGTTCGCGGCGGACGATGGCCGGCAGGCCGGGTACCACTGGGTCGGCCTGGAAAGTCGACTCCTGCTCAATGATGGCGATGGCGGCGCAATAAGTCTGGGTGGCGTGTGGCACTTCCAGGGTCTTGAAAGCGGTATGCAGGTCATTGGCCCAACCTGGCCGGTCTTTTGCCGACGCAGGGATGAGCTGGACGATGCGCTTTTTGACCTCGGCTTCGGGCAGAGAGGTCGGCCACGCCGTGGCTGTTTTGCCGTCGGCCCGGCGTGCCATGTCGGGGGGCAGTGCGCCGCCCTCCTCGCCGCCTTCGTCGAACGTCGAGCAACCGGCCAGCATGGCGAGCATGGCTGCGGCGACGAGGGGCAGGCGGTTGGGCCGGGTCACTGTGTCAGGCCGGGACGCGGCAAACGAGCATGACGTTGGCGAAGGGTTTGCCGGCGTTCATCGGGTCCGTCTCGACCGTGAAACCGATGCTTTCAAGCAAGGCGATCCACTCGGTCAGGGTGCGGCAATGGAGGCGGGGCAGGCGGTGGCCACGCATGAACGTGACTGCGTGGTCGACCCAGTTGCACAGGTGATACGGCAGGCCGGCCGAGGCGTCACCGACCCGGGTAAGGAACAGGCCGCCGGCCGGCAGCGCTGAGCGGATGCGCATGATCACGTCTTTCTGGTGGGCATGATCGACATAGTGCAAGGCATCGAGGATGGTGATGACATCGGCGCTGCCGAAGTCCGCTTTGGTCATGTCGCCCTGCTCGATGCGGAGGATGGTGTGGTCGGAGCCGAAGGCCCGAACGGCACGGTCGACATCCTTCTGCATCAACTCGATGCCCCGCAGTTGCAGTGGCTTGGGGGGCGCTGGCCAGCCCTTCGGCCAGTGGCCGGTTTCATAGAGCTTGCGGGCGGCAAGCAGCCAGGAAAACAGGCTGCCCTGGCCGCAGCCAAGGTCGAGGTAACGGCCTTCGGCAGGGAAAAGGCCGCGTCTGAGAATTTCCCGGAAGATGCTGTCGGAGGACAGCTTGCCGCGCGCGTAGTGATAGGCAAAATGACCGCTGCTGGCGAACGGCCGGCTGGCTTCATCGAGGAGTTTGCGAAGGATGGTTTGGCTCATGGGATGGCATCGGGCAGCGTGACGGGCTGGAGCCGACGTTCGCTGAGCAGGGCAAGAAGGCGTGGCAGGACGACGAGGATGACCGGCTGACCTGCCGGTGTGCGGGCAGCATGGCCATCGTGCAGAAGCAGGATGTCACCGGGCCCGAGGTCGCGGCTCAGGCGCTGGAAAACCGTGTCCGGGTTCCCGCAGCGGGTGTCGTAGGCGCGGCGCGTCCAGCTGGCGAGCCTCAGGCCGAGGCTATGCAGGACGGGGTCGAGGAAGGGATTGCGTAGCCCGGCCGTGGCGCGAAAGTAGCGCGGTGCCCGGCCGGTAATTTCGGTGAAGGTGGCCTGGGCAGCGGCAATGTCGGCCTTCATGCGGCCGGGGCCGAAGGTGGCAAAGGCTTTTGAATGCGCATCGCCATGGTTTTCAAGCTGGTGGCCCCGGGCGACGATTTCCTGGCAGAGCGCGGGGTTTTCCCTGGCCCGCCAGCCAATACAAAAGAAGGTGGCCTTGGCCTTGTGGACATCGAGCAGGTCGAGCACGCGTGGAGTGATTTCGGGGTCTGGACCGTCGTCGATGGTGATGGCCACTTCGCGGCGGGCGGCGGCGCTGGCCGGCAGGCGGGTCAGGTTGGCCCCGAGCAAGGTCGTGCGCGGGAGCAGACCGGCGGTGGTGATGATCACGTGATTGACGATCAGCGCCCCGAGCGCCCACGGCCAGAGGGACGGCGACACGAGGCAGCCGACCACGGCGGCGGCATGTGTGGCGAGTGTCATCTTGATGGCGAGGGGTGGCTTCCAGGGGGTCGGCATGTCAGGTGGCAAAATATCCGAGATCGAGGAAATGTTCCCACAAAAGCTGCCAGACCGGCCACTCGTGGCCGCCTGGGATGGTTTGCCGGGCAGGTGTCGGGAAACGTCCGGCGATGGTCGCCATGCCATCGGCGAAGCGGTCTTCGGTGCCATAGCCGATAAAGGCCGGCAGATTGACAGGCACCTGTTTGAGCCAGCGATAGACGCGGAATTCGGGGTCGTCCAGTTGTTCGGCGGTGGGTATCCAGGCGTCGATGCCGCCAGCGTTGGCGATGGGTTTGGTCGTCAGCCGACTGCCGGGATAGGGTGCGATCAGGCACAGGCCATCGATAGTACCGGGCCGGTCGGCATTCAGGCTCAGGGTCAGCAGGCCGCCAAGCGAGATGCCGCCCAACCAGACGCGCTCGTGGTTTTGGCGGACGGGCAGCACGATCTGGTCAAAGACGTCGGCGACGGCACTACCCTCGGAAATCGTGTCGAGGTCGAGCTCGACCGCGGCGATGTCGAGCTTCAGGCGGCGTCGCTCGACGGCACTGAAAAACCCTGCCTCGACAAAATCTTCCGGTTTCATGTATGCACCGGGCAGCAGCACGACCAGGTCCGGGGCGCCGGTTTCACGGCGCAGCGTACGCAGTGGGCGGCTCATGCCAGGGTTTCACGTGGAACGAAGGCGGCCGACAGGAGCAAGGCGAGAACGGCACCCGGTCCGACCGTGATGCCGACGGCGTGCAGTACCGGGACGCTGGACAACGCGAGTGTGCCGAAGCCGATGGCAGTGGTCAGGTTGGCGATGGCCATCGAGGCCAGGGTTGACGGATCGAGGTGGTGCTCGCTCCCGGCTCGGTCGAAGAACAGGGCGTAATTGGAGCCGACGGCGACGATCAGTAGCATGCCGATCAGGTGCAGCAGATGCAGTTGTTCACCAGCCAGATGAATGCCGGCGATAACGATGACGACGGAGAGCAGCAAGGGTAGCAGGACGGCGCCGAGACGACGGGCCGAACGCAGCGTGACGGCGAGCAGAGCGACGATGGCGACGAAGCCGGCCAGCGAAAGCAGGGTCGCTTCATCGAGATAGTCGTTGTAGAGCCGGTCGAACTCGAACTTCATATCGATGAACAGCGCCCCGCTATCGGCAAGGGCTGCCCGTACCGGTTCGATATCGATGTCTATTCCCTTGTCGCCGGCCGGGGGACGCAGTGGCAGCAGCACACTCCAGCTATCCGTTCGTTGCAGCAGCAGCGAGTCGACGGCCAGCGCGAGGCTGGTGCCGTTCAGCGATGCGCGGGTGAGGTCGCCCTGCTCTTTCGCTAGTGCGACATCGTCGAGGAAGCCCCCGAGTTTGACTGCAGCGAGCGGGGAGTCGGCCTGCGCAGCTTGCAGGCGCGGTCGCAATTCGTCGGTGCTCGGCAGACTGGCGCGGCGGCTGGCCTGCATGGTCAGGCTGGGCAGGAAGCGGGCCGGGCTATCGTAGCCGCCGAGGATGCCCTGGGCGACCAGGGCATCGAGCTGCTGCCCTGCCCGTTCGGCCGCCTGCAGCGCGGCTTCGCGGCTAGCCGCCGTAATCACCGCCATGTAGCGCGAATCGGGCGCGCCGATATCGGCGCGCAGGGCATTGTCGGTGGCGCCATCTTCAGTGCTGACCGTACTCAGTGCCGACAGGTTGGGGTGCCACAGATGTTCGCGGTCGACGACGAGCACAGCTGCCGCGGCAGCTGTCAGCAAGATGATAGGCCAGCGCAGGCGGCGCAGCGCCCGGATGGCAGAATTGAGCGGCGGTGCGAGGTGACTCAGGTCGCGTATCGGATGTTCGTCGCCGGCCAGATCCGGCAGGATGAAGCGGGTGACGAGTGCGGCGGTGAGGACGCCGCTCAGGGCATAGAGGCCGAGTTGGGCGAGGCCCGGGAAACCCGAGAAAAGCAGCGCGGCGAAGCCACAAATCGAGGCTAATACGCCGAGCCGGACGGTCGGCCAGAAATGTTTTCGCCATTCATCGGCACCGAGCCGGCCGGACTGGACGAAGTAATAGATCGAATAATCGACGGCCTCTCCGATCAGTGCCGAGCCGAAGCCGACGGTAATGCCGAAAACGGTGCCGTAAACGAGGCTGACGGCGACGATGCCGGCCAGTGCGCCGCTGACTACGGGCAGCAGGCCGAGGGTCAGGAGCCGGGCTGAGCGATAGACGAAGAAAAGCACGGCGATGATGGCCAGAGTGCTGATCAACGAAAGGCGGCTGACTTCGCTCTTGATCGTTTCCCGCGATTTCACGGCAAAGAGGCCGGGTCCGGAAAGCCGCATGCCGGCCTCGCTGAAGCCGGCCTCCTGGGCGCTTTGAGCAAATTGCTGGTGGATCGTCGCGATGGCCTGCTCCTGCCCGTCGGTATCGGAGCCGAGAGCGGCCGTCTGGATCAGGAGCATCGCCCGATCGCCGTCACGCGAGGCCCAGACGCCTTCACGTGCATTCGGTTGGGCGCCGGCGTTGAGGCCGGAGAGCAGCTCGATCATTTCGCCGGTCGGATCGCGCGGCAGCAGCGGTTTTATCATCATGCCAGCCGGTGAAGCGAGGAGATCGACGCTGCTGGCGATGCTGTCGCGCAGGCCATCGACCGTGAAGCGTTCTGGCGTCACGGCCGGGCTGAGCAGGTAGCGGTGGCGGAACAGGAAGTCGCGGTCGGCATCGAGGCTGCCGGCTTCACCGTTCTGGACCGCTACAAATTCGGACATCTTCGCCAGTCGACTGCGCAACTGGCGTGAAACGGCGGCGCGCTGGGCAGCCTCACCACCTTCGATAGCCACCATCAGGAGGCGCGAGACAACCCCCTCTTTCAACTGGTCGACCAGCACCTGTTGCTCGGCGCTCGGCCTGGCCGGGAGGAAGAAGGACATGTCGGCCGAAAAGCGGCTGTTCCAGACGATGACCGACCCGGCTGCCATGGCCAGCAGCCAGAACAGAAAAGCGCGGATGGCCGGCCGGCTCATTTGATCTCGATGGCTTCCATGGTGAGCAAGGAACGGTCGCCGTCGGCCTGCAGGTACTCGATGCTGCGGATCAGGCCCTTGTTGCCGCTCACCGTGATGCGCAGGACCAGCGTCGCGATTTTCTGGTCACTGGGCAACAGAGTAAGCACCCACTTGTCTGAATTACCCGATAAATGAAGGGCGTAATTTTTCTCGAGTGCCGCACGGTTACCGGATAGGGTGCCCCGGATGCTGTCGACGAAAGCCAGCGCCTCGGGCTGGTTGGCGAGATTGATAGTCAATTTCTGCTTTTCACGCTCGATTGACAGCATGTCTTTGTCGAGCAGCAGTGTTTCCACTTTGGGCAGCAGGGTCCGTTTTTCCAGGCGATCGGGCGCCGTGTAGCTCATTTCCCCGGATGACACGACAGGCTTGTCGAGCAGCGAGATGTATTTTTTCTCGATGAATCTGGCCTTCCCCCCTTTGTTTCGCGCCAGGTCGGTCATCAGCTGGCCGACATCGAAGGCGGCTGTGGCAGGCAGGGCGAGGGCCAGCAAAAAGAGGCCGCCGAGGAGACGTTTGATCATTTTTTCTGCCAGAAATCGAAGAAATTGAACCAGTTGTAGGGGGCGCGCTGACAATAATGCGTCAGTTTGTCGGCGTAGCCCTGCATGGCGGCATGAATCGCGGTATCGCGCTCTTCGCGGGAGGTCTGCGAGAAATCGGCGAGCGGTTCGAAATGCAGCTGGTAGCGGTTGCCACCCAGATACAGGCCGGTCATGAAAAAGACGGGACGGCGCAGCATGGCGGCCATGCGGAAGGGGCCGAGCGGAAACGGCGCCGGTTTGCCGAGAAAATGGCAGTCCATCGTCGCATCGTCGCCCAGTCCGCGGTCGGCGAGCATGCCGACCAGATAGCCCTCATCGAGCCGGTCGCGGGCCTGCAGCATCGAATCCATGCGACCGAGCGGGATGATGTCCTGGCTTGCCGCCGGATTGATCGCTTCGAGTGTGGCATTGATCATGCGGGCATTTTCCTCGTACATCATCATCGCGATACGTAGCCCCCGCTGCCCTCGCCCGACCGCCCGGAGAACCTCGAAACTGCCGAGGTGGGCACCGAGCAGCAAAGCGCCCGGGTGTTCTTCGGCGGCCTTCTGAACGGCCGCGCTACCGATGATTTCGATGTCGAACAGTTCGAAACGGTCGTTGAGCAGGTAAATCCGGTCGTGAATCGTGCTGGCGAACGAAAATATATGCTGAAAACCGTCAGACCACTGCGACCAGCGGCCGAGCGCAAGGTTCAGGTAGTTCCGGCTGAAGCGCCGGGCGCGCGGCGCAAACAGCACGTAGTAGGCAGCTATGCCATAGAGGACGACGCGGCCGATGCGCCGGCCGAAGGTTAGCGAAATCCACACCATGAGCTTGAGGATGGCGAGATTGCTGCGTTCCTGCTGGCGCATCCAGTCGGCGTCAGTTGGGTCTTTTTCGCTCATGGCACGGCACGGGTCAGGCTGCCGGAGGCAATATCGCGCTCGCCCGTCCGCACGGTGAAGGCGATTGCCCCTCTTGGGCTCGTCGATAAAGCGAAAGTGAGCGCTTCCTCTGGTCCGACGGGGCTGAAAAACTTGGCATTGCCGACCTGCCAGTTCAACCCGCTCGTGCCGAGCATCGCTTCGGCAAACAGGATGGCGCGGTCCAGCAGTACGACGCCCGGCACGATGGGCCGGCCGGGAAAGTGGCCGGCAAAGGCCGGATGATCGGCCGGAACGGTCCAGTCGTATTCAGCGCCCGTCATGGCTGACCTTGTCGGCATAGAGCGCCTGCAGTTCGCTGCGCGGCAGCTTGCCCGTACTGTTGCGGGGCAGTGTATCGACGAGGACCAGCGGCCGGGGCAGGAAAAGCGCATCGATGCGCTGGCGCAGTGCGAGAGTGACTTGTCGGGCGCTGAGGTCGGGGGCGACGACGAAGGCGGTGAGGCGGGTGATGCCGTCCGGATCTTCGTCGTCGGGCAGGAAGAAGGCGCCATCGACGACGCCCGGAATGGCGCCAAGTTGATGATTCAGATAGGCCAGCGAGGTTCGCTTGCCGGCGATGTTGATGAGGTCGGCTTGGCGACCGTGCAGCAGGAAGCGCCGGTCAGGCAGGAGTTCGATCAGGTCGGACAGTGCGACGCAGCCTTCGACATGGCCATCGCAGGCGATTGTTTCATCGCCATCCTGCCTCAGGCGGACGCCCGGCAGCAGCGTCCAGGCAGCGCCCTCGGTGGTCCGCCGGGTGGCGAGCTGGCCCGATTCGGTCGACCCGTAAATTTCCAGCATGGGCGCGCCGGTTCGCCTTTCGGCTTCGCTGGCCAGTGCGGTGGAGAGTGCCGCTGTGGCAGAAAGCAGCTTGTCGACCGGCGGCAGATCGATGCCCGCGGAGAGTAGTGCCGACAGGTGAAACGGCGTTGTCACTAGCAGGCGGGGCTGTGGCACGGCATCCAGGGCGCTGGCGATATCCTGGGGATAGAACGGCTTGCCGGACCAGAAGGCACAGCCGCCATGGAGGGCGAGCAGAAAGGTCGATTCGAAGCCGTAACTGTGCTGAACGGGTACCGTGCCGACGATGGCGTGTGGCTGGCGATCAAGGCCGAGGGCAATGGCTTCGGCGCAGCCGTTGGCGACCAGTTTTCCCCAGGTTTTGCGCTGCGCCTGCGGGAGGCCGGTTGAACCTGAGGTGAACAGAATGGCGGCGAGGTGGTCGGCTGAAATCTGCGGGATGGTGAGGTCCCCAGTCAGCGAAGTTTGGGGCCTGACCCGGAGAGTCGGAATCGCCGGAAAGTCGATGCGTGGCAAGCCCAGCGTCTCGGAGGGGCCGTCACAGAGACAGACCAGATCCGGGTGTTCTGCCTGCAGTCGGGTGAATGTTTCGGCCGATTGGGATGATGGCTGCAGGCTGGTCATGCCGCGAAGCAGGCCAGCGGCAAAGCCGACGGCGAAGCGGTAACGGTCATGACAAAGGTTGAGCAGATGCCCTGCTGCCGGCAACTGTTCGCTTAGCCAGCGAACATCGGCGAGATAGTCGCCAACGCTGACTGGTCCATCGGTGTTCCAGGCAAAGACAGCATCGAGATTGCTGTGGGCGAACAGGGGGATGCCCGTCATAATGGATTGGCCGGCTGACTGGGCGTATCGATCCGTGCCTCCGCGTCGCGCAGCTTGTTGCGCATGCGGTAGGCACCGATGACCTGAGCGAAGCTCGGTCGCTCTTCCGGCGGTAGCACCTGCAGCCGCCAGAGGTGTTCGCCGATGAACATGGCGGCAAGCAGGGGTGCCGACAGCAGGTTGGCGAAAACCGACCAAACGGTGGCTGGGGCAAATAGCCAGAGGATTGCCGAGATCAGTGCATTGGTCAGGAAAAACAGCGTCCAGGCCAGGGTCGCCTGACGGGTGTGGCGGCGTTTAAGTTCGGACAGATCACCATCGTGGACGGCACGCGCTAGTTGGGTGATGAGGGCTTCACCATCGCCAAGCAGGCTGCGCCCGAACAGGGTGGCGAGCGCCAGATTGGTGCCGATGTGCTGGATGAAAAAAAGCAGCGCAATGTTATTGCGCAAGATGGGCCACAGCCAGGCCAGGCAACCGAGCAGGACGACCACAGCGGCACCAGTCCGCAGTGGATGGTGGTTGCGCCAGAGGAGCAGGCTGAGTGCTGCAAGGATCGGGGCCAGGGCGATCATGACCGAGAGATCGGGCGTGCCTTCGCCGGCGCTGCTGATATGGGCAAGGACAGCCCAGATGGTGATAAAGACGACCACGGCCAGGCCGCGCAGCAGCGGGGCCGGGGAAAGGGTCATTTGGTCCGCTGGCTGGCGATGTGCCCGGACAGGGCGCGCAGCGAGGAGAAGATGCGCAGGTTGTCCTCGTTGTCGGATTTAAGCTGGAAACCGTATTTTTTTGAAATGACCAGGGCGATTTCGAGCACGTCAATCGAGTCGAGGCCGAGGCCTTCGCCGAACAGCGGGGCATCCGGTTCGATTTCGGCGGCGGGCATGTCGAGATTGAGCGCCGAAACGATCAATTCGGCAACTTCCGGCAACAGGGCTTCGATGATTTCGGGAGAAATGGCGTCAGACATGGCGGGGCATCCGTTGGGGTTACTCGTTGACAGCACGGAACGCGAGGACCGCGTTGCTGCCACCGAAAGCGAAGGAATTGGAGAGTGCGGCGCGCAGGGGCTGGCTGTGCCGTGCTGCGGTGACATGGTCAACCCCGGCACAGGCCGGGTCGAGCTGGTCGAGATGGGCGGTGGGCGGGATGCTCTGCTGGCGCAGGGCGAGCACTGTGACGATGGCTTCGATGGCGGCCGAAGCACCGAGCAGATGCCCGTGCATCGATTTGGTGGCGCTGACGGCTAGTGTTGCAGCGCGGTCACCGAAAACCGCCTTGAGTGCCGCTATTTCGACCGGGTCCCCTTCGGCGGTTGCCGTGCCGTGGGCGTTGACGTAATCAATATCGCTGGCCTCCAGTCCGGCATCGGCCAGGGTTAGCCGGATGGCGCGAATCTGCCCGTCGGCTTCCGGGCGGACCAGATGGGTATGGTCGCAGGTCGTGCCGTAGCCGACGATCTCCCCGTGGATGCGAGCACCGCGGGCGGTGGCATGATCCCAGTCTTCGAGGACCAGTGCCGCCCCGCCCTCGCCGAGAACCAGGCCCCGCCGATCAGCCGAGAACGGCCGGCAGGCCGATGGCGACGTTTCGCTGTTGCCCGGCGCCATGACACGCAAGGCTTCCCAGGCGCGGGCAACGCCATAAGCCTGCGGTACATCCGAGCCGCCCGTCAGCATCACCGTTGCTTCGCCGCTGCGGACGCGGCGGAAGGCTTCGCCAATGGCAATGGCCGATGAGGCGCAGGCTACGGTGTGGCTCATGCTGACGCCGCCCAGGCCAAACTGGATCGACATATGGGCGTTGGCGCCATTGTTCATGCCGAGAACGACGGTCAGTGGCGACAGTCTTTCGCGGCCGCGCTGCCAGAGTTCGCGGTAGCCTTTCTCATAGGCCATCGTGCCGCCGAGTGCGGTGCCCCAGGCCACACCCCAGTCGCTACGGCATTCGTCGCCGGGCTGACGCGACAGGTCGGCATCATCCCAGGCGTTGAAGGCGGCAGCCAAGCCGAACTGTGCGAAACGGTCCATCATGCTGGCCTGCGGTTTGCCGAGCACGGTATCGGGGTCGAAACCGGGACACGTGACGAAAGGCATCGACAGCGGCCGCGGCACGTCGTCGGTCAGCAGGTAGCCGACGGCCGATTCGCCGGCACACAGGCGTGTGAAGAAATCAGTGAGGTCGCCGCCATAAGGACTGACCAGCCCGAGGCCAGTAATCGCCACCCGTCGCTGGCTCATGGCTCAGCTCTTCGACTTGGCGATCAGGCCGTCCATCAGCGTCACCATCTCGCCAACGGTCCGGGGAGTTTTCAGGTCGCGGGAGAGCTTGATGCCGTAGCGGTCCTCGAATTCGAACATCAATTCGAGCATCATCAGCGAGTCGACGCCAAGCTCCGCCAGGGCCGCGCCGGGAACGACATTGCCCGGCTCGACGGCGAGACGGTCCTGGAGAAAATCACGAATCAGGCCAATGGATTCCATAGCCTGCCAATTTTAGCTGAATGCCCATGTTTTCCAAAGGTTTTACCCTATCAGTCCGACGATTCCTCAATGCATGGGGCATCTGTTGTTACCATAGGGTTTTCGCTGTCCGCAAATCATCGAATTCTCATGTACCTGTTTTCCAGACCGCACTGGATCCGGCAGCTCATATCCAGAATCGCCATCCTGTGGCCGCTCAAGGCGGTTGGCACGATGGCCTTCATGGCCATTTTCTTCTGGGGATACTTCTGGGTACTGCGCAACCCCGTCTTTGCGACGACGGTCATGCCGCGGATCGGGCTTGACGCATGGATTCCATTCACGCCGCTCGCCTTCTCCGTATATGCCTCGCTGTGGGTCTATGTGTCGCTGCCCCCGGCCCTGCTTGGCAATACCCGGATGCTGGCAGTCTATAGCCAATGGATGGCGGCCATGTGCCTGCTCTGCCTGGGTATTTTCTGGTTGTTGCCAACGGGGGTGCCACCCGCCGTCATCGACTGGAGCCTCTACCCCTCAATAGCCTTCATCAAGGATACGGATGCGGCTGGCAACGCCTGCCCTTCCCTGCATGTGGCATCAGCCGTCTTTTCAGCCTTCTGGCTTGACCGGGTGTTTGCCGCTATCGGAGTTCCGCGACTGGCGCGCTGGCTGAGCGCTGCGTACTGTCTGGCCATTCTATGGTCTACGATGGCCACCTGTCAGCATGTGGCGATTGATGTTCTGGCCGGGACTGCGGTTGGTGTCGTGTTTGCGGTTTTGTCCTTGCGTTACGCACCGGCAGGACAAATCTAGCTGTTATTTCCGAGTTGCTGCAGGGTTTTCAAGAACTGGGCCGTATCCTGAAAACCAACGATGCGGACGGATTTCATTTCCTGGCCCCCGGCATCGTAGAAAATGATGCCAGGCGGGCCGAAGAGACTGAATTTGGCGAGTAAGGCCTTGTCGTCTTCCGAGTTGGCAGTGACATCGGCCTGAAGCAGCTTGAAGTCTGATAGTTTTGCCTGGACGGTCGGATCGGCGAAGGTAAACCGCTCCATTTCCTTGCACGAAACACACCAGTCGGCATAAAAATCGAGCATCACCGGGCGCCCGGCGGCCTTGATTTTCGTCTCAAGTTCGCCAACCGAGGCAACCCGTTCGAACGGCAATCGCTTTTCTTGGGCAGCCACTGCCTGGCCGCGCAACCCGGCCAGCGGTTGCAACGGGTCGCGGCCACCCGCCAGGGTGCCGATGAGCAATGCCGCACCGGTTAGCAGCATGACAATGCCAATACCCTTCCAGAAGCGCTGCCAACCTTTGGCGTGGGGTGGCAGTGGGTCAAGGGCATGCAGGTAGATGGCGGGGATGATGAGCAGCATCGCCCAGGCCAGCATGCTGACAACCGGCGGGATAACCGGCGCGAGGAGCCAGACGGCAGTGGCCAGCAAAAGTACGCCGAAGGCCTTCTTGACCCCTTCCATCCAGGGACCGGTTTTGGGCAGCAGGGACCCGCCGGCAATGCCGACTGCAATCAGCGGCGCACCCATGCCGAGCGCCATGACGAACAGCGCCGTGCCGCCGAAAACGGCATCACCGGTCTGGCCGATATAGAGCAGTGCGCCAGCCAGCGGTGCAGCAACGCAGGGGCCGACGATCAGGGCTGACAAGGCACCCATCAGGAAAACGCCAATGCCGCGCCCCCCTGAAGGTGGCCGGATTCTTCCGACAGCTTGCTTTGCAGCGCCGTTGGCAACTGCAGTTCGTAGAAGCCGAACATCGAGAACGAGAGGACGACAAAAACCAGTGCGAAGCTGCCTAGCACCAACGGGTTTTGCAGGGCCGCGGAAAGCAGCGTACCGGTCATGCCGGCGGCGACTCCGGCGGCAGCATAGGTCACCGCCATGCCGAGTACGTAGGCCAGTGAGAGGGCAAAACCGCGGGCGTGGGAATTCTTGTGGCCCTGTCCGGCAATGATGCCGGAAAGAATGGGGATCATCGGGAAAACGCAAGGCGTCAGCGACAGGCCGAGGCCGGCTACAAAGAAGAAGGCGAGGCTGGTCCAGAAACCGGCGTGTTTGAGGGTTGAGGCGATCTGGCCGCTCTCATCGCCAGTGCCCGCTGCTTGGCCGGGCGGTGCGCTGGCCGGATCGGGCAGATCGACACTGAGGGTTTGAGTTTGCGGAGGGTAGCAAACACCGGCATCGGCACAGCCTTGCCCGGTGACACGGAGTTTCAGGGGGAGCGGACCGGAACTGGTGCGCACGACAGGAATGCGGATGGCGACGGCCTTGTAATACACCTCGACCTTGCCGAAATTCTCGTCGTTATGTTCCTTGCCCTTGGGCAAGGACGGTGTGCCAAGCGTGGCCGCATCGCCTTCGACGGCAAAGCGGAACTTGTCGCGGTAGAGGTAATAGCCCTTGGCGATCTCGTAGCTGACTTCGAGGGTCTGGCCATCAAGGGCTTTGACCGATGGCTTGAAGGCAACGGCCGGATCAAGGAATTCCTCGGCCTGGACGAGTCCGATGAACAGGGAAAAGATGAGGAATAAGAGGCGCATGGTCATTGGATCGTTTCCGCCGCCATCCAGTTCAGATAGGCAGGCAAGCCGTGGCTAACTGGCAGGGCAATTATTTCAGGCAGTTCATAGGGATGGAGTTGGCGGATTCTGGCTTCAAGCGCCGGGTAGTTGGCGGCTGTCGACTTGAAAAAAAGCGGTACTTCGGTGGCCGACTCGACCTTTCCCTGCCAGCGGTAGACCGACTGGATGCGCGGCAAAATGTTAACGCAGGCAGCCAGTCCCTCATCGACGGTGGCAAGCGCGATGGCGTTGGCCGATTGTTCATCGGGGCAGTTGGTGATGACGAGCAAAGGTTCCATTGGTCAATTTTACTTGAGCAGTCGCCGACGGGTTAGATGCAAGGCGATACTGAAGGCAATTGCCGCGGTAACCAGCAGGGCCAGGACGTGGATCAGGGCGTTGGCAGGTACCTGGCCGGCCAGTAGCGGGCGGACCAAGGCGACACCCTGGGCCAGCGGCAGCCAGGCACCGATCATGGCGAGCCATGCGGGGAGCTGGTCAGTCGGGAAGAACACGCCGGAAATAAGGGTCATCGGGGTGATGAACAGGGTGAAGTAGTACATGAAGAAATCGTAGGACGGGGCCAGCGCGTTCCAGATCAGGCCGAGCGCGGCAAAGGCCAGGCCGGTCAGGACGATGGCCGGTAGCGCCCAGAGCATGAGCGGGCCGTGGGTCAGGCCCATGGCGGTAATGACGACGAGGATGGCGGCACCGGAAAACAGCGATTTGGTGGCTGCCCAGAACAATTCTCCGGCGACGACATCAGCGAGGCCAAGCGGCGTATTGAGGATGGCTTCCCAGGTTTTCTGGACGTGCATGCGGGAAAAGGCCGAGTACAGTGCCTCGAAGGTCGCCGCGTTCATCGTCGAGGCGCAGACAGAGCCGGCTGCCAGGAAGGCGATGTAAGGCTGACCCTCGATACTGGGGAGCATGGCTCCCAGGCCGTAGCCCAGGCCGAGCATATAGATCAGCGGGTCAGCCAGGTTGCCGAGAATCGACGGCAGGGCGAGCTTGCGCCAGACAAGAAAATTGCGACGCCAGACGGGGAAAAAGCCGGGTTCGGCAAAAGTGCGGGACATGGGCGCGATAAAGGTCGACAAGGGGGCATTTTACCGCCAGCCGGCTTGCATCATTGGCACGATGATAGATAATCGGTCACATGCCCAATGAATTTCACTCGATGGCAACAGCCGATGCCATTGCTGCTGAGCAGATCAAGGCCTTTTTCCGCGAAACCAATGCCCAGAATCTGGCCGGCATTGTCATTCTGTGCCTGCTCGCCTTGCTGGTCGAAAGCCTTGTGCCATGGTGGACCTGGGGGCCCGCACTGGCGCTGGCCGGTGGCGTTACTGTCTGGCGAGCCCGGGGGATAGTTGCCTATCATCGTGCCCCATCCAGCCGAACCTCTGCCCAGTGGGGCCTGGGCCAGACTCTGGGCGCCGCCCTCAACGGCACGGCCTGGGGTTTCGCCAACACGGCGATGACCGCCCATTTACCCTTGCCGTACCAGTTTTTCATCCTGACTGTCGCCGCCATTTCCGCATCGGCAGCGGCCTCCGAGGGGTTTGCCTATTTTCGTCCGTCGCGCGCCTTCATTTGTACCTCCTTGATACCGCTGGCGCTCTGGTACCTTTTGGCTGGCGATCAGCTGCACCTGATTCTCGGCCTCATGCTGGGTATTTTCGTGCCCGTCCTGCTCTGGCAGGGCGGCAAGCGTCATGCCGCATTCAACGAATCGTTGCATCTGCGGTTCAAGAACGAATTTCTTGCCCGGGAACTGGCGCACCAGCGACAGATTGCCGAAGAGGCGGGAAAGGCAAAAGCGAAGTTTCTTGCCTCGGCGAGCCATGACCTGCGTCAGCCGGTGCAGGCTATCGCCTTGTTTCAGGAACTGCTGCGGCCGGAAATGACGCTGACAGCCAAGGGCGAAGAATATTTCGCCAAGGCACAGCAGGCGGTTGGCGCCGTTTCGGGTCTGCTCAGTGCGCTGCTCGATGTTTCCCGGCTCGATGCCAGTACGCTCAAGCCGCAGCACGCAGTGCTGTCGGTCGGCGACTTGTTAAACGATCTGCAGCGTGAATATGGCCCTCTGGCTGAACGCAAGGGACTGGAGCTGCGCGTGGTCGGCTGTCGGCTGTGTGTGGATACCGATGCCATGCTGCTCGGTCGCATTTTGCGGAATTTTCTGTCAAACGCCCTGCAATATACGCCGACTGGCAAGGTGCTGATCGGCTGTCGGCGGCGTGGGCAGAATCTCCATATCGAAGTGTGGGACACCGGGATCGGGATCAGCGAAGCCGATCAGGACAACATTTTCGAGGAGTTCGTCCAGGTCGGTAATCAGCACCGGGATCGGCAACAGGGACTGGGGCTTGGGCTGGCCATTGTTGACCGTGCTGCCCGCTTGCTTGATGCAGAAGTCTCCGTTCGCTCGGTTCCCAAGCGCGGATCGTGCTTTGCCATCAGTCTGCCGATCAGTGATGCTGCCCCATCGAAACGCCCCCTGCGCACCAGTGCTGATGGCATTTCGCCCTATGACCTGGATAACCGGCGGATTGTCGTTGTCGAAAACGAAACCTTGATCCGTGACGGCTTGCATTCACTGCTGGAAAACTGGGGGTGCGCCGTCATTTCCGGCGATTCCGGTGCTAGTGTCCTGGCCCAGATCGAGGAACTGGGGGTCGAAGTCGATGCGATTATTTCGGATTTCGGCTTGTCGGAGACCGAAAGCGGCATCGATGTCGTCGGTTATCTGCGCGCCCACCTTGGCCCAAATCTCCCGGCGCTGCTGATGACTGGCGATACCAGTGAAGGTGCCATGCAGGCTGCAGCAGAGAGCGGGTTGGTCCTGTTGCACAAGCCGGTTCGCCCGTGGCGCTTGCGACAGACGCTGTGCGCGCTGCTCTCGGGAACGGGAAAAGACTCGGCCGGTTAGCGGTCGAGGGCCACCTTGCGTGGTGATTATCGGGCCAAATATAAGGACCGCCCTGCCTTGGCCGGTCACGACGATGTCAAAATGCGGGGATGCCGCCGCCTGCCATTATTCTCTGCACCCTCAACGCCAAGTATATCCACGCGTCTCTCGGCCTGCGCTATTTGCTCGCCAACATGGATCGTCATGGTCGCATCGGGCTGCGCGAGCAGACGGTCTTGCGCGAATTCACCATCAGCCGTCCGTTGCCTGAAGTCGTCGAGGCATTGCTCACCGAGTTGGGCGATCCGCTGGATGGCGCGCCACAGATCATTGGCTTGGGTGTCTATATCTGGAATGTCGTGCCGACCACTGAACTCGTGCGCCAACTCAGGCAGGTGCGGCCGACCCTGACGATTATTCTGGGGGGTCCGGAGGTTTCCTATGAATGGGCCGAGCAGGAGATTGTCCGGCTGGCTGATTTCCTGATTGCCGGCTGGGGTGATGTCAGCTTTCCCAAGCTCTGTCGCGCCCTGATCGATGGTCCGCCGCCTCTGAACAAGGTGATCCCTGGTGAGCAGCCAGGGCTGACCGACATTGCCCTGCCCTATGCCGAATTTAGCGACGACGATCTGGCGCATCGCCTGCTTTACGTCGAGGCATCGCGCGGCTGCCCGTTCAAGTGTGAGTTTTGCCTGAGTTCGCTCGACAAAACAGCCTGGGCTTTCGAACCGGAACGTTTTCTCGCGGCGTTGGCGGTGCTTTACCAGCGCGGGGCGCGCAACTTCAAGTTTGTCGACCGAACTTTCAATCTGAAGATCGATAACTCGCTGACCATTCTGGCGTTTTTCCTCGAGCGTTTGTCGCCCGATCTGTTTCTGCATTTCGAGGTGATTCCGGATCATTTACCTGAACGACTCAAGGAAATGATCGCCCGCTTTCCCCCTGGTGTGCTGCAGTTTGAAGTGGGTATCCAGACCTTCAACCCCGACGTTCAGCAAATCATTTCACGCCGTCAGGACAACGCAAAGACCTGCGAAAACCTTTCCTGGCTGGTCACTCATAGCCATGCGCACCTCCATACCGACCTCATCTTCGGCTTGCCAGGCGAAACCCTGGCCAGCTTCGCCGCGGGCTTTGATCGCTTGTTTGCCCTCGGCCCGGATGAAATCCAGCTCGGCGTCCTCAAGCGATTGCGCGGTACGCCGATAGTCCGGCATACGGCGTCATACGGGATGGTCTACGCGGCCGATGCGCCCTACACCGTGGTCCAAACGCAGGACGTCGATGTGCCGACCATGCAGCGCTTCATCCGCCTTGCCCGTTACTGGGATTTGATTGCCAATTCAGGCCGCTTTCCACAAACCCTGCCCATTCTGCTCGCCGGCCCCTCACCCTTTGCGGCTTTTCTCGCCTTTGCCGACTGGCTATGGGGCCGTACTGGTCAGACCAGTCGCCTGACGCCGGAAATGCTGATCGATGCCGTCTTCGACTATCTGACCGGGGAACTTGGCTGGGAAACACAAAAAATCAGGCAGATTCTGCTGGCCGACTATCAAGCCAGCGGTGCTCGTGCCAACCCGGTCTGTCTCAACGGCTTGCTGGTTAACCGGGAAAAGCCCGTGCCCCGGGCGGCAAGGGCTTTGGCACAACGACAGGAGAGGCATGGGAAGATGGCTGGGTAAAGCCATTTACGCAGTACGGGACCCGGCATTGCAGCCAAAGTCGGCGAGGTCAGCTTGTAGCCTGGCGATGACCGGCCCCCAGGTGCCTGAACTGTCCTGGCGAAATAGCCGCATGACCCCCGGATACCATGGCGAATCGGTTCGCCCGGCCAGCCATCGCCAGTCGGTCTTGTAATCGGGCAGCATCACCCAGCAGGGCCGGCCGAGCGCACCTGCCAGATGGGCGTAGGCGGTGTCGACAGTGATCACCAGATCGAGATTAACGATGATCGCTGCGGCGTCGGAAAAATCGGCGATCTGGCTACCGAGAGCGACGATGGGAAAAGGGGCTGCGGGGCTTGTCGCCTCGTCTTCGCCGCCGCCTTTTTGCAGGCTGAAATAGCGTATGCCGGGCAATTCGCCGAGCGGCGCCAGATCATGTAGCGAGCGAAGGGAACGATGGGCGTCGTTTTCAAAACGGGAATTGCCCTTCCACACCAGTCCGACCCGCAGGGCGCGGCCGGTGTCGCCCATGATGGCCCGCCAACGGGCAATCTTGTCGGGCTCGGCCTGCAGGTAAGGCAGGTCGGCCGGGATCGTGTCGAGCCGCGTGTTCAGGTAAAACGGCTGGCTTAACGGAGGCGTCCAGTAGTCCCAGAGAACGCCGGGATCGGGATCGCCTACGGCAATGACGTCATCGATGCCGGCAAGCTGCTGGAACAGGCCTTTCAGGGGCGGGTGGCAGAGAATGGATAGGCGCCTGGCACCCTGTTCCTTGAGCCGTTGGCCAAAACGGCAAAACTGGATCATGTCGCCATGACCGGCTTCCAGCCCGATCAGGATCGATTTGTCGGCGAGCGGTTCGCCCTGCCAGCGTGGCATGCCGAGGTGTTTCTGGATCTGTTCATACCAGTCGCGGGATTCCATGCGCAACCAGCCTTCCTCGTAGCGTCCCTGACGGAGGAGCAGGTGGGCGAGGTTGAACGAGGCCTTGCGATAATCCGGGGCCAGTTCGAGTGCGGTGCGCAAGCAATGCTCGGCTTCTGTTTCCTGCTTCATGCAGGTCAGGAGGACGCCGAGGTTTGACCAGGCTGCAGGTGACTCAGGATCAAGGGCCAGCGCCTGCCGATAGGCTTCCAGTGCTTCGCTAAAGCGGGTTTCGGACTCGAGCAGCGCCCCCAGGTTGATGATCGTTTGAACCTGTCCGGGGTTGATTGCCAGAGCCTGGCGGTAGCTGGCCTCGGCTTCCGGCCAACGGCCCTCGCGGTCGAGCAGGAAGCCCAGGTTGGCGTGGGCCTCGGCCAGGCCCGGGGCCAATTGCAAGGCACCGCGAAAAGCCGCTTCAGCTGCCGCGTACTGGCCCAGGCCGAGCAGGCGGAGTCCTTCGTAAAACTGCTGTTCGGCTGCGGCGCAAGGGGTTGTCATCGTGTCATTTTATCCTGACTGATTGGTCGTTCAATTTGGGCTGACAGCGACAAAACTTTAGACAAAATCCATAATCCAAGCATTTCCAGCACTCAACGGTGGGAGCGGATGATGGCACCAACAATGTCACCAAAAGCCGTGTTGATCGATCTGGCCGGCGTCCTGCATACCGGCGATGATGCCTTGCCCGGAGCCGTGCGGGCGCTTGACCGGCTGCGTGCCTCGGGGCTGCCCCTGCGGTTTCTGACCAATACGACGCGTACGCCCAGCCCCCTCCTTTTTGCCAAATTGCAGCGCATGGGCTTTACCCTGGCGGCCAGCGAAATCCAGACGGCGGCGCTGGCCGCTCGGACGCTGGTGCGTAGCCGGGGACGGCGCCCTTTGTGGCTGGTGCATCCCGATATTGCCGAGGAAATGGGAGACAGCGATCCCCATCCCGACATCGTTGTACTCGGGGATATGGGGACGCATTTCACCTACCCTATCCTCAACCATGCCTTCCGCCTATTGATGCAGGGCGTGCCGCTGATGGCGATGGCGCGTAATCGCTATTTCATGGAAGGCGATGGCCTGTCCCTCGATATGGGAGCCTTTGTCGCCGGACTGGAGTTCTCGGCCGGGATCAAGGCAGAAATCACCGGCAAGCCGGCCCTTTCCTTCTTCACCGCGGCCTTGTCCGAGCTGGGTGTTGGGGCGGCTGAAGCGGTGCTGATCGGTGACGATCTGGCCGATGACATCGGGGGTGCTCAGGCGGCCGGAATCCCCGGCATTCTTGTGCGAACGGGAAAATTCAGGGCCGGTGACGATGCCCATCCGGACCTTCGGCCGGTGGCAACCTACGACGATTTTGCCGCGGCGGTCAGCGCCCTGGTCGGCTAACGGTCTTTAGTCGCGCAGTTCGCGTCCGGTCAGCTTGATGAAGACGTCTTCGAGGTTGGAGGCGCGGTGGAGGTAGCGCAAGCCGCTCGCTTCAGCCAGTCGGGCAAGCAATTGGCGTGGGTCCCGGCAATAAAAGAAAGCCGTTTCGCCGCTGGTTTCGACGCGGTCGGCGAGATCCTTCTGGGCCATGACGAATATGTCCAGTTGCCCCTCGGATTCTTCGAAAACCTCGATTACCTGGGGTTCGATCTGCTCGGCGATGAGCTGGCGCGGACTGCCCTCGGCAATCTTGCGACCATGGTCAATGATGATCAGCGTATCGCACAGGCGTTCCGCTTCATCCATGAAATGGGTCGTCAGGATCAGCGTCTTGCCGGCCGATTTGAGTTGTTTCAGGCGGTCCCAGATGAGGTGGCGGGCCTGTGGGTCGAGTCCGGTCGTCGGTTCGTCAAGAAAGATGATGTCGGGATCGTTGACCAGGGCGCGAGCCAGTGTCAGCCGGCGCTTCATGCCGCCGGACAGGGTCGCGATCCGCGCCTCGGCCTTGCTGGACAGGCCGGCGAAATCGAGTAATTGGGGAATTTTGGCGCGAATGTCGGCATCTTTCATGCCGAAATAGCGACCGAAGACGAGGAGGTTTTCGGCGCAGGTGAAATCGGGGTCGAGATTGTCGAACTGTGGCACCACGCCAACCCGTGCCCGTGCTGCCTGTGCATCGTCGGGAATAGCGTGGCCGTTGAGTGTGATGTCACCGCTATCCGGCGCCGTCAGGCCGAGGCAGAGACGCAGCGTCGTCGTCTTGCCGGCGCCGTTTGGACCGAGCAGGCCGAAACAGGTGCCGGGCTCGACGGCGAACGACAGTCCGGCAACAACTTCGGTGCCGGCGTAGGTCTTGCGGAGGCTGCTGGCGCTTAGTGCCGCCATGCCCGCGTCACGATGTCGCGGATGAGGTGCAGGCGACGGTGGAAGAAATGGTCGGCACCCGGCACGACGACGACCGGCAGGTCGAGCGGCAAGGCCCAGGCGTAGACATTGGCCGGTGGGACAAGGGTGTCTTCAGCGCCATGGATGACGATGGTGTCGTGCGGCACGGCTTCGGTGTCGTACTGGCGGCTGCCTTCGACATGCCCGGCGGCGGTGCCGACCAGCACCAGACGCTGGGCCGGATGGCCGGCCTCAGCCAGTCGCTTGGCGACACGGGTCTGGCAGAAGGCACCGAAGGAGAAGCCGGCCAGGGCAACCGGCAGGTTGCCGCACCGGCACTTGGCGTCGTCGAGAACGGCGAGCAGGTCGTCGACTTCGCCATGGCCTTCATCATGGACACCTTCGGTGCCGCCGACGCCCCGGAAGTTGGGGCGAAAGGCAGCGTAGCCGAGGGCGACGAAGGTACGGGCCAACGTGTAGGCCACCTTGTTGGTGTTGGCTCCGCCACCCATCGGATGGGGGTGAGCGATCAGGGCGATGCCCTTGGGGGCATCCGGGCGCTCCATGATGACGTCGATCTTGCCGACCGGGCCATCGACGACAATTTTTTCTTCGACAGTTTTCATACCTTCAGGCGCTCCACGATACGGCCGTTGATCAGGTGTTCCAGGATGATTTCCTCGACATCTTCCTTGTCCACGTAGGTATACCAGACCGCCTCGGGGTACACCACCATGACCGGACCCTGGTCGCAGCGGTCAAGGCAGCCCGCCTTGTTGATGCGCACCTTGCCCTGCCCCTTCATCTTGAGCTGGGCGATACGGTCCTTGGCATAGGTTTGCATTTCTGTGGCACCCAGCGCATTGCAACAGCTTTCGCCGGGTTCGCGCTGGTTGCAGCAGAAAAACACGTGGTGTTTGAAATGGCTCATCTAATTCATCCTCCAATAGCGTCAATTATAGTATTCCCGGCCCCGGTGCCAGCAGGAGAATGCCGTGCAGCCGCAGGCTTGCCGGTGCAGAGGTTTCACGTGAAACGGGATGCTGTTTCAGACGGCTGGCTGGCCGACTGAATATGACGCGTTTGCGCTATATTGGCGGGATGCCAAATGGGGTATTTCGCTGCGCAGTAGGCGGCTTGAAGAATTGTTTTACCAACCAAGAGTTGAACAATGAGAACCAACCTGCCGATTACCCAGAAAGAACGGCTATTGCGAGATGACCATCTGGTCGTTTCAAAAACCGACCTGAAGGGCCGTATTACCTACGTCAATCGAGACTTTCTCGAGATCAGCGGCTTTGCCGAGCAGGAGTTGCTGGGTCAATCGCACAATATCGTCCGTCACCCTGATATGCCGGTCGAGGTCTTCGAGGATTTCTGGGCGGCCCTCAAGGCAGGCCGTCCATGGGCCGGGGTAGTCAAGAACCGGTGCCAGAACGGTGATCACTACTGGGCTTGGTCAAACATTGCGCCGATTATCGAAAACGGATCAGTGACCGGTTATTTGTCGGTACAGCGGATGCCGTCACGCGAAACGGTGCGTGAGCACGAGGAGACTTATCGGCGATTCCGCGAACATCAGCAGGGGAATCTGGTCATCCGCTATGGGCAGGTGGTGGGGCGCGGCCGATCGGGTCTTCCCTCCCTCGGAGTCGCTGCAAAACTCTGGGGCGGTATTGGTGTCATCATCATCATCGGCGCGATCGCCATGGGTAGTTCCTGGTTTGGCATGCAGGAAACACAGGATCGTTTCGGCGCTTATGTGAATCATGACCAGGCGCTCCTCGACAGCTTTTCCGAGATGTATGCCCAGGGCCTTCAGTCCGGGCAGGCCCTGCGCAATATCATTCTCGATGCGCAAAACAAGAAGGCTTTTGAGAATCTCGAGCAGGCCAGGTCCGATTTCCAGAAGCAACTTGAAATTGCTCGTCAGTTGTCTGCCGCTGACGCTGAAGTCCGACAGTTGCTGGAGCAGATCAGTGGCATGCGGGCCGAGCAGGCCGATATTCACGAAAAAATCCTGGCTGCCGTCAGGGAGGGCGATGGGCCGGTCGCCCAGCGCTTGCTGAACGACAAGGAGACGCCGGTCTGGCGGGCGTACAAGAAGCTCCTGCTGGATGGCCGCAAGGCCCTCGGCGAGAAATCCGCCCGGGGCCGCCAGGAGGTTCAGGATCAGGTCCTCAGGGCCAGTCACCTATCCCTTCTGGCAGGCGTTCTGGCTGTGCTGGTCGGGATGCTGGTGGCGTGGTTGCTGGCCCGCAGCATTCGTCGGCCGATCAGGGAAATGGACACTATCTTCGCCAATATCCTGCAGGGAAATTACGCCAACGCGATTGATATCTCCCGTGCTGATGAAATCGGCCAGACCATGCAGGGCCTGCAAATCCTGCAGACCCGAATGGGCTTCGAGGTCTCCGAAACACGACGTAATGCGGAGGAGATGACGCGCATCAAGAATGCGCTGGATGGCGCGGCCATGCCGATGACCATTTGTGACGACCAGAACCTGGTGGTCTATCTGAATGGTGCGGCGCAAGCCCTGTGGCGCGACATGGCGCCCCAACTGGCCGACCGCTCGCCGGGATTTGCTGCGGACCGCATGGTCGGACGGCGCATCGCCGATCTGATTGACAACGACACCGGACGGACCGCATTTGCTGCCGAACTGGCGGCACCGCGAACATTCGAGATGGAGATGGCCGGCAAACAACTGCGGGTGACTTCGAGTCCGGTTTACAACGCTACCGGCGCCTATCTCGGACGAGCCACTCAGTGGCTGGATCGTACTGCCGAAGTCTCGGTCGAGCGGGAGATCGAACGCATCGTTTCCGGGGCGGTCGATGGCGATTTCAGCCAGCGTCTGTTGATCGACGGCAAGCAGGGTTTCTTCCTCAATCTGGCGGCCGGCTTGAACCAGTTGCTGGCGACAGCCTCGAGCGGTCTGGCGGCGGTTGGCGAAGTGCTCGGGGCGCTGGCCCGGGGTGATCTGACGCAAACCATGCGTGGCGACTATCAGGGAATGTTTGGCCAGCTCAAGGACGACACCAATTCGACCGTGGCGCGTCTGCGCGAGGTGCTCGGCCAGATCAGCGAGGCGACCCAGGCCATCAATGTGGCAGCGAAGGAAATTGCCAGCGGTAACCAGGATTTGTCGGCGCGTACCGAGGAACAGGCCGGCAGTCTGGAAGAGACCTCAAGCTCGATGGAGGAGTTGAACTCGACGGTCCGGCAGAATGCCGAAAGTGCGCATCAGGCCAATGAACTGGCGAAAAACTCGCATGCTATTGCCCGCCATAGCGGAGAGGTCGTCAGGCAGGTCGTCGAGACAATGACCGACATTCGGAGCAGCTCGCGCAAGATTGCCGAGATCATCAGCGTCATCGATGGCATCGCTTTCCAGACCAACATCCTTGCCCTTAATGCCGCCGTCGAAGCGGCGCGGGCCGGGGAGCAGGGGCGCGGCTTTGCCGTGGTCGCCAGCGAGGTGCGTAATCTTGCCCAGCGCAGTGCGACGGCAGCCAAAGAGATCAAGCGCCTGATCGACGAGTCGGTGGATACGGTCGAGGTCGGCTGCAAACTGGTCGACCAGTCGGGCCGGACGATGGACGAAGTGGTTTCGAGCTTCGAGCAGGTGGCCGATCTGGTTATCGACATTGCCAACGCCAGTCGTGAGCAGAGCAGTGGCATCGACCATGTGGCACGGGCGATCAGCCAGATCGACGATGTCACCCAGCAGAATGCTGCGCTGGTCGAACAGGCTGCTGCCGCCGCCGAGAGTCTTGAGGAGCAGGCCCGCGGGCTGGCCGAAGCGGTTGGTATGTTCAGGCTGACCGACGAGGCGTCGGACCGCATCAGGCCGCTCGGCCATCGCGTTGTCGCATTCCCCCATAAGCTGACCGGGCCGACGCACCAGGCGGTTACCGCCCGGCCGCAGATTCAGGTCAGTGATGCGGGAGACTGGTCCGAGTTCTAGCGTGATTTTTGATTGATGACACCGGTTCACGGCAAGCGATTTTTGCCGTGGTCGGTTTTCGCGTATAGCGCGGACAGGGGCTTGGCGCTTAGGTGGCTGGCTGTTTGCGATCCCTCGTCAGGAATTTTTCGAGGGCGATGATCAGCGAACTGAGCAGGGCAAACAGGCTGATATTGAGCCATTCCTGCCAGCCGATCGGTGTCGTCTGGAAAGCAGCGTTGAGCGGTGGCCAGTAGGTCAGCAGTAATTGAAGGCCCAGCATGGCACTCAGTCCGGCCCACAGCCAGCGATTGGAAAACAGTCCCTGACCCCAGAAACCGCGAGTCAGTGAGCGGCAGTTGAAGAGGTAGGTCATCTGCACCATGACGAAAACGTTAACCGCCACCGTACGGGCCTGGGCGAGGGTGTGGCCCTGCCCCAACTCATAAAGGAAGAGACCGAAGGCGCCGCTGAGCAGGAGTACCGAGACGAGGATAATGCGGCGGATGAGGTGGCCATCGAGAACCGGCATGTCGAGCCGGCGCGGGGCGCGCAGCATGATGTTGCGCTCGATCGGCTCAAAGGCGAGAGGCAGGCCGAGCAGCACGGCAGTGGTCATGTTGATCCAGAGGATTTGCAGCGGCGTGATGGGCAGCGTTACGCCGAACAGGATGGCAGCAACGATGACCAGGCCTTCGCCGAAGTTGGTCGGCAGCGTCCATGTGATGAATTTGACGAGGTTGTCCCAGACCCCACGGCCCTCCTCGACGGCGGCCTCGATGCTGGCAAAATTATCGTCGGTGAGGACCATGGCTGCCGCTTCCTTGGCGACTTCCGTGCCGGCCAGCCCCATGGCAATGCCAATGTCGGCCTGCTTCAGGGCCGGGGCATCGTTGACCCCGTCGCCGGTCATCGCAACAACCTCACCGCGTCCTTGCAGGGCGCGGACCAGGCGCAGCTTCTGTTCCGGCTCGACGCGGGCGAAGACGTCCACGGCATGGGCGGCCTCAGCCAGGGCGCTGGCGTCAAGTTTGGCCAGTTCCCGGCCGGTCAGGGCGCGCTCGGCGTTGAGTCCGATCTGGCGGGCAATGGCGAGGGCCGTAACGGCGTGGTCACCGGTAATCATCTTGACCCGGATGCCGGCCGAATGGCAGTTGCGGATGGCGCCAATGGCGGCTTTGCGTGGCGGGTCGATGATGCCGACGAGACCGATCAGGGAAAGCCCCTGAATGCTTTCTGCAACCAGTTTGAAATCCGGGTTGGCGGGGAAATTCCGACGGGCCAGCAGGAGAACGCGCAGACCTTGCTCGGCATAGGCATGGGCGATTTTTTCGATGGCGGCATGATCAATCGCCAGCGGCTGTCCCTGTGCTGACAGTTGCTCGACGCAGAGGGGCAACAGGCGTTCAAGTGCCCCCTTCACATAAACCACCGTTTCGCCGTCGGCACGATGCGCCGTTGCCATGAATTGCTGGCTGGCGTCGAAGGGCAGGACATCCAGGCGCGGCAACAGGGTGCGCAGGGTATGTTCTTCCAGTCCACCCTTGCGGGCGGCGACGAGCAGTGACGCTTCAGTCGGGTCGCCGGTGATCTTCCATTGACCGTGCTCGTGGCGGAGCGATGCGTCGTTGCACAGCGCGCCGGCGATCAGGCTGTCGCGGAGGGTCCCGTCGATGCTGGCCGGCAAGGCATCGTGGCTGATGGTGCCAAGCGGTTGGTAGCCATGGCCATCGATGACATAGCCTTTCCCGGCGCACCACAGGACACGCACGGTCATGGCATTTTCGGTCAGGGTGCCGGTCTTGTCGGAACAGATGACGGTCGTGCTGCCCAGGGTTTCAACCGCCGGCAGGTGGCGAATGATGGCCCGTCGTCTGGCCATGCGGTTGACGCCGATGGCCAGCGTGACGGTGACGGCGGCCGGCAGCCCTTCCGGAATGGCCCCGATGGCGAGTGCCACGGCGGCGGTGAACATGTCGAAGGCAGATTCGCCACGGGCCAGACCGACGGCAAAGGTGAGTAGCGCCAACGCACCAATGGCCTTGAGCAGCCAGTTCGAAAAGGTCGCCATCTTGCGCGTTAGTGGCGTGACCAAGTCGGGGGCTGCGGCGATCAGTCCGGAGATGCGCCCGGTTTCGCTGGCGTCACCGGTAGCGATGACCAGTCCCCTGCCCTGCCCGGCCAGTACGGTGGTGCCGGCGTAAGCCATGTTCAGGCGGTCGGCCAGCACGGTGTCGACAGGGAGTGGGCTATCGTTCTTGGCGACAGGCTGAGACTCCCCGGTGAGCATCGATTCGTCGATGTGCAGGGCATGTTGCTGTAACAGCCGGAGGTCGGCCGGAATGCGGTCACCGGCAGTGACCGTCACGATGTCACCGTTCACCAGTTGCTTGGCATCGAGTTGGCAGCGGTGGCCGCCACGGCACACGGTAACCGGCGTGGCGACGCTGCGCGCCAGGGCGGCCAGCGCACCTTCGGCCTTGGCTTCCTGCCAGTAACCGATCAGGGCGTTCACAATGACGACGGCGAAAATAACGCCGGAGTCGAGTCCTTCGCCGAGTGCTGCGGTGATCAGGCCGGCGATGATCAGAACGACGACAAGCGGCTGCACGAACTGCCCGGCGAGGCGTCGCCAGGCTGGTTTGCCAGGGTGTTCGGTCGGGTGGTTGGGGCCTTGTCGGGCCAGGCGAGCTGCCGCCTCTTCGTCGCTCAGGCCAAGGCCGACATCGACCCCCAGCCGCTGGGCAGCGGCGTCGGCGGTGTCGGCATGCCAGGCTAGGCCCGGCGCGTCGTCAGCAGCAGGAAGGGTAGTGTCAGGAAGGGCCACAGGGTGCCAGTAATTCGGGTCAGGCCATTGAAATTGAGGAAGTGACCCTGCCGCCAGGCCGCCAAGGCCGCAGCTGAATAGGGGTTGGGCGGGGCCATGTTGACCAAAACCGTACCGGCCATCAGCGCCAGCGCAGTGATCATCAGGCGTGGTGTGGCCGGCAGGGCAACAGCGACGGCGAGGATGCCGCTGGCTACAGCCAGTCCGAGCGTGGCCCCCGGCGTAAGCCAGGCCAGCGCATCGGTCGGGCTGACCAGAACGGCGGCAGCAAGGGTGCTGATGAGCAGGCAGAGCAGCAAAAACAGCGGCACGATCAGGTAGGCGAAGAGAAGGCGGGCACAGAGCATGCGAACGATCAAACCAACCGCGATGGTATTGAGGGCTGTGACGGTAGCCTCGATCATGACGAAACTTTCGGCGGCAAAGGGAACGGCACCGGTCAGGCCAAAAATCTGTCGCAAGTCTCCCGCCCCGAAGAGCAGGGTTTCCGGCGACAACGGCACGAGCAGCCAAAGCCCGAGCAGGGTCAGGCCGAGTTCAGCGTGCGGAATGGGGGCGATCAGGCGATGTTCGAGCTGTGCGATGCGCGCGAAAACGCGGGGCCCGACTACTTGCGCCCACAGGGCACCGAGCAGTCCCCCCAGCGTATTGCAGGCGAGGTCGAGGTTGGAGGGAACGCGTGAGGGCAGCCAGGTTTGTGCCGTTTCCAGTCCAAAGCTGACACTGCCGCTCAGTAACACGGCGAGCACCGGCGCGGTCCACCGGCCGGGCAGACCGCTTAGCGCCAGGGTCAGGAAAAAGCCAAGAGGCAGGTAAACCGCCACATTGGCGGCGAGGTCGAAGCTCGTCCAGTAGCGCGGCCAGCCACCTTCAAGAAAGGCGATCGGAGATACCCCGGTATCCCGCCAGCCGGTAAACGGATGCAGGCTGCCGTAGACGACCAGCCCGCACCAGGCCAGCGCCAGGTAGCGGGAAAGCAGAATGGGGCCACGACCATGATGGGGCATGAATTGATTCTAGGGGCGATTGGTGCTTCTGTCAGCACTTTAAGTGCCGAGCAAATGCATTTGGAATAATCTGGTGCCCCCGGATTTAATGGCGATGCGGATGTTCCCTGGTGTGATGGGTTTCTGCTGCCGCCAGATGCCGTAGTGCATCGTGGACATCGGCAGAAGCTTGCCTATGTCCGACCCATTGCGGCAGGAGCGATCCGGCGACCATGCCAATGATGCTGACGGCCAGCCCGATCAGCTGCGGCGGCACGGCCTGCCCGATGCCGACCAGGGCGTAGGCGTAATCCGGTGTGCCAGTGGGCTGGCCGCTGAAGCTGACCAGTACCTCGATCAGGATCCAGGCGGAGAGGCCGCCAAAAATGGCGGCCAGCGCGCCCTGGGTGGTCGACCGCTTCCAGAAGGCGCCGAAGAAAAGCGGCACGAAGGCACCGGCCAGGGTAATCTTGTAGGCGTTTTCAACCATCTTGAAAATGCTGGCGTTGGAGTACAGCGCAAAGCCTAGGACGATTCCGGCAAATACCACGATGGCGCCACGCATGACGCGCAGGAACTGGTGGTCGCCCATGTTCGGGTAGAAGCCGCGGACGATGTTTTCCGAAAAGGCCACCGAGGGGGCCAGCAGGGTGGCCGAGGAGCAACTCATGATGGCCGAGAGCACGGCGCCGAAGAAGATGGCCTGGGCGAAGACCGGGGTGTGCTGGAGGACCAGGGTCGGGAGAACCAGTTGCGAGTCGGTCTGCAGCAAGCCGTTGAACAGTTCCGGGTCGATCAGCGTGGCCGAGTAGGCGATGAACATCGGCACGAAGGTGAAGCAGAAATAGATCGAGGCACCAAGAATCGAACCCCACAGCGCGATTTTCTGGCTTCTGGCCGAGGTGATGCGCTGGAAGACGTCCTGCTGGGGGATCGAGCCGAGCATCATGGTGATCCAGGCACCCAGGAAACTGAGCCACAGCCAGGGATCGGGCGGCGGGAAAAAGTCGAGCTTGCCGGCCGCCGAGGCATGGTTGATGACCAGTTCGACGCCGCCGGTCAGGCCGGAGACGACGTAGCCGATATACAGCATGCCGCCCATGATGACGCCCATCTGGACGAAATCGAGGATGGCGACGGAGAGCATGCCACCGAACGTGGTGTAGGTCAGTACGATGGCGGCACCGAGGATCATGCCCGCCGTCTGGCTGACGTAGCCGCCGGTAACGACATTGAAAACGAGGCCAAGGGCCTTGATCTGGGCTGATACCCAGCCGAGGTACGAGGCGACGATGCAGAGCGTGGTCAATACCTCGACCGTGCGGTTGTAGCGCAGCCGGAAATAGTCGCCGAGGGTCAGGATATTGAGTTTGTAGAGTTTCCGGGAAAAGAAAACCCCGGCGATGATCAGGCACATCGACGAGCCGAACGGGTCGGCGACCACCCCACTCAGGCCATCCTTGACGAAGGTGGCGGAGACACCGAAAACGGCCTCGGCCCCGAACCAGGTGGCGAAAACGGTGGCGGTAACGACCGGTAGCGGCAGGTGGCGGCCGGCAACGGCGAAGTCCTTGGCACTATGCACGCGGGTGGCGGCAAAGAGGCCAATGCCAATGGAAACGAGCAGGTAGAGAACGACGAACCAGATCAGCATGATCGCGTGGTCAACGGAGGCAAGGGTTTGAAAACGCTGGAATTATAAGGTCGTTGATTGCATTTTCGGCGTCAAAAGGGAGCGTCCGAGTGAAATTGCACGGGGGCTTCGGTGGCCGGGTGAAAAAGCCCCAGATCCATGGCGTGCAGCAACAGTCGATCGGCCAGCGCCGTTGCCTCGCCGCCATAGAGGTCGTCGCCGAGAATCGGATGGCCGAGCGAGGCCAGATGTACCCGCAGTTGGTGCGAGCGTCCGGTCACTGGCTCCAGTTCGACGCGTGTCGTATTGGCGACGGGGTCGCGGCTGATCACACGAAAGCGGGTCAGGGAAGGCTTTCCGATCTCGAAATCGACCTTTTGCCGGGGGCGGTTTGGCCAGTCGCAAATGAGCGGCAGCTCAACCTCGCCCCTATCGTCGGCCATCAGCCCGGCGACGACGGCAAGGTAACGCTTGTCGATCTGGCGTTCCCGGAAAAACCTTGAAAGCCGCCTGTGCATTTCGGCACCACGCGCCAGGACCAGCAGGCCCGAGGTCGACATATCCAGGCGATGGGCAATCAGGGCATCGGGAAATCTCGCCTGAACGCGGGACGCGAGGCAGTCGTCCATGCCCTCCCCGCGTCCAGGGACAGAGAGCAGACCGGACGGCTTGTCGACGACGATGATGTCGGTGTCGACATGAATCAGCGTCAGCCCAAGGTTGGGGGGCGGCAGATAGGCAGTCAAAATGGCTTTGCCCGAATGCTGCAGGTGCTGTCGGTGAACGCGGTGCTGTCGCGAAACCAGGCGGCGCCCGGCGAGCTTTGGGCGCAGACGCGATGTTCGGTCTGCTGGCTGGCCCACCAGTACCAGAGGGCCGGCTTGGTCCAGCCCGAAGGGGCAAGGATGGTCAGGGCGATACCCAGCAGCAGCTGGCGATGCCTTGATTTGCATGCAGAATTTTCTTGCCAAGCGGCCATGGTAAATGTACTGTATTTATACACAGTATCTAATTAAAGACGGAGCGGGCTGGGAATATACCTCGTCCTTTCCGTGTGATCACTGAAATTGATGGCGACCGATTGCCTTTGCGAAGCAGTCAGCTAGTCGATCAAGCTCAGCAATTTCTATTCCATCTTTGGCCCCTGTGCCATAATCCGCTCAAATTTCCGAGGTAACCCCATGGACGACAACAAGGCAAAGGCGCTCGCCGCAGCGCTGCAACAGATCGAAAAGCAATTCGGCAAAGGCTCCATCATGAAGATGGGCGATGCCGAAATCGACGAAGGCATTCAGGTGGTGTCTACCGGCTCGCTCGGTCTGGACATTGCTCTTGGTGTCGGTGGTCTGCCGCGTGGCCGTGTCGTCGAAATCTACGGTCCGGAATCCTCGGGCAAGACCACGCTGTGCCTGCAGGTCGTTGCCGAAATGCAGAAACTCGGTGGCGTCGCCGCCTTCATCGACGCCGAACACGCGCTCGATCCGCAATATGCCCAGAAGCTCGGCGTCAGTGTCGGCGATCTGCTCATCTCGCAGCCCGACACCGGCGAACAGGCGCTTGAGATCGCCGATATGCTGGTTCGCTCCGGCTCTGTGGACATCATTGTCATCGACTCGGTGGCTGCCCTTACGCCGCGTGCCGAAATCGAAGGCGAAATGGGCGACCAGATGGTTGGTCTGCATGCCCGCCTGATGAGCCAGGCTCTGCGCAAGCTGACCGCCAACATCAAGAAGACGAATACCCTGGTCATCTTCATCAACCAGATCCGAATGAAGATCGGTGTCATGTTCGGCTCGCCGGAAACCACTACCGGCGGCAATGCGCTCAAGTTTTACGCGTCTGTCCGTCTTGATATCCGCCGTATCGGCGCGATCAAGAAGGGCGATGAAGTGATCGGCAGCGAAACCAAGGTCAAGGTCGTCAAGAACAAGGTCGCCCCACCCTTCCGTGAAGCCATTTTCGACATCCTTTACGGAGAAGGCATTTCGCGTCAGGGTGAAGTCGTCGAAATGGGCGTTGCCCACAAGTTGGTCGAGAAGTCGGGTGCTTGGTATTCCTACAAGGGCGAAAAAATCGGCCAGGGCAAGGACAATTCCCGCGAATTCCTGAAATCGCACCCGGAAATCGCCCAGGAAATCGAAGCGAAGATTCGTGAGGCGGCCAGTACCACCGTCATCAAGCCGACCAAGGCTGCTGCCGCTGATGCCTGACCTCCGCGTCCGTGCCCTGCAATTGCTGACCCGGCGTGATTACAGCCGGGCCGGCTTGCAGGCCAAGTTGGCGCCGCACGCCGAATCCGAAGAAGAACTTACGGGTGTTCTTGACACCCTGCAGGCCGAGCGCCTGCTTTCCGATTGCCGTTATGCCACCCAGCGGGTGGCTGCCCGCGGCCGGCGCTACGGCGATGCCCGCCTGCGTCAGGAACTGCGCCAGCAAGGCGTAAGCGATACCGACATCGCGGCGGCGCTCCCCGAGGCTGGCGACGAAGCCGAGCGCTGTCGGGTTATATGGGCAAAGAAATTCGGCCAGCCGCCGAAAACTGCCGAAGAGCGTGCTAAACAGATGCGTTTCCTGCAATATCGCGGTTTTTCCGGCGACGCTATTCGCCGGGCCATGCAGGGAGTGGATGAATGAACATGCCGGCCGCCAAACTATCGGCTCACAATCTCAGGAAGCGCTACAAGGCGCGGACGGTGGTTGAGGACGTCTCTTTCGAGGTCAAGTCGGGTGAGGTCGTCGGCCTGCTCGGGCCGAACGGTGCCGGCAAGACCACTTGTTTTTACATGATCGTCGGGCTGGTTGCGGCTGATGGTGGCGAAGTCTATATCGACGACAATCGCCTGACCCACCTGCCGATGCATAGCCGGGCACGGCTCGGCCTGTCTTACCTGCCGCAGGAGGCCTCGGTATTTCGCAAACTGAATGTCGAGGAAAACATCCGCGCCATTCTCGAACTGCTCAACCTGCCGGAAGCCGAACTCAATGATCGCCTGGAAGGCTTGCTCAGCGAGCTGCATGTCGGCCACGTCCGCCATGTCAACGCTTCGGCGCTCTCCGGCGGTGAGCGGCGACGGGTCGAAATAGCCCGGGCGCTGGCCACCAATCCGCGGTTTATCCTGCTCGATGAACCGTTTGCCGGCGTCGATCCGATCGCCGTGCTCGAAATTCAGAAAATCATCCGCTTCCTCAAGGAGCGCGGTATTGGTGTGCTGATTACCGACCATAACGTTCGCGAGACGCTCGGTATCTGCGATCACGCCTACATTATCAACGCCGGAAACGTTCTGGCGGCTGGACGTCCGGCCGAAATCGTCGATAATGAAAGCGTACGAAAGGTTTATCTCGGCGAGCATTTCAAGCTCTGACCGAAAGATAGAAACCGCTACTCACCGATGAAGCCGGCACTCCAGCTAAAACTCTCCCAACACCTGGCGCTTACTCCTCAGTTGCAGCAGTCGATCAAGCTGTTGCAGCTGTCGACAATCGAAATGCAGCAGGAAATCGAGCGTTACCTGCTCGAAAATCCCATGCTTGAGCGCGAGGACGAACAGGGGGCCGAGACTTTTTCCAGTGCCCAGCAGTTCGATTCGCCGCAAACCAGCGAAGGCGAGCGCGAGCAAAAGGCCGAGCGCGAAGAGCGTGATGCCCGCGACGACCGCGAGCAGGATGTTCCGTCTGCACCCTCCGATGTCGATGACGACCGCTGGGCTTCCGATGCTGGTACCTTCACCGGGGCCGGACGGGACGACGACGATGACAACGATTCGCAGGACATCCACGGGACGACGATTAGCCTGCGCGACCATCTTGGCTGGCAGTTGGGGATGACCCAGGTGTCCGAGCGTGACCGTAGCCTGGTGCGCTTCCTGATCGAAGCGCTTGATGATGATGGCTATCTGTCGGCTTCGCTGGAAGAACTCTGGGAAACCTTGCCGCCGGAATACGAAATTGAAATCGAAGAGCTGGAAATTGCGCTGCATCACATCCAGAACTTCGACCCGGTCGGCATCGGTGCGCGCAATCTGCAGGAATGTCTGGCCCTGCAACTCAAGGCCCTGCCTGGCGGCGATGCCACCCGCGATCTGGCCCTGACCATTGTTCAGAAACATCTCGAACTTCTGGCCGCCCGCGATTTTGCCAAGATTCGCCGGCTGACCGGTTGCGACGACGAGTCGCTGAAGGCTGCGCAGAGCGTCATTACCAGCCTGAATCCACGCCCGGCAGCCCGTTTTTCACAGATCGAGGCCCGCTATATCACGCCCGATGTTATCGTGAAGAAGCTCAAGGGCAAGTGGACCGCCTACATTAATCCGGATGCTTATCCGCGTCTGCGCATCAATCGTCTCTACGCGGAAATTCTGTCCAAGCAGCGGCGCGGCAACGGCAATCTGTCGACTCAGTTGCAGGAAGCCCGCTGGCTGATCAAAAACGTTCAGCAACGGTTCGAAACCATACACCGCGTGACACAAGCCATCGTTGATCGCCAACGGCAGTTTTTCGAGCATGGGGAAGTGGCGATGCGGCCGCTGGTCCTGCGCGAAATTGCCGATATTCTCGGTTTGCATGAATCGACGGTATCGCGTGTCACCAGCCAGAAATACATGGCGACGCCGCGTGGTATCTTCGAATTGAAATACTTCTTCGGCAGCCATGTCGCCACTGATACTGGCGGTGCGTGTTCTGCTACGGCCATCCGGGCACTGATCAAGCAGTTGATCTCGGCTGAGGATGGCAAGAAGCCCTTGTCGGATAGTCAATTATCCGAAATACTAGGCCAGCAGGGAATCGTAGTTGCCCGACGGACGGTCGCCAAATACCGCGAGTCGCTCAACATTCCCCCGGTCAATTTACGCAAGACCCTGTAGAGAGAGGAGAATAAAGTGAATCTGCAGATTAGTGGGCATCACATTGAAGTTACCCCGGCACTTCGCGAATACGTCGAAAACAAGCTGGATCCGGTGATTCGCCATTTCGACAAGGTGACTGGCGTCAACGTCGTCCTGTCCGTCGAAAAGCTCAAACAGAAGGCCGAAGTGACCGTCCATGTTCCGGGTAAGGACATGCATGTCGAAGAGTCCGGTGACGATCTCTACGCCGCCATCGATGCCCTGTTCGATAAACTGGACCGTCAGGTTCAGAAGTACAAGCAGAAGGTCCAGGATCACCATCGTGGTGACAAGCCCGGGCTGCACGCCGCCGCTGAATAAGCGCCGAACGGGCCGCGGCGAAGCATGCTGCGGCCTTTGTTTTTCTCACCTTCCCCATGAATCCCTTAACCAATCTCCTATCCGCCGATCAGGTTCTGCTTGATCTCGATGCCAGCAGCAAGAAGCGTGTTTTCGAACAGGCTGGCATGCTCTTCGAAAATCGCCTTGGCCTCGCCCGGTCGATCATTTTCGACAGCCTCTTCGCGCGCGAAAAGCTCGGCTCTACCGGCCTCGGTCAGGGCGTGGCGATTCCCCACGGCCGGATAAAGGGTCTTAAACAGGCTGTCGGTGCGTTTATGCGCCTGACGACCCCGGTACCATTTGACTCACCGGATGGACGCCCTGTTGATCTGCTCTTCGTTCTGCTGGTACCCGAACAGGCTACCGAGCAGCACCTGCAAATTCTCTCCGAGCTGGCGCAAAAGTTTTCTGACCGGGCATTTCGCGAAAAACTGCATGTCGTTGCTGCCCCGGCCGAAGTTGTTTCAATGTTTCAGGTGGTCAGCTAGGTCGTGCGCCACGTCAGCCTGGTTCAGCTTTACGAAGACAATCGCGAAAAGCTGTTGTTGAACTGGAATGTTGTACCCGATGCCGATCGACGTATCGAGATCAAAGGCTCCAACAACTATGGCGCCGATCTGGTCGGGCATATCAATATCATTCACCCGGAACGTCTGCAGGTCCTTGGCCTGGCTGAATATGAATGGGCCATGCGGATCGGCGAACGCCGCTTCGCTCAGATGCTTGGCGATCTGCTGGGGGCCCAGCCGCCAGCCGTGATCGTGGCTGATGGCCTGGCACCGCCACCGCTGGTGGTTGAAACCTGTACCGAATTTACTACCCCGCTGATTTTTTCACCCAAGCCCTGTTCGGCGATTATCGATCTGCTGCGCATCTACCTGTCTGCCCGCCTGGCCGATACGGTGAATCTCCATGGTGTGTTCATGGATGTCCTGGGGATGGGCGTGCTGATTACGGGCGACTCCGGGGTCGGCAAGTCTGAACTGGCCCTTGAGCTGATTTCCCGGGGGCATGGCTTGGTTGCTGACGATGTGGTCGAAATGGCGAGAATCGCCCCGACCACCATCGAAGGGCGTTGTCCCGGCATGCTGCGCGACTTTCTGGAGGTGCGCGGACTCGGCCTGCTCAATATCCGGACGATTTTTGGTGAAACGGCATCGCGCCGCAAGATGAAACTGAAGCTGATTGTTCATCTGCAAAAAACGTCCACGGCCGTCGATGCTCCCCGTCTGCCGCTTGATGCCCAGACCCACGAGGTCCTTGGCGTACCGATCCGCAAAGTGGTCATTCCCGTGGCGGCCGGACGTAACCTCGCGGTCTTGCTCGAAGCGGCGGTTCGCAACACGATTCTTCAGTTGCGCGGCATCGACAGCATGCAGGATTTCATGGATCGCCAGCAGCGTACGATGCTTGACGATGACGCATGAATGGCTGATAGTAGGCCCGTTTCTCAACCATAACCGAGGATTCCAGATGAAGAAACTGATCGCGCTGTTGATTGTTGCATTCGCTGCTACGACTGCCTACGCTGCTGATGACTGTGCCGCCAAGGCTGCCGAGAAGAAACTGGCTGGTGCCGCCAAGAACAGTTTCATCAAGAAGTGCACGAAGGATGCCGGTGCTGCCACCGAAAATGCCGCTTGTGCCGCTACCGCCAAGGAAAAGAAACTGGCTGGTGCCGCCAAGAACAGTTTCATGAAGAAGTGTTCGGCTGACGCTGCAGCCAAGTAAGTACCCGCGAGGGAGAGATCGGCCATCTGCGGATGGCCGATTTTCCTTTCAGCCCGATGTTTCGTTAGAGGTACTCGAATTCGGCGATTTCGGACTGGCCCTCGCTGGCCGAATTGCCGAAACTGATCTGACCATGACTTTCGAGATTGATTTCATGGCGATGAACCATCACTTCCTGGCGACCGGCTAAGGTGACGAAGCAGCCGTTGGTGCTGGTATCGACAAGATAGCAGCCATCGTCGCGGCGCTCGAGGCGTGCGTGTTGGCGTGACGCTTTGCGGTCATCAATGACAAGTTTGCAGCCAAGATCACGGCCAATGGTCAGTACCGGCGTCTTGTCATCGACCAGATAGGCCTTGCCACGATGGCGGATGCAGAGGCGGCCCACCGCCTGCGCGACGTTGCCGGCACCGAAGATCGAATGGACGGAACTGGCGGTGACCCCCTGATAGGTCGGCCAGTTGATCTTGAACAGGGACAGTACCTGGCCACTTTCGGGCACGGTACCCAGTTCGGGGGCGGGATCGGGGGCAATGTAACTGGGTTCGGACAACTGCTCGACCAGCGCCGAACTGCACACAATCTGTTCGCGTTTGGCAATGCCGGTGATGCGGGCAGTCGTGGCGATGGCAGAACCGGTCAGTTTCTTGCCTTCGTCGGCAACTTCGCCAAAGTGCAAACCGATTCGTATGGTCAGTTTCAGGCCAGAAACCGGTGGCAGGTCGGCAATCCGCTCCTGCATGTCGATTGCCGCCTGGCAGGCATCTTCGGCAGTCTGGAAGGTGGCCAGCAACTCGTCGCCAACGACCTCGATGGTCTTTCCTTTGTAGCCGTCGATCGAGCGCTTCATGCGCTTGAGGCAACGCTCAACCGCATGCATGGCCTCTTTGTCTCCAAGACGTTCGAACAGTGCCGTACTGCCCGATACATCGGCGAACATGACGATTAGTTTGCGTTGCACGGCGTTCATTGGCTACCGAGAATCCAAAATTGAATGACCACGAATTATATGTTGAACGTGGTGCTAAAGCATTAAGACGAAAGGCTTATCTGGATGGTTCCACTGATCGGCAACTCAGGTGCATCGAAGGCAATGTCACCCTCGTCGACCGGTGTGTCCAGGGTCAGGTTGCGAAAATCGAACAAGTCACGATCAGCCAGGTGAGAGGGTACGACATTCTGCATCGCGGTAAAAACGGATTCGGTGCGGCCCGGGAAGCGCTTGTCCCAATCCTGCATCATTTCGCGGATTTTCTGCCGTTGCAGATTGTCCTGCGAGCCGCAAAGATTACACGGGATGATCGGGAACTCCATGCCGCGAGCAAACTTGGCGATGTCCGATTCGGCACAGTAGGCAAGTGGCCGGATCACCACGTGCGCCTTGTCGTCGGTGACCAGCTTGGGCGGCATGGCCTTGACCTTGCCACCGAATAGCAGGTTGAGAAAAAGCGTATGGACCATGTCATCCCGGTGATGGCCGAGGGCGATCTTGTTGGCGCCGAGTTCCTTTGCCGTCCGATAGATGATGCCGCGGCGGAGTCGGGAACAAAGTGAACAGGTAGTCTTGCCTTCCGGGATCTTTTCCTTGACCACCGAATAGGTGTCGGCTTCAACGATGCGGTAATCGACGCCGATCGACTCAAAATAACCGGGCAGGATGTCTGCCGGGAAGCCAGGCTGTTTCTGGTCGAGATTCATGGCGATCAGGCGGAATTTGATCGGCGCACGTTGCTGCAGGGCCATCAGCATGGCAAGCAGGGTGTAGGAATCCTTGCCTCCAGAAACGCAGACGAGCACGGTATCGCCATCTTCGATCATGTTGTAGTCAATGATCGCTTTGCCGGTACGGCCTTCCAGATATTTGCGCAGCTTTTGCAGGTTGTTCGATTGGGTCATGGGGCAGAAAATTGGGGCGAAGTACGGGCTGCGCAGCATTCTTGCCACGACCAACCGGGAAAAGGCAGCAGTTTACCTTGTGTCACGATCGGGACGATAAAAATCGGCGTTGAATCAGAGGCTTCCTGCAATAGCGAACAGCTTTTCCTGCAGTTCCTTGACCCGGATCGGCTTAGCCAGATAGTCGTCCATCCCGGCTGCGAAGCAGGCATCGCGGTCATCCTGCATGGCGGCCGCAGTCATCGCAATAATTGGCGTGCGCGGCAGATTTTCTGCCGCCTCACGGCTGCGAATTTGTCGTGTTGCTTCGATTCCGCCCATGACCGGCATTTGCATATCCATCAGGATGACGTCGAAAGAACGCGTGGACAGGATGTCGATGGCTTCCTGTCCGTTATTCGCCAGCATTGCTTCATGCCCCCATTTTCCAAGCAGACCGAGGGCCAGTTTTTGATTGGTCGGGTGATCTTCGACCAGAAGAACATTGAGTTTGCGGTTGCCTTCACGTAGCGAATGTCGCGTCAGCAGGGGTTTTTCAGCCTGAGTGATGGGGGCTGGTGCGGGGCCGAACAAACGCCCGAGCGCCGCATGCAACTCGTCCAACGAAATTGGCTTGGCAAAAAATCCGGCAATTCCCGCTTCCTGGCAGCGCTGCGCATCACCCCGTACGGCACCGGATGAAAGCATCAACATGGGCGGCAGATTTTTGTGGTCTTCGTGCAGGCGGCGGGCCAGTTCATAGCCGTCCATCTCGGGCATTTGTGCATCAAGGAGAATGCAGTCGAAGTCGGCCTGATCTTCTTGCATCACAGCCAGGGCTGCCTGTGCGGAATCGGCGTCCCGGGGAATGGCCTTGAGCAGGCTCAACATGCTGCACAGAATGCGTCGGTTGGTTGCGTTGTCGTCGACCACCAGAATGCGGCGACCGGTCAATTCGACCTGGCTACCGACAATGGGTGTTGTTTGGGCTGATAGCTTAAGTTGCAGCGAGAAGTGGAAGGTGCTGCCCTCGCCCGCCTTGCTGTGCAGCCACATGCGGCCACCCATCAGTTCAACAAGGCGGCGGCAGATGGACAGGCCGAGCCCGGTGCCGCCATATTTGCGCGTCGTGGACGTGTCTTCCTGGGAGAAGGCATCAAAAATCTGGTCCTGCTTGTCAGTCGCGATGCCAATGCCGGTGTCGCGCACGGCAAAGTGGATTACGGCGTGACCATCCTGCAGTTGTACGAGCTCCGTTTGCAGGGCGATTTCCCCGTGACTGGTAAATTTGATGGCATTGCCAACCAGATTGACCAGGATCTGCCGGATGCGACCGGGATCACCCCGCACGTACCGAGGAACATCGTGCAGTATCTCGCTGATCAGTTCGATACCCTTGTCGTGGGCGCGTAGCGCCAGTGGCTTTAAAAGTTCGGCCAGGACAAGATGGAGATCGAAGGAAATTTCTTCGACCAGCAGTTTGCCCGCTTCAATCTTCGAAAAGTCGAGAATGTCGTTGATGATGGTGAGCAGCGATTCGGCCGACGACTTGGCGATGTTCAGGTATTCGCGTTGTTCGGCGGTCAAGGCCGTTTCGAGCACCAGATCGGTCATCCCGATGACCCCGTTCATCGGGGTGCGAATTTCGTGGCTCATGTTGGCGAGAAAGTCGCTTTTCGCCCGGCTGGCAGCTTCTGCTGCTTCCTTGGCGCGCAACACCTCGGCTTCGACCCGTTTCCGCTCGGTGATGTCGACAATGACACCGAGCAAACCGGAAACGCTGCCATCGCGGCGGGTCAACGCCGCCTTGCGATAGACCGTATCGTGGATTACGCCATCCTGGCTATGCACCGAGGCTTCGTAGGACTGAGTCTCCTGGCTGGCAAACAGTTCGGCATCTTTTTCCGTATGCAGGCGGGCGTCTTCCGGTGGCAAAAGGTCATTCAATGTACAACCGATGAAGGTTTCGCGTTTGACCTGGAAGAATTGCTCGAAGGCCCGGTTCATCCGCAGGTAGCGCCCGCACTCATCTTTCAGGTACACCGGCAGTGGAATGGCCTCGATCAATTCCTCGACCAGGTGCAGCTGATCGGATAGTTGCGCTTCAATACGCTTGCGGTCGGTGATGTCGGTGCGGATGGCGATATGTCGCTCGGGTTCTCCGACGGCATTGAGCAGGGGAACGATGGTGGCATTGACCCAGTACAGGTTTCCGTTACGCCCCCGGTTGCACACTTCACCCCGCCAGACATGGCCGAGGGAGATGGTTTGCCACATATCCCGGAACATTTCGGGTGGGTGTATGCCGGAATTGACGATACGGTGGTTATGGCCGATCAGTTCTTCGCGCGCATAGCCGCTGATCTCGCAAAAACGGTCGTTGGCATACAGGATATTCCCGGAGGTATCGGTGATGCTGACGATTGCATGCTGATCCAGGGCAAATTTCTGTGTCGCCAGTTCGCGTCGGCCATGCTCACTTTCCGCCACCATTGTGGCGATGCGTTTGGAGAGCTCGGCGATGTCCTCATCAGCAAAGGCCTCCGCCTGATCGCCCTGTTCGCTGCCCGGTAACAGATGGCGGACGGTATTACGCAGCGAGCGCAGCACGTTTTCCCGCCCGGCCAGTGACAGTCGCAGCTTTTCGTTGCTCTCGGACAACTCTGATGAAGACAGGTCCAGGCTTCGGGTACGCAGATCGAGATCACGCTCGTATTGCTCGTAACTGCTGTCCACCCGTCCGAGAAAATCACTGAAGCCCTGCAAGGCAGTGCGCAAGGCCGGTTCTGCCGTCTCTGCTGCTGCCTGCATGGAGTCCAGCAGTGCGCTCAGCTCGGCGTCGCTACCGACGCCGAGGCTACGCTTGAGTTGGCGGAGAAGCGCTTTCTGCATGAGCTTGTGGTCAGGTTTCGCTCAGGAAGGTGATGGTCATTGTCTGATTGTGCAGTTTGCACGATGAACCGGCCGCAAAAGGACTGATCTCGCCGTAGGAGTAGAAACCGGAAAGTACGGAGGCGTTACCAAAAACGTCGGCGACCGCTTCCACTTCCTCGTCAACACGGTCTCCCATGACCAGCTTCCGGCCAACGCAACTGACCAGAATGCCAAGGCTCTGACCGGCGCCTTGGGGCATGTTGGCGGCTGCCTCGGCGGCGGTCTCAGCACCGTCCACCAGTTTGTCGGTACTGGCATGCATCAGACGCAGATAGCCGTCAGGATTGATTTCGCCGGCCAGAATAAGGCTGCCGCTCGCTTCATCAATACCGAGAATGGTACGGATCAGACCGATCGCCGTGTGATCTTCGCCGAGCATGGCGAACGGGAAAAGCAGGCCCGATGCCGGCAGGCCCTTGGCGTGTTCGCCGAGATAGCGGCGGTATATTTCGAGGGCCGGTTCGCCATCCAGTTCGTACAGGATATTGCCCTCGCTGCGGGTCACCTTGCGGGCTGGGCCGAAAGGCTCCCAGCCGCCAAACGAGCCGTGGCTGAAGCAGAGTCCCTCGCCACTCAGTCCAACGGCGATGATCTGGTCGCTGGCGACGCCATCCGGGCCGATGGTGAAGGTTTCCTTGAAGGCGCCACCATCACCGGCCAGTCCGCCGGTAATGGGTATGTTGTCGCCAATGACGCTGCTAATGCCATTGACCAGCGCACTGCCATTGATCTGTACGCCGGGGCCGAAGACGAGAACGGCTTTGAGCGGGTCGGCGGCTAGCTGTTTCCCCAGCCGTTCGCCAGCAGCAAACGATTCGTCCATGCTGGCCAGACGGGTGCTCGCCTGCTTCAGGCGGGTCTGGTCGAACTTGATGGCAGTGACCGTGCAGGTTCCGTCATCGACGCCGTTTGCCGTGATTTCGCCCGCACTGGTACAGCCGAGCAACAAGGCATCCGGAAAGGCCTGGCGCAAGGATGCGTGAAACCCCGGGGCAGTGAAATGGGCGATGTCACCAAAAACCAGCAGGAGGTCTGCCGTGCTATTTTGCAGGGTGGCCAGCGTAGTATCGAGATCGGCCGGCTTGCGATTGACTAGTTGTTTGACGTACAAGGGGTGTCTCCTTCGTCGATGCAGAGTTCAAAAATAGCACAGGCAGCCAGTAATTTATCGCTTTAACCTTAAAATTGACAGTTTTTGCACTTGAAATGAATAACCTTCCGATTCCCGCACCTGAAGCGCTGGCGCACAGTCAATGCCTGCACGCTGCACTTGTCGACGAAATTTCTGCGGCCGGGGGCTGGCTATCCTTTGCGCGATTCATGGAACAGGTGCTCTATGCGCCGGGTCTGGGTTATTACACTGCCGGAGCGCGTAAGTTCGGGGCGGCGGGTGACTTCATCACGGCGCCTGAAATGACCGGATTGTTCGGCATGGCGCTGGCTCGCCAGATCGCCCAGATCATGTCCGCATCGCGACCGGTGATCCTTGAAGTAGGTGCCGGCTCCGGACGTCTGGCAGCCGATCTGCTGTTGGCTCTGGAAAAGGCCCAGGCCTTGCCGGAGCGCTATTACATTCTCGATCTATCGGCCGATCTAAGGCAGCGCCAGCAGGAAACCATCGCCGCCGCCGTGCCGCACCTGTTGGCTCGGGTGGAATGGCTGGATCACCTGCCGGAAGAGTTTTCCGGGGTGGTCGTCGCCAATGAATTGCTCGATGCCTTGCCCGCCCATGTCGTTGCCTGGCGGGAGGGTGGGATCTTTGAGCGAGGTGTCACCGTGGACGAGGCTGGCGGTTTCGCGTGGAATGAGCGCCCGGCCAGCGGCGCCCTGCTTGCAGCGGCCGAGGAAATCGGCTCCCAATGCAGCCTGCCGCCCGGTTTCGAGAGTGAAATCAGTATGGCAGTCCGGTCCTGGGCCGCGGAATGGGGACATCGTCTGGTCAAGGGCGCCTTGTTGCTGATCGACTATGGCTTCCCCCGTCGCGAGTTCTATCACCAGCAGCGCGGCCGGGGCACCCTGATGTGTCACTACCGTCACCATGCCCATCCCGACCCCTTCTATTTGCCCGGCTTGCAGGATGTCACGGTGCATGTTGATTTCACCTCGGTGATCGCTGCTGCCCACGCGACCGGGCTGGACTTACTCGGTTACGCGAGCCAGGGTCAATTTCTCCTCAACTGCGGGATTCTCGATAGCCTGGCGGCGATTCCCCAGGCGACCCCCGACTACCTCCGGGCCGCAGGTGCCGTCGGCAAGTTGCTGATGCCGCACGAAATGGGTGAGTTATTCAAGGTGATCGCCATGGGTCGTGGCATCGACCAGCCCCTGATTGGCTTCCTCACGGGGGACCAGGGCCACCGCCTGTAATTTCTATCGTTTCGCCAGATCGCGAAAACGGTTGGGCTGACCGAGGACGAGGCGGCCGAATTCTTCAAGGAGTGTCTTGTCCACGAGTTGTGGACGGATGTTGTAGAGGCCGCTGCCCAGGCGCTCCAGATTGCGGGTTTCGAGGACGATGAGGCCCTGCGAGAAATCGGCACGCCAGCGAGCACTGACACTGACTTCGCTGCGAATCTCGAATTCGGCCCTTTCCACATAATTGCGCTGGTTCTTGAATTCCTTGCAGGAGAACGGCAGGCCGAAGTCGAACAGCATGCATCGGAAACGCTCGACGGAAGGGCCGTCACGCTCGACGCGCAGAATACTGTCGGCGTTCAGGCGGTAAGTGAAGGTTACCAACTCGACCAGAGCACCGGCGCTCTGCGATTGGGTCCGGTAGTCAGCGAAGCCCTCCAGCCAGCTCAGCTGATTGAGTTGAAGCTGTTCGAGCAAGGTGTATTCGCGTGGCACTTCCGGCTTGATGATGTTCAGTTGCTGGATCAGCTCATGCAGGTAGAAAAAAATCCGTTTCAGCGACTGGTCGATGGCATCGTTGATCGAACTATGTTCAGCCATCGCGCTGTGGATTTCGCGCTGTCGCTGCTCGGCTTGCTGGCGTAGCTGGTCAAGGAGATTGCCGCTGGTGGCTGGTGGCGATTCCTTGCTTTCAGTTTTGGCGACGGGTTCAGCCGGGCTAACCTGGGCCGGCGTCGCTTTGGCCGGGGTTGCAGCGGGTCTGGCCGGAACGATCTCGGGGAAAACATGCAGCGGGTCGGTCATACCCTCCCCGGAGTTCGCCAGGTATTCGCGACGCGCCCGCCGTTCGGCCGCATCAAGGTCGAACGCCTCGATGTCAGCCAGCAGGGAGGCTTCCAGTTCGGCTATCGCCTTGCTCGTGTCGGTCTTTCGCTGATGTTTGGCTCGCATGGCTTCGACGGTGACAGATAGTTATCCGAGTTTTTCGGATTTTGTCATTGATTTGGCAAACAGTTCGACTACAGTAGAGTAATAATGTGTCCGAATCGGAGCGAAAGCAAGATGGAAGTATCTTCTTTAGGTGGTTTGAGTTCTGCGCTGTCGCAAGTGGATTCGAGAGATGCCGTGGGTACGGCGGTGCTCAAGAAGGCGATGGACATTCAGGCTCAGAACGCGATGCAGTTGCTGGAAGCCTTGCCGAAAATACCGAGCAACCCGCCCAATCTCGGTAATTCGGTAGACGTCAGGGTTTGATTTCTTCCAGCCAGTCGCGTAAGTGAGCAACGACGAGCGGCCATTCTTTCTCATGGGTCACGGCGTGGCCCATGTGGCGGAAAATGTGCACGGGCTCGCGATAGCTGTGTCCGGTTGACTGGACCAGAAAGGCTGGTACCAGTACGTCTTCCTCCGCCCCCAGGATGAGCATCGGCGGGCGGTGCATGGCGTAGAGATTGGGCAGGCTGAACATTGACATGTCCCATAGCGCGCGGTGCGACTCGGGTTGCATCCGGCTTAGCCAGGCGGCCAGCATGGTTTCATCGACCTCGCCGGCGAACAGCGCTTCGCGCAAGGTGCCGGTATCGGTGTATTTGCCGTCCATGATCTGATTGATTTCCTGGAACAACTGCGGCTTGTTGAACATCAGATGAAACTGTGACGCAATCAGGCCTTGTGGCGGCACGGAGCAGATCAGTGCGACGCCCGGTGCTTCCCGATGTTCCAGATATTTCTGGACGATAAAGCCACCCATCGAATGGCCGATCAGAATCGGTGGCTCGCCGAGCCAGTCGACGATCGTTTTGACGTCATCGACATAATCCGCGACGGAATGCCAGTTGATCTGCTCACGTCCGGCGCTCCCCCCGTGGCCGCGCAGCGATAGCGCGTAGCAGGGAAATCCGGCCTTGGCCAGAACCGGCATGAAGGTTTCGGTCCACATCCAGCCGCCGGCAAAAGCGCCGTGGACGAAGAGCAATGCCGGCTTGGTGGTCTTCCGTGAGGGCAGGCAGGAGTAGACTTCAAGTCCGTCGACAATTTGTGTTTTTAGCATGGGGCTCAGTTCAGGGTGAGGCGTGATTTAATGCGGCTTTCACCCTGCGGTGCAAGGCAAATGCTGAAGTGGATTCTGACGCTGGTGGTGGCCATTTTTCTGCTGGGCATCATCGGCCCGCATCTGGCGCGTTTTATACGGTTCGGCAAACTGCCGGGAGACTTTGCATGCCGCTTTCGTGGCCGAAATTACACCTTTCCGGTGGCCAGCACGATCATTTTTTCATTGTTGCTCTGGCTGCTCTCCCGGATCATTTAACAATACCCTGAGGGCATTGACCCGCGCCGCGTGAACGCGTTCGGGAATCTTCGCCTTGTCGGTACAGGCGAGCGCTATCTTGCCAGCCTCTACGGCATTTACGGCAGCCAGTGCGGCGAGCAGGTAATGCGGGCTGGCGTATGGGCGCTCCTCCCAGCCGAGACGGCCGGTAAAGTCGCACAGGCAGGCCTCAAGCAGTTGCCGAAAACGTTCCGGCCGGCGCAATGCATCGGTCTTTTCGAACAGGCTAACGATGGTGTTTGCCTTGAGGTCGGCCGAGCGATGGACGTTGCCGTGATAGCGGGCCATGAGTAAGGCCAGATCGCGACAGTCGCCGGGGACGCGCAGGCGGGCGCAGAGCTTTTCGCTGAGATCGACGCTACGCTCTTCATGGCCGATATGCCGGGGCAGGATGTCAGCGGGGGTCGTCCCTTTGCCAAGGTCATGGGTCAGGGCCGCAAAGCGTACGGGCAGGGTAAAGCCCCGTTTGGCGGACTGGTCGACGACCATCATGGTGTGAATGCCGGTATCGATTTCCGGGTGGTAATCGGCTCGTTGCGGCACGCCGAAAAGGGCATCGACCTCAGGTAACAGGCGGGCCAGCGCCCCGCAGTCGCGCAGCACGTCGAACATGCGGGATGGCGTTGCTTCCATCAGGCCGGTCGCCAGCTCCTGCCAGACGCGCTCGGCGACCAGATGGTCAACCTCGCCACTGGCGACCATGTGGCGCATCAAGGACAGGGTTTCCGGGGCCACCGTAAAATCGCTGAAGCGGGCGGCAAATCGGGCGATGCGCAGAATCCGTACGGGATCTTCAGCGAAGGCCGGTCCGACATGGCGGAATATTTTGGCGGCCAAATCCTGTTGGCCGGCGAAGGGGTCGATCAGGCTGCCATCTTCTGCCTTGGCCATGGCATTGATAGTCAGGTCGCGACGGGCAAGATCCTCTTCCAGCGTGACATCGGGTGCCGCGTGAAAGGTAAAGCCATGATAGCCGTGCCCGCTCTTGCGCTCGGTACGGGCCAGGGCGTATTCCTCCTGGGTCTGCGGATGAAGGAATACCGGGAAATCCTTGCCGACCGGACGGAAACCCTGTTTCAGCAGAGCTTCCGGGGTGGCACCGACGACCACGTAGTCGCGGTCGGCGTTAGGCCGACCGAGCAGTTCGTCACGGACTGCTCCGCCGACGATGAATATCTGCACGGTCGCGGACTGCGCCGCCTTAACGACCGGCGCGATAGCGGAAGCTGTCGAGCTTGCCCTTGGGCGTGTTGAGCGCGATGTAGGTCGGGGCAATGGCTTCGACAGCCGTCGGACGCCAGTTGGCGGGCTGCTTGCTGCCGGCTTCGGCCACACTGTCCTTCTCCATCGAGCGCAGGTTGTCCGGCGAGAGCATCGGGCTGGGGGCCAGCCACATCAGACCGGCCTGCAGGTAGGCCCAACCTTCGGAGAGCGGCAGGATGGTGGCAGAGCTGCCGGCCAGTTTCTTGGTGTAGTCGACCAGCTCGCGTAGCGAATAGGTCTTCGGACCGACCAGTTCATAGGTCTGACCGTAGGTCGACACATCGTGCAGGCAATCGACAAAGGCATCGGCGACGTCGGCCGCCCATACAGGCTGGAAGCGGGCGTGGCCGAAACCGAGCGGGAAGACCGGGAGTTTCTTGAGGAGGCTGGCGAACATCGACAGGAAAGAGTCGCCCAGACCGAAGATGACGGAAGGACGGAAGACCGTGACATCGAGTTCTCCCTGGGCTGCCAGCACGATGGCTTCGCCGTCGCCCTTGGAGCGTAGGTATTCGGACGGGCCCTTGGGGTCGGCGTTGAGGGCACTCATGTGCACCAGACGGCGGACACCGGTGGCCTTGCAGGCGGCGACGATCTTTTTCGGCAGTTCGACGTGGGCTTCAGCGAAATCCTTGCTGTAGGGCAGAATTACGTCGCGGCTGTGGAGGACGCCGACCAGGTTGATCACGACATCGTGACCGCGCATCAGTTCGGCCAGGGTCTTTTCGCAGCTGATATCGGCTTCCGGCATGGTAACGCCCGGCTGCATGATCAGCGCCTTGGTGCGCTCACGGCGACGTGTCGGTACGGTCACCTCGATGCCGTGTTGCGACAGACGGTTGACGATATAGGTACCGACGAAACCGCTACCCCCCAGCAGCAAGACCTTTTTGATGTCCATTTTGAACCCCGGAAACTGGATACGTAAAACTCGGATTTTAAGGCAATTTGCCCGTTTTCGGGCAGACCTCTGCCGTCAGTTCGCTGTTGTTTGTCGCAGGGCGAGGCTGGCAGCTCTTTCGAACAAGGATCTGGCCGAGGCAATGTGGGCCTCTCCGGCCCGTAACTGGCGGTCGAGAATGGCCGGATGGATGGCGATGACCAGACCAGAACCGACATCCGGGTTGAGCAGCAAGAGGCGTCGGCTGATCGGCCCGATGTAGCAGAGCCGGGCGACCCGCAACGTGCCATCGGCCAGTGCAAACTCGACCCAGTCGCCCTCCTTGCAAGGCAGCGAGCGGCTAGGGGCGGGCTGGAAATGGAGGTAATCGAGGGTGGTCAGCGTCTGCTCACCCAGTGTGAGCTCACCACTGAGCGGCGCCCCGGCATCGCCGGCAAAGCTGCCGGCGAACAGGTCGGTGCCCTGCTCTTCGCTGGCGGCGGGCGTTGCGGTAGCGCGTAGCGCCCGGGTTTGTAGCTCAAAACATTTGTCGAGGAAGTCCGTTTCGGCTTCCGGCGATACGCTGACGCGATCCATGCCGGTCTTCAGGCGTTTCAGGATGTCGGGAAGCCGGCGGGCCAGGGTTTTGCGTTCATCCGGGTCGGCTTTTGGTTGTATCGTCCACAACAGGTCGGTGATGATGGCCAGGCTTTCCTGCCACTCGCTGCTGGCTTCCCCGTGTTCCAGCCAGATCGTCTGGAGGAGTTGGCTCCAGGTGTTTTCGAGAAAGTTGCGGATAGCCAGGGGCGGCCTGGTCATGATGAACTTTTCCACGGCCAGCCCTGCTGCAATGGCCGCCGCGTCGCGCCGTTCGAGTGCATCGATTAGCGGCAGATAGGGGCTTGCGGCGGCGGCTATGGTGGCATTGCGCTCAGTGATCAGGGCATCCAGTTCAGCCTGAGCAGTGTCGAACGCACTCATCGCGCCACTGTGTTCGCTGCGCAGTTCGGCGGCGATTTCAAACAGGCGGGCGCACACCGCGTGGCGACCCGGCACGTCGCTGGGCAGGCCGAGAACAGCCAGCCCCATGCGGTCAATGACCAGGCGGGCCGGGTGCTGCTCATTGGCGAACAGCGAACTGTCCTTCATGGCGACCTTGAGCAGGGTAATTTGGAGGCTGGAGATGACGGCCTTCAGGGCATCGGGCAAGGCGGGATCGGCGAAAATTTCCTCGAAGATCATGGCCAGGGTGTCGATGGCCAGACCTTCGCTGGCGGTGCTGGGTATGCCCAGCTCGCTCGATTTGAGAACTTTGGGCTGGCTGATCGTTCCGTCTGCATCGAACAACCCGGGAATCAGGCTTTCCAGGGCCATGGCGGGTTGTGGCGAAGCAGGGCTACGGCGATCGAGTTCATCGAGGCGCTGCATGACGCGTTCAAGCATGGCCTGATTGAGGAGCGAGGCCGCCGCCCCACCGCTTCCACCACCACTCGGCTGAAACTGGATCGCCTCGCTCATGCCGGGGATTCGGGCGAGTAGTGTCTGCTGCAGCGCGAGCAGGGCATTTTCGCGAATTGTTGGGGCATCGGTTGTGACCGGGCCTTCCTGGCTACCGATAATGGTCGGCTGGGCCGGTTCGACGCCACCCCGGTCAAGAAAATCGTTGATTTCGGCATAGAGTGCCGGCAGTCCTTCGATCAGGCAGGCTTCGATACGGTCGAGCAACTCGAGTTTCTTGTCGATCGCGGCGGCCCCGGCTGCCTCGAACATGGCATTCAGGCCCTGAGCGATGCCTTTGGGCCCAATCGGGTTGGCGATTTTCGGCAGATCCGGGCGGCGCAGCAGGGTCACGAAGCGCAAATGGGTGCGCCACAGGCTGCCACCGGTCGATTCGTACAGCCGGGCACTCAGGTTGTCGAGGCGGATACCGAGTTCGAGATCGTCCTCGCCGACCAGGGTGATACGCGACGAGGTGAGTCCGTCGGCTTCTTCGGCAAAGGTGCCACGCCGGTCAGTGGTGGTCATTTCGTCGAAATAAGCCGCCGCGCCATCTTGAATGGCCTGGACGGCTCGGCCGGAGACCAGGCCGCTGTGTTGCAGCAAGGAGCCGAGATGCTTCAGGAAGAGCGCCCGAGTATCTTTCAGGAGATGGAAAGAGTCCGCTACCACTGCCATATCAGTTTCCTAGGGTAAGTCCGCATCCTTCATGCCGTCGGCGGTCTTGGCGCCGACCACGCCGAGGCGCGTTTTCAGGGAGTCTGCCTTGCCGTTGAATTGAGCCGAATAATAAACCGCATTGCTCATGACTTTCTTGACGTAGTCGCGGGTTTCGCTGAACGGGATGGTTTCCGCGTAGATTGCCCCTTCGAGCGGCCGGTCGGCCCGCCACTTCTTGGCCCGGCCAGGGCCGGCGTTATAGGCAGCCGAGGCAAGGACCGGATGGTTGTCGAGGTTTTCCATGACCAGGCGCATGTAACTGGTGCCAAGAAGGACATTGGTTTCGGTGTCGTGGACTTTGCCCTGGCTGAAATCACGCAGCCCGATCTTGCGGGCGACCCATTTGGCGGTGGCCGGCATCAGCTGCATCAGGCCAGAGGCACCGACATTCGACTTGGCGCTGGTGATGAACCGGCTTTCCTGGCGCATCAGCCCGTATACCCAGGCGTCATCGAGCGACTGGTTCTGGGCGGCCGGGCGAACGTGTTCACCGTAGGGGGCGAGAAAACGCAGTGAGAAATCGTGCTCCGCTTTCGTCTTGTCGGCAGTGTTGATGGCCCGGTCCCAGATCTGGTTCCGCTTGGCCAAGTTGGCAGCGGCCAGCAATTCACGGTCGTCCATGCCGCGTAGCGACCAGTTCCATTCCTTGACTGCTTCGGTGCGCAGGTCGATGCGGAAGAAAGCCAGAGAGCGACGGATGCCCGGGTTGTCGCGGGCGGCTTTTTCTTCGTCGGCTGTCGGTGCTTTGGCCTTCGGCGGGGGCAAGACTTCCCGGCCTAGTTCCTCGTCAGCGAGATTGCCGTAGAAATTAGTCTGGCCGGCGATTTTTTCAAACAGCGCATCGGCTTCTGTCGTCCGTCCTCCGGCCTTCAGTGACCGGCCGAGCCAGTAGGTCCACTCGGGTTTCGCGGCGAGTTCGACCGGCATGGCCAGGATGGTGTCGCGGACAACGCCCCACGCCTGGGCGCGAAGGGCGGCACGAACCTTCCATTGGGCCCCTTCATCCGATAAAAGTGTCTTGCCGGCACTGGCGTACCACTCGCCTGCTTCTGTCATGTGCTTTTTTGCGCCTTGCAGGGCAATCTGGCTGGACGCCCATTGGCGTTCGGAATCCTGCAACTTGCCCTTGATCTTTTCCAGCTCGTCGGCGGCAACGCGGGGATCGTTGGCGGCCAGACGGGCGATGGCGAAGGCGGCCAGTTCGCGCCCGGGCCGGCTGGCGGACCAGCCGTTGGGCAGGCGGGCAAGGTGGCTGGTTGCGCTGCTGATGGCGCTGTCAAAAGCACGGCTGTCGGGAATCTGGCTGTCCGGCAGGTAATTCAGCGTGGTTTTGGCCCAGCCGGGGCGGTTGGCTTCTACCTGGCGGCGGGCGCGGGCCCAGATTTCCTCTGGCGTGATCAGTGTGCTGGCAGCTAGTGCATCGATGATCGGCCGACAGGTTTCCGGTGGCTCGAGCATGGTTAGCCAGAGCTTTTCGGCTTCGGTCAGGACGTTACGGTCATCACGGGCAATCCGCGCCTGTTGGCCGAGGCAGATGATGTCCGGCTCGGGAGCGAGCATTTTCGGAAACTCGGCGTCGACCTCGGCCCACATCGAACGTCTGGCCAGCCAGCGAATCCATTCGGCCCGCAGCTTTTCGGCGACAAAGCTACCTTCATTGCGTTGCAGGAAGTCGCGCAGGTTGTTGGCGTTTCCCTGGTCCATCCACATGCGTAGCCGGTAGTTTTCGACATACGGTGCCAGTTCATGGTTGCCGAGCTGGCTGGAAGCACGCTCCAGCTTGTTGATGTCGCCGGCGCGGAAAGCATCGCGGGCGGTCAGGAAAGCGTTGTCGCCACCACCTGCCGCGACGAGTGAAAAGGGAAGCGCGAGGCAGACGAGGAAGATGCGAAACTTCATGCTAGATTAAGGCCATGGTTGAACCTGTTGAGGATAACACGGGCTGGCGCCGGGCATTGCGGCGTGAAATGGTGATGCGGCGCTCAACGCTGAGCGATGCCGCACATGCTGGCTTGTCGGCGCGCATCGTTGCCCATCTGCAGGCCGCTTTGCCGCGGCCCCGTATTGTCGCTTTTTGCTGGCCGATCAAACACGAGCCCGATGTCCGGGCGGTCATTGATGACTGGACCCGACTCGGGGCAATGGCGGCGCTACCGGTCGTGGTCGCCGAGAATTTGCCGCTGGCCTTTCGTGCCTGGACATCTGAAACACCGCTGGAACCGGATCGCTACGGAATCCCGACCCCAGTTGCTGGTGATTTCCTGCAACCCGACCTGATCCTGTTACCGCTTAATGGTTTCGATCGGGCGGGGTATCGCCTCGGCTATGGCGGCGGCTATTTTGACCGGACCCTGGCCGCGCTATCCCCTCGCCCGCTGGCTGTCGGCGTCGGTTTCGAGATTAATCGTCTCGACAGCATCCGTCCGGAAAGCCACGATCAGCGACTCGACTGGATCGTCACTGAGGCTGGTTGTTTCAGGGTTTCTGGCAGCTGAGCAGGTACACGGCGAAAGCCGTAGCCAGCCCGCCGAGCAAGGCCAGAACGGCCTGGCTAAAATCATAAAGTCCCGTTTTCGCCGCCAAACTGAGCGTATTGCTGTGGTGCAGGGCGAGGAGCAGTGCCCCGATGCTGAAGGCGATCCACATGCGCCGGCGGTTGCCGGGCAATTGCTGCTGCAGCGACCATTTCAGGGCAAATCCCCCGATCAGTGTCTGGCACAAGGCGGCAGCGAAGAGAAGGACAATGCTCAGGAGGTAGGTATTCATGCGGCCCGGCAGGCGATGCTGAAGCGTTTAAGTGCTTCTTCAAGGGTGCTGCGCGGGCAGCCGAAGTTCATTCGCAGCCAGCCCGGTGCCCCGAAGTCGGCACCATCGGAGAGGCCCAGGCCATGGGCTTCGAAATGCTCGGCGGGCTTGACCAGCCCGAGTTCGCGAACATCGATCCAGGCCAGGTAGGTGGCTTCGACCGGGGTCATTTTCACGCCTTTTTCCTGGCTGACCGTGGCAAATACCAGATCGCGGTTGGCGCGCAGATAATCAATCAATTCATGGTGCCAGTCCCCGCTGTCGCGGTAGGCGACTTCGCAGGCGGCCAGCCCGAGCACATTGACGTGCGGCACGATGCCGGCCATGGCGCGCTCAAAGCGGTGACGCAGTTTGGCGTCGGGAATGACAGCGAAAGCGCAACCGAGGCCGGGGATATTGAAGGTTTTTGACGGTGCCATTAACGTGATGCTCCGTTTGGCGGCCTGCGCCGACAGACTGGCAAACGGAATATGGCGCTTGTCCGCATCAAGGACCAGGCCGCAATGGATTTCGTCGGAGCAGACGACAAGGTCGTTGGCTTCGGCAAAGGCGGCGAGGTCGAGCAGTTCATCCCGGTTCCAGCAGCGGCCAACCGGATTATGCGGGTGGCACAGGAGGAAAAGCCGGGTTGCTGCGGTCAGTGCCGATTTGAGGGCGGCATGATCGAAACGCCAGCCGTTCTCGGTGCGAACCAGTTCGGCGCGGTGGAGTGGGCGGCCGGAAAAATAGGGTGCGGACAGGAAAGGCGGGTAGATCGGCGTCGCCGTCAAAACCTCGCCATCGACGGCCCGGCAGGCGATGTTAAGTCCGCTGACCAGACCCGGCAACCAGACGATCCATTCTGGCTCGATACGCCAGCTGTATTCAGTTTCAAGGTGAGCGAGTACTGACTCCGTTAACGATGGCCAGGGGCCGCCATAACCGAATACGCCATGTTCGATGCGCCGCTGCAGGGCCGCGATGACCGGCGGCGGGGCAGCGAAATCCATATCCGCCACCCACAGTGGCAGGATATCACGACCGGCGTACTTGCCCCATTTGATGGAGTCGGAGTCGCGCCGGTCGATCGGCGTGTCGAAGGTGCTCAAACCTCTAGATGCTGGAACAGCACGGTCGACAGATAGCGTTCGCCGCAGGACGGAATGATGACCACGATGTTCTTGCCGGCATTTTCAGGGCGGGCGGCCACTTCCCGGGCTGCCCAGCTTGCCGCTCCGGACGAGATGCCGACGAGCAGGCCTTCCTCGGTCGCCATGCGGCGGGCCATGGTCAGGGCGTCGTCATTCTTGACGCGGATCACTTCGTCGTAAATGGCTGTATTGAGCACGGCCGGGACGAAACCGGCGCCGATGCCCTGAATCGGATGTGGTCCCTTCTGGCCACCCGACAGCACTGGCGAGGCATCGGGTTCGACCGCGATGACCTGCACCTTCGGATTCTTGGCCTTGAGGGCCTCACCGACCCCGGTCACTGTGCCGCCTGTGCCGACGCCAGCGATGAAGATATCAACCTGACCATCGGTGTCGCGCCAGATTTCCTCGGCTGTCGTGCTGCGGTGCACGGCCGGGTTGGCCGGGTTTTCGAATTGCTGTGGAATGAAATAGCGGCTGTCGGTGGCAGCCAGTTCCTTCGCCTTGTTGATGGCCCCGCCCATACCGTCCGGGCCGGGGGTCAGAATCAACTCGGCACCGTAGGCCTTGAGCAGCAGCTTGCGTTCGCGGCTCATGGTTTCCGGCATGGTAAAGGCACATTTGACGCCGCGCGCCGCGCAAACCATGGCCAGTCCGATGCCGGTATTGCCGGAAGTCGGTTCAAGCACTACGGTATCCGCTCCGATTTTGCCGGCGGCCAGCGCCGCGTCAAGCATGGCGACCGCGATACGGTCCTTGACGCTGCTCCCCGGGTTAAAGAATTCCAGCTTGGCGAGCACGGTAGCATTACAGCCGTTGGTGACGCGGTTAAGGCGAACCAGCGGCGTATTGCCGACCAGCCCGGTGACATCATTGGCGATTTTCATGGGGGGCTCCGAAAGGCGATGCGTGATTGTAGGCGAGTCTGCGCTTGCCGTGGGTGGGGCGGCAATCCGGTTCGGGTGAGCCGAATAAGCTGCCTTGGCCAAGATCAACGCCGGCGGCACAGGCTTGTTCGTACTGTCGACCGCTGTCGATGCCCGTCAGTTCGAGCAGGATGCCGGCCGGTTGGGCTGACGGTAATGAATGGCGTGCCTCAACCGAGTCGCGTTGCACGATATCCGGTGCCAGCGCCAGCAGCGTCTCGGCCGGTAGTGGCCCGCTCAGGGCTAGCCGGTAGCCGCGCTGACGGTAACTGGTCAGCGCATTGGTCAGCCGGGTTCGTTCACCGCAGGCTGTGGTGTTGATCTGCAGCACGATGTCCTCGGGTGCCAGACCGCAGCGTTTCAAAATCGCCTCATAAACCAGCCCGTGCTGGTTTTGTACGGCGAGCAGGTGGCGTGGATGGACCGCCATCTGCAGGTAACCGCCGGCGACCTGCTGTTGGGCGAGAAAATTGAGGGCGTGGAGGGTGCGGCAGAGGCGGTCGAGATGGATGACCGAGGCGGGTGTTTCGCAGGCTGCATAGACCTCGGCTGCGCTGATCGCGCGGCCATCTTCGCGCCGGACGAGCAGGTGGGCCTGATGTCCGACGACGCGCTCCTGCCGCAGATCGACAATCGGCTGGAACAGCGAGCTCAGTCGGTAGCCATGGTGCCAGGCTGCTGCCCGCGGACCATCCAGATACAGGGTGCTTTCCCCGGTGGTGTCAGCGACATTGAAGTAGCGGATCAAGTCGGTCAGCGGCATGGCGCCTCCCTATTTTTTCAGATAAATCTGGTCGAAGGTGCCGCCGTCGGCGAAATGTGTCTTTTGCGCCTTCTGCCAGCCGCCAAAAGTATCGTCGATGGTGACCAGCTTTATCTTCGGGAACTGTGCTGCGTACTTCGCGGCCACCTTCGCATCACGCGGGCGGTAGTAGTGTTTGGCAGCGATATTCTGGCCTTCATCGGAATACAGGTAATCGAGATAGGCCTGGGCGGTGAGCCGCGTACCGTGCTTCTCGACCACCTTGTCGACCACGGCGACCGGCGGTTCGGCGAGAATCGACAGACTGGGGGCGATGATCTCGAACTTGTCCTTGCCGATTTCATTGACCGCCAGTTGTGCCTCGTTCTCCCAGGCGATCAGCACGTCACCGAGGCCCCGTTCGACGAAGGTGGTGGTCGAGCCGCGGGCGCCCGAATCAAGCACCGGGACGTTTTTGAAGATGGCGGCGACCAGTTCCTTCGCCTTCTGCTCGTTGCCACCCGGCTGCTTGAGCGCCCAGGCCCACGCGGCGAGATAATTCCAGCGCGCCCCACCGGATGTCTTGGGATTCGGCGTGATGACGCCGACGCCGGGCCTGGCCAGATCCCCCCAATCCTTGATGGCTTTTGGATTGCCCTTGCGGACAAGAAAGACGACGGTCGAGGTGTAAGGCGAGGAATTGTTCGGGAAGCGCGTCTGCCAGTCGGCCGGGATCAGCTTGCGCTCAACCAGCGCATCAATGTCGTAAGCCAGGGCCAGGGTAACGACATCAGCTTCCAGGCCATCGCGCACTGCCATCGCCTGTTTGCCCGAGCCGCCATGCGACTGGCGAAAATTGATCGCCTGCCCGGTCTTGGCCTGCCAATGTTTGGCAAAGGCAGCGTTGTAATCCTTGTAGAGCTCGCGCGTCGGGTCGTAGGAGACGTTGAGCAGGGCGGTCTGGGCGACGGCACTGGTGATGCCGAGGATCAACGACAACCCGAAAAAGCGGCCAAATTTCAACATTTCAAACTCCAGTCAATCGAGAAAAATCTCGGAGGACTGGAGTCTAGGTAGTGCGAGTTATTCTGTAAAAGAATCAATAATCACAAAATTATAACCAAAAAGAATTAGCCGAGAAAAAGCTTGTAGGCCGGGTTCTGGCTTTCATCCCAGTGCGCGTAGCCGAGGTTCTTCAGGAATTCCTTGAACTGTCCCATGTCGCTCGGCGGCACTTGCATGCCGACCAGTACCCGGCCGTAGTCGGCACCGTGGTTGCGGTAATGGAAGAGGCTGATGTTCCAGCCGGCACTCATCTGGGTCAGAAAATTCATCAGCGCACCCGGCTTTTCGGGGAACTCGAAGCGGTAGAGCAGTTCGTGCAGGCCCTTTTCGCAGACCGCCGGGGCGTGTCCACCGACCATGTGCCGGATGTGATTCTTGGCCATTTCGTCGTCGGTCAGGTCGAGCGTCGGGTAGCCGTGCTTTTGCAGGCTGTCGACGAGCTTCAGCGATTCCTTGCGGTCGGCGACCTGGACGCCGACGAAGACGTGGGCTTCGCGCGCCGTGTGGTAGCGGTAATTGAATTCGGTGACATTGCGCTTGCCGATCAGGGACAGGAATTTCTTGTAGGCCCCCGGCTTCTCCGGCAGCGTCACGGCAAAGACGGCCTCGCGCTGTTCGCCAAATTCGGCGCGCTCGGCGACAAAGCGCAGGCGGTCGAAATTCATGTTGGCACCGGAGGTGACGGCGATCAGGTTCTTGTCTTTCAGCTTGTGCTGACGGGCGTACTCCTTCGCGCCGGCAACGGCCAGCGCACCGGCTGGTTCGAGAATCGACCGGGTGTCTTCGAAAACGTCCTTGATCGCGGCGCAGATGGCATCGGTGTCAACGAGGATGACTTCGTCGAGATATTCCTTGCACAGGCGAAAGGTTTCCTCGCCGACATATTTGACGGCAGTGCCGTCGGCGAACAGACCGACCTGTTCGAGGCGGACGCGATGGCCCTTGGCCAGCGACTGCTTCATGGCATCGGCGTCAAAGGTTTCGACGCCGATCACCTTGATTTCCGGACGCAGGCGCTTGATGTAGGCGGCGACCCCGGCAGCCAGGCCGCCGCCACCGATGGCGCAGAAGACAGCGGTGATCGGGCCGTTGTGGCGCGAGTGCTGACGGAGGATTTCCATGGCGACGGTGCCCTGCCCGGCAATGACCTCGGGATCGTCGAAGGGGTGCACGAAGGTCAGCTTTTCGCTCTTTTCCAGCTCGACGGCGTGGGCATAGGCTTCATCAAAGGAGTCGCCATGCAGGACGACTTCGCCGCCACGTGATTTAACGGCATCGATCTTGATGCCAGGTGTCGAGGTCGGCATGACGATTACGGCCCGGCAGCCCAGCTTCTTGGCCGACAGGGCGACGCCCTGCGCATGATTGCCGGCCGAGGCGCAGATGACGCCGCGTTTCATTTTTTCAGCCGACAGGCTGGCGATCTTGTTATAGGCGCCACGTAGCTTGAATGAAAACACCGGCTGCATGTCTTCGCGTTTAAGTATGATCTTGTTGCCGACCCGGGCGGAAAGGTTGCTGGCCAGGTCGAGCGGCGTTTCAATCGCCACATCGTAAACCTGAGCATTGAGAACTTTTTCGAGATAATCCGGGTGCATTGGGCGCAACTCATTAAGGCAAAAGGGAGATTCTACGGGTGGAGTGGCTAAACGTCACGGCAGAAAGCGGCCTTTGGGGCCTGCTGGCCGCCAGTTTTCTTTCTGCCACCGTGTTACCCGGTGGTTCAGAGGGCCTTTTGTGGGGATTTTTAAAACTCCATCCGGGTGATTACGGCCCGGCCCTGATGTTGACGACGCTGGGCAATACCGCCGGGGGGATGACGTCATGGTGGTGTGGCCGATTTTTACCCGACTGGAAGCGACTGGAGAGTCTGCCCCATCGCGACAAGCTCGAACGCTGGGGTAGCCCAGCCCTGCTGTTTGCTTGGGCGCCGCTGATTGGCGATGCGTTGTGCCTTGCTGCCGGCTGGTTGCGTCTGCACTGGTTGCCCTGCTGTCTGTTCATGGCCATCGGCAAGTTCACCCGCTATTGGCTGGTAGCCCAAACAGCGCTGGCTGCCTGATGCCCGAATTTTCTCCGCCTGCCAAAGTCACTTTCCGCGAAGCCTTCATCTTCTGGCTGAAGCTTGGTTTCGTCAGTTTTGGTGGGCCGGCCGGGCAGATCGCGATGATGCATCAGGAACTGGTTGAGAGGCGGCGCTGGTTGTCGGAGGGCCGCTTCCTGCATGCCCTCAATTTCTGCATGGTGCTGCCCGGACCGGAAGCCCAGCAACTGGCTACCTATATCGGCTGGCTGATGCATAGGACCTGGGGCGGCATCGTCGCCGGTACGCTGTTCGTGCTGCCGTCCTTGTTCATCCTGATCATCTTGTCGTGGCTATACATCGCCTATGGTGAAACGACCCTGGTCGCCGGTCTGTTTTTCGGCATCAAGCCGGCGGTTACGGCGATCGTGTTGCAGGCGGCGTGGCGCATCGGCTCGCGGGCGCTCAGAAACAAGTTGTTGTGGGTGATTGCCGGGGCAGCCCTGGTCGCCATTTTTGTTTTCGCCACCCCATTTCCGGCGATTGTGACTGCTGCTGCCCTGATCGGTTATCTCGGGGGGCGGTGGCGACCGGGTTATTTCAAGGCGGGCGGCCAACACGGTGGAAATGGCAAAACCTGGGGGCCGGCGCTGATCGATGATGGCACGCCGACACCCGAGCACGCCTTGTTCGCCTGGCCCCGCCTGCTGACCGTGGTCGTCATCGGTGCCGGGCTGTGGGCGTTACCGATGGGCTTGCTCACCGCCCTGTTCGGCTGGTCGCATACGCTGACCCAGATGGGCTGGTTCTTTACCAAGGCTGCCCTGCTCACCTTCGGCGGGGCCTACGCTGTGTTGCCTTACGTCTATCAGGGGGCGATGACGCATTATGGCTGGCTGACACCGACCCAAATGATCGACGGACTGGCGCTCGGGGAAACGACGCCGGGGCCGCTGATTATGGTCGTTGCCTTCGTTGGTTTTATCGGCGGCTACCAGACGCCACAGATGCAGGCGCTGTTCGGGCCGGACCATCTGTTCCTGGCCGGTGCGGTGGCCGCTGTTCTGGTGACGTGGTTCACCTTTCTGCCCTCCTTCGTGTTTATCCTGCTGGGTGGACCGCTGGTGGAAACGACGCATGGCAATCTGAATTTCACTGCGCCGCTCACCGCGATAACGGCTGCCGTGGTTGGGGTTATCGTCAACCTGGCGCTGTTTTTCGCTTGGCACGTGCTCTGGCCACAGGGTTTCTCCGGCGGTTTTGCGCTGGTTCCGGCCATCATCATGACGCTCGCCGGTATCGCCCTTTTCCGCTATCAGCAAAGCGTCATGCGGGTGATCGTCGTTTGTGCGCTGGGTGGACTGTTGCTCAAGATGGCCGGCGTGTAAGGAAGCTGAACCTTTGGCGGGCTGATCACGTCTACCTGTGCCCGCGTCCTGCCCCGCAATACGCTAAAATTCACCTTTTGACGGACCCCGGCTGCTTCCATGACTGCCCGCCTGCGCGAAATACCCTACAACTACACCTCGTTTTCCGATCGCGAGATCGTTATCCGCCTGCTTGGCGCCGACAATTGGGCAGTGCTCGACGAGCTTCGCTCCGAACGCGTTACCGGCCGTTCGGCCCGCATGCTCTACGAGGTGCTGGGCGACATCTGGGTCGTGCAGCGCAATCCCTATCTCGAAGATGACCTGCTTGATAATCGCGAACGTCGCGATGCGCTGGTCAACGCCCTGCACCACCGCTTGTCGGAAGTCGAAAAGCGCCGTGCGGCGACGGAAGGCGAGGATATGGAACGGGCTGCCAAGGTCAAGCGCCTGGTCGATGCAGCCCGCAATGCGGTCAATCTTTTCGCCGAGCGTTTTGGCGAGACCTGGGATCTGCGCCGCAAGGTGACGCGTATCCTGAGCAAGCATACGCGCAAGGACAATATCGCTTTTGATGGCCTGGCCCGTGTTTCGCACGTCACCGATGCGACCGACTGGCGCGTCGAATATCCCTTCGTCGTGCTCAACCCGGATACCGAGGAAGAAATTGGTCATCTCGTGCGTGGCTGTATCGAAGCCGGCCTGACCATCATTGCCCGTGGCGGCGGCACCGGCTATACCGGCGGCGCTGTGCCGCTGACCCGTTATGCGGCGGTGATAAATACCGAAAAGCTGATCGATATCGGTCCGGTTGAAGAACTGGTCCTGGCCGGTCATGAAACGCCGTATGCGACCATCCGCACTGGCGCCGGCGTCGTCACCGACCGCGTTTCGGAAGCCGCCTCGCTTGCCGGGCGTGTCTTCGCAGTGGACCCGACCTCGGCCTCGGCCTCGTGTATCGGCGGCAACATTGCCATGAATGCGGGCGGCAAAAAGGCCGTGTTGTGGGGCACTGCGCTGGATAACCTGGCCTGGTGGAAGATGGTCGATCCGGACGGCAACTGGCTGGAAGTCGAACGAGTCAATCACAACTACGGCAAGATCCACGAACAGGAAAACGTCGAATTCCGTCTGAAGCGTTTCGACCCGAGCGGCAAGAAGCTGATTGGTGAGGAAATCCTCACCATGCCGGGCGCGGCCTGCCGCAAGATCGGCTTGGGCAAGGATGTGACTGACAAGTTCCTCGGCGGCATTCCCGGCGTCCAGAAGGAAGGCACTGACGGCATCATCGTCGCCGCCCGCTGGGTGCTGCACAAGATGCCGCCGGTGGCGCGCACGGTTTGTCTCGAGTTTTTCGGCCAGGTCCGCGAAGCGGTGCCGGCCATCGTTGAGATCACCGATTATTTCAAGCCGGGTGGCGCCGGCCATGCCGCCGGCGTCCAGTTGGCGGGGTTGGAACATCTCGACGAACGCTACGTCAAGGCCGTTGGCTACGCGACCAAGGCCAAGCGCCACGGTCGGCCGAAGATGGTGCTGATTGGCGATCTCGTCGGCCACGACGAAAACGCCGTCATGGCTGCGGCTTCGGAAGTCGTGCGCATGTGCAACCTGCGGGCAGCCGAGGGTTTCATCGCGGTCAATGCTGAAACGCGCAAGAAATTCTGGCTCGATCGTTCGCGCACGGCGGCCATTTCCCGCCATACCAATGCTTTCAAGCTCAATGAAGACGTCGTTATCCCGTTGCCGCGCATGGGGGACTACTGCGACGGCATTGAGCGCATCAACATCGAATTGTCGACGCAGAACAAGCTGGCGTTGTGCGATGCCCTGAGTGCTTTCCTCAAGGGCGACCTGCCGCTACATCGGGGCGACACGACGCTCGACACCGATGTGTTGATCGGCGATCGCCGGCAGGCCGCCATCGATTATGTCGAGGCTGTCCGCCTGCGCTGGGAATGGCTGCTGGAAAATCTCGACCTGCCGTTGGCCGAGGCCGAGTCGCGCTTCGCCTCGTATGGCGTGCAGGCCGGTGAACTGACCAACCGGGCAGAAAATCCGACACTGTTCCACCGCCTGCAGGATTACTCCGTGCGGGTGTCGTGGAAGCAGGAGTTGCATTCACGGCTGGCCAAGATTTTCGACGGTGGCGTTTATCGCCCGATCATCGAGCGCATTGAAGCTATACACAAGGAAGTTCTGCGCGGCCGCGTTTTCGTCGCTCTGCATATGCACGCCGGCGATGGCAATGTGCACACCAACCTGCCGGTTAACTCCGACAATTACGAGATGTTGCAGACCGCCAACAAGGCGGTCGAGCGCATCATGCATATTGCCCGCTCGCTCGATGGCGTCATCTCCGGCGAACACGGCATTGGCATCACCAAGCTGGAGTTTTTGACCGAAGCCGAACTCGGCCCCTTCCGTGCCTACAAGCAGAAGGTGGACCCGGAAGGCCGCTTCAACAAGGGCAAGCTGATGCCCGGCGGCGATCTCGGCAATGCCTACACGCCCTCCTTCAGCCTGCTCGGCACCGAGTCGCTGATCATGGAACAGTCGGAGATCGGCAAGATTTCCGACATGGTCAAGGACTGCCTGCGCTGCGGCAAGTGCAAGCCGGTGTGCTCGACCCATGTGCCGCGTGCCAACCTGCTCTACAGCCCGCGTAACAAGATTCTCGCTACTTCGCTGCTGGTTGAAGCCTTCCTTTATGAAGAGCAGACCCGGCGTGGCATTTCGCTCAAGCATTTCGACGAATTCAACGATGTGGCCGACCATTGCACGGTCTGCCACCGCTGCGTCAAACCCTGCCCGGTCGATATCGACTTTGGCGATGTCTCGGTTGCCATGCGCAACTTCCTGCGCAAGCAGGACAAGAAGCGTTTCAGCCCCGGCACCATGGCCGCGATGACCTATCTGAACCTCAAGGACCCGGCGACCATCAAGCTGATGCGCGGCGTCATGATGGACTTCGGTTTCAAGGCCCAGCGCCTCGCCCACAAGGCGGCCAAGGCGATCGGCCTCGTTCAGGACAGCCGCGCCCACCCACCGGCCACGGTCGGTGCGCCCAGCGTCAAGACGCAGGTCATTCACTTCCTTAACCGCCCGATGCCGGGCAACCTGCCCAAACGCACCTCGCGCGCCCTGCTCGACATCGAGGACGACAAGGTCATCCCGGTCATCCGCAATCCGCACAAGACAACCGAAGAATCCGATGCCGTGTTCTATTTCCCGGGCTGCGGGTCCGAGCGCCTGTTCTCGCAGGTTGGTCTGGCCACGCAGGCGATGCTCTACGAAGCCGGCGCCACGACCGTGCTGCCACCGGGCTACCTGTGCTGCGGTTACCCGCAAACCTCGTCGGGTGATGAGGACAAGGGCCAGAAGATCACCACGGACAACCGCGTGCTCTTCCACCGGGTGGCCAATACACTGAATTATCTCGACATCAAGACGGTGATTGTTTCATGCGGAACGTGCATGGATCAGTTGCAGAAATACCAGTTCGAGAAAATCTTCCCCGGCTGCCGCCTGCTTGATATCCACGAGTACCTGATGGAAAAGGGAATCAAACTTGATGGCGTCAGCGGTACGCGCTACATGTACCACGATCCCTGCCATACGCCGATGAAGGTCTATGCCCCGCTCGCCGTGACCAAGTCGCTGATGGGCCAGGAAGTGCCCCTGACCGACCGCTGCTGCGGTGATGCCGGTTCCTTCGCCTATTCGCGCCCGGATGTCGCAACCCAAGTCAAATTCCGCAAGCAGCAGGAAATCGAATCGGGGGCGGCCAAGTTGCGGGCCGACGGGTTTACCGGTGACGTCAAGATTCTGACGTCCTGCCCGGCCTGTTTGCAGGGGCTCTCGCGTTACGACGATGATGCCGGAACCAAGGCCGATTACATTGTGGTCGAACTGGCCAAGCATCTGCTCGGTGAGAACTGGATGGCCGATTATGTCGGCAAGGCCAATACGGGTGGCATTGAGCGCGTATTGCTTTAAATTTTGACAGTTTTAGTCACCGACTGTGAATTTGTTCTTTTTTCTGGTCGGTGACTTGTGGTATTTAACTACGGTGACTAACTTTTAATCTCACCGGAGTGACATCGCGTGGAACTCGGCAGTCAGCCCTGCGAATTGTGCAGCATGCCCGGCGGCGCCCTTTTGTGGCAGTCGGCCCATTGTCGCGTCGTCAGGGTCGATGATCCCCACTATCCGGGCTTTTGCCGCGTCATCTGGAATGATCACGTGCGCGAGATGACCGATCTTGCGCCCGCCGATCAAGCCTTGCTGATGCGCATTGTCTTCGCCGTCGAAACGGTGGTGCGTCAATTGTTTACGCCGGACAAGATCAATCTGGCGAGTTTTGGCAATATGGTGCCGCATGTACATTGGCATGTCATTCCGCGCTGGCGGGATGACCGGCATTTTCCTGAACCGGTCTGGGGTAGCGTCCGGCGGGAAGGTTTGGTGACCCGCCCAGCGGTAAGCGATGTAGTTCTGGCCGAGGCGGTGTCTGTTGCGCTGGCAAAATTGAATCAGTCTGGATGAATCATGACTACGACCCATATTGAATTGCCTGTTGTATCCGATCTGCGCAGCGGGATGGATTTTCTCGCGCAGTTGTCGCTGGCCAACCCGGTCGTTGCCGAGCAGCAGTTGATGGCCTTCATTGACGCCCTGCTCGATACCCAGCCTGACCCCGCCATCCTCCTTGCCTTGCTCGAACAGGCACGGGTGCCGATGAGCTTCGTCGAAGAGGAAATGGCCCGGCGTTATCACAACAAGGCAATTCCGCTGGGGGACGAGGAAGAGTCCTATTTCCAGCAAGTGGTTGCGGCCTGGCGCAAAATGGGCAAGGCCTATGCGTTGTGTGCCCGCCTTGAAAAGCCGGCGTCGGCCGATCCGGAATTTGTCGCGACAATGGCGCTCATTCTGCATCGCTGCCTCTATTACACCGGTATGGTCATCCTTGAGCACTATCGTGCCCGCCGTGATCTGCCGCCGGGCATCTGGCTGGATTTGCATGGCTACTACGAGACAGCCGAAGAATGGGGTATTGCCCATACCCCGGTTGAGGATGTCCTCGAAAACAGTCTGCAGGCAACCCATTGTGCCGCCGCATACATAACCCTGCTGCTCATCGATATTGCCAGTCCCTACAGCAATAGCGTCCGTAATCTCAACCTGATCCGCCGCTGGGCCGGCATGTGGGCACCCCTGGTTTCGATTCATCGGCTGGAAGATGACCTTGAGGCACCGGCCTACGTCATCGAGTTGATGAAGGATCTGCCGCTGCATCCAGCCGGCGTCGCCGACGATCCGTCAACGGACACCAGGCGTCTCGATACGACCCGCCTGAGCCTGCAGATCAATCACATGCTAAGCCAGCTTCGCCAACGGATCACGCCATCGCAACTGGGTCTTGGCGAGGAAACCGGTGGCCATGTCATCGCGCTGCTTGATCACCTTTCCCGGCCCTGGAGCCAGTCGGCGTCGCCGCGTCGGTTCCGTCGATTCAACACGGCGGGGATAGCCAAAGTGGCGGTTGGTTTCGATGCCATGCATTTTTGTGTGACCGGCAAGGAGTTCACCCAGCCGGATTCTGCCGCTGCCTTTTCGCGCGGCGAGTTTGATCAGTTGTTCACCTTCGGCGAACGAGCGGAGCCGGGGCAGACACTGGCCATCAAGCCACAGGTCACCTTTCCGATTGACGAGTGGTCGGTCATCAATCATTCCGCCAATGGATTCCGCCTGGCCCGTAGCTGCGCAGGGATGCGCGTATCGCATGGCGAACTGATGGTTGTCTGTCCGCATGATGGCGAGCAATTCCTTCTCGCCCAGACGACCTGGCTGATGCAGGAAGATGATGGCGGGCTGATTGTTGGCGTCGCCACCCTGCCCGGCCTGCCAACCGGCATTGCCGTCCGCGTGGCCGGGGCCAAGGAGGGAAATCACGAACGCTTCGTTCGGGCTTTCCTCTTGCCGGCCTTGCCGGCGATCAGGGAAGAGGGGTCTATTGTGCTGCCGCCGGGCATGTATCAGGCAAGCCGGATACTGGATGTTTTTTCCGGTGATGAAGCGCCCTGGCAACTCCGTATGAACCATATTCTGCAGCGTGGTGGTGATTACGACAGGATCAGCTATCAGGTGGTTTGACTTATCCCGGTAACGCTCGGGGGCGAGTGCGCTAAACTAGCGTTCTCACTCAGGAGAACACTATGGCTGGTATTGATCGGGACACCCCGATACCGAGCGAAATCAAGCTGCACAAGAAATCCCGTCGGCTGGAGCTGATTTACGGCGAGGCCCAGCGCTATTCGCTGGATTTCGAGTTTCTGCGCGTCTATACGCCATCGGCCGAGGCGCGTGGGCACGGTGCCGGGCAAGAGACCTTGCAGACCGGCAAGCGCAATGTCGATGTTGATGCGATCGAGCCGGTGGGTACCTATGCCCTGCGCCTGATTTTTTCTGACGGCCATGATAGCGGTCTCTATTCATGGGATCTGCTGTACAACCTGGGCAAGCATCATGATGAACTCTGGCAGGAATACCTGAAGCAAATCGAAACACAGGGGTTGTCGCGGGATATCGACACCTCATCACGTCCGGCGGCGGGAAGCTGCGGCCATCATCACTGAAATCATGAACAACGACAAAACCCATTTTGGCTACGAAACCGTAGCCGAGCAGGAAAAAGCTCGTCGCGTCGCCGACGTCTTCGACTCGGTGGCCAGCCGCTACGACCTGATGAACGATCTGATGTCGGGCGGTATGCACCGTCTGTGGAAGTCTTTTACCATTCAGCGCAGCGGTGTGCGTGAGGGATCACGCGTTCTCGACGTTGCTGGTGGCACCGGCGACCTCTCCCTGGCTTTTTCCAAGCGGGTTGGCAAAAGTGGCCAGGTCTGGCTGACCGATATCAACAATGCGATGCTGGCCCGCGGCCGCGACCGCCTGCTCGACAAGGGCTACATGCTGCCCGTGGCCCAGTGCGATGCCGAGAAGCTTCCCTTCCCTGACGATTGGTTTGATTGCGTTACGGTAGCCTTTGGCCTGCGTAACATGACGCACAAGGATGCTGCCCTGGCCGAAATGCGGCGGGTACTGCGTCCCGGTGGGCGCCTGCTGGTCCTCGAGTTTTCTCAAGTGTGGAAGCCGCTGGCGCCGCTCTATGACTTTTATTCGTTCAAGGTGATTCCACGGGTCGGTCAGATGGTGACCAATGACTCGGATAGCTACCGCTATCTATCCGAATCGATTCGCATGCATCCCGGCCAGGAAGAACTGAAGTCGATGATGGAACAGGTGGGCCTGGAAAAGGTTGAGTACTTCAATCTGGCGCTCGGTGTCGTCGCCCTGCATCGCGGTTTCAAGTTCTAGGCAGTAGTAGCCATGCAAGCGCTCGAATTGCTCGCCTGTCGCGCCCTGAATCATTTGATTCTCGGTGAAAGCTGGGCGCAGGCCCGGCTGGTCGGGCATTCGGGAGCCCACATCCGGATCAATGCCGGGCCATTTGTGTTGCGTCTGGGCATCGATCACCAGGGCCTGTTCCAGGCCGGTGACATCCGACATGAGCCGGATGTCCGCATTGGCTTGCCTTCCGATGTGCTGTTCCGCCTGCTGGTCGACCGCGATGCCTTGTTCACCTCGGTGAAACTAGGTGGCTCGGCCGATATCGCCGAAAGCCTGGCCTTTGTTCTGCGTAATCTACGCTGGGATGCCGAGGCTGATCTGGCCCAACTGGTCGGTGACATTCCGGCCCGGCGTCTGGTCCTTCTGGCCAAGTCTCTGGCTGCCGGGATGCAAAGTGCCCTGGGAAGGGCGGCCGACAACTTTGCCGAATACGCTGTTGAAGAATCCCGGCTGCTCGCGGCCAGCCGTGATACCAACGCCTTCGGCCAGGCGGTCAATCAATTGCGGGATGACGTGGCCAGACTTGAGAAACGGATATCCCGGGTCTAGTTTTGGCGGGATGTAAAATAAAAAGGCAGCCGAGGCTGCCTTTTTTTGGGTCCGGAATTTCCGGAATTAGTGCGTGTGCTTGCGCAGACGCTGGATTGCTTGCAACTGGGCAACAGCTTGTGCCAGTTCTGCTTCAGCAGCAGCGTAATCCATCTCAGCATTCCGATTGGCAAGAGCTTCTTCGGCGCGCTTCTTGGCTTCCAGTGCCTTGGCTTCGTCCAGATCGTGCGCACGAATCGCCGTATCAGCCAACACGGTGATCATGTCGGGCTGAACTTCCAGCATGCCACCGGAAACATACACCAGTTCAAAATCGCTCTGGTTCGGCACCTTCAAACGAATGGTGCCGGGCTTGATGCGAGTCAGAAGCGGTGTGTGCCGCGGCAGAATGCCGAGTTCCCCGGCTTCGCCGGGAAACACTGCGATTTCCACCAGGCCGGAGAAGATCGATTCTTCAGCACTGACGACATCACAATGAACAGTCATAGCCATAACTAGCTCCTATACGACGTTGCGTAATTACAGCGTCTTGGCCTTCTCGAGCACTTCCTCGATGCCGCCAACCATGTAAAACGCCTGTTCCGGCAGGTGATCGTACTCGCCGGCGCAGATGCCCTTGAAGCCCTTGATCGTGTCCTTGAGGGAAACGAACTTGCCCGGCGAACCGGTGAAGACTTCAGCAACGTGGAAAGGCTGCGACAGGAAACGCTGAATCTTACGAGCGCGGGAAACGGCCAGCTTGTCTTCAGGAGACAGTTCGTCCATACCCAGAATCGCGATGATGTCGCGCAGTTCCTTGTAGCGCTGCAGATTCATCTGCACGGCACGGGCAACAGCGTAATGCTCTTCACCGACAACCTGCGGGTCAAGCTGGCGCGAGGTGGAGTCGAGCGGATCGACGGCCGGGTAGATACCCAGCGAGGCGATGTCACGCGACAGCACGACGGTGGAGTCGAGGTGCAGGAAGGTGGTAGCCGGGGACGGGTCGGTCAAGTCATCGGCAGGCACGTAAACGGCCTGGATGGAGGTGATCGAGCCAACCTTGGTGGAGGTAATACGCTCCTGCAGACGGCCCATTTCTTCAGCCAGCGTCGGCTGATAGCCCACGGCGGAAGGCATACGGCCGAGCAGTGCGGAAACTTCCGTACCAGCCAGGGTGTAGCGGTAGATGTTGTCGACGAAGAACAGGATGTCACGACCGTCGTCACGGAAACGTTCGGCCATGGTCAGGCCGGTCAGGGCAACGCGCAGACGGTTGCCCGGCGGCTCGTTCATCTGACCGAACACCATCGCAACCTTGTCGAGAACGTTGGAGTCCTTCATTTCGTGATAGAAGTCGTTACCTTCACGGGTACGCTCACCAACGCCGGCAAACACGGACAGACCCGAGTGTTGCTTGGCGATGTTGTTGATGAGTTCCATCATGTTAACCGTCTTGCCGACGCCGGCGCCGCCGAACAGGCCGACCTTGCCGCCCTTGGCGAACGGGCAGATCAGGTCGATAACCTTGATGCCGGTTTCGAGCAGATCAACAGAAGAAGACAGTTCGTCGAACTTCGGAGCCGGCTGGTGAATCACGCGCAGCTCGTTGGAGTCGATCGGACCGGCTTCGTCGATCGGGCGACCGAGAACGTCCATGATGCGACCGAGGGTGCCCATACCGACCGGCACAGAGATGCCGGCGCCGGTGTTGTTCACCTTCATGCCACGACGCAGACCGTCGGAGGAACCCATGGCGATGGTACGAACGACGCCGTCACCGAGTTGTTGTTGTACTTCGAAGGTCAGGCCGTCTTCTGCCATGCCGTTTGCTTCGGAAGCATCCAGCTTGAGGGCGTCGTAGACCTTCGGCATCGCGTCGCGCGGGAAGTGGATGTCCACAACGGCGCCGATGCACTGAACGATTGAACCTTGACTCATATTCAAATCCCCAAAATTAAAAATCTACGCGTCACACCGCGGCGGCGCCGCTGACGATTTCCGAGAGTTCCTTGGTAATCGCAGCCTGACGGGCCTTATTGTAAACCAGCTTCAAATCGCCGATAACGGTCTTGGCGTTGTCCGAGGCAGACTTCATGGCAACCATCCGGGCAGACTGCTCGGAGGCCATGTTTTCCGCAACGGCCTGATAAATCAATGCTTCAACATAACGGATCAGCAGATCGTCGATCACGGCCTTGGCATCGGGTTCGTAGACATAGTCCCACTTGGTCTTGGCGGAACCGACGGTTCCTCCAGACAGCGGAAGCAGTTGCTCGAACACCGGTTCCTGCTTCATCGTGTTGATGAAGCGGGTGTAGCCGATATACAGCGCATCGATTTCACCGTTCATGTAGGCATCAAGTTGAACCTTGACCGGCCCGATCAGCTTCTCCAGGTGGGGCGTATCGCCCAGCCCGGTGACGTGAGAGACGACCTTGGCGCCTGCGCGCTGCATGAAACCGAGACCCTTGTTGCCGATGCAGGTAGCCTGCAGTTTCTTGCCCGCGGACTCGAATTCCTTCATCTTCGTGACAGCCAGACGAAGAAGGTTCGAGTTCAGACCGCCGCACAGACCCTTGTCGGAGGTGATCAGAACGATGCCGACAGCGGCTTGTTCACGATTCACCAGGAACGGGTGACGGTACTCGGTCAGAGCATGAGACAGATTGCCTGCAACGCGCCGGATCTTCTCGCCATAGGGACGGGCAGCCCGCATCCGGTCCTGCGCCTTGCGCATTTTGGATGCGGCCACCATTTCCATGGCCTTGGTGATCTTGCGCGTGTTTTCGACGCTCTTGATCTTGTTGCGAATTTCCTTGCCGCTAGCCATGTAATTCTCCTAGCTAATCAGGCCCAGCTGCTCTTGAAAGCGACGATGCCTGCGGCAAGTTGCTTCTCGGAATCGGCGCTCAGGTCGGCCGTGGACTCCATGGTGTTCATGAGGTCGGCACAGTTGGCCTTGAGGTAACCAATCATGGCCTTTTCGCATTCCAGGGCACGCTTGACTTCGACATCGTCAAAATAGCCCTTGTCAGCTGCGTACAGCGTGACGGCCATTTCAGAGATGCTCATCGGCGAGTACTGTTGCTGCTTCATCAGCTCGGTCACCAGACGGCCACGCTCCAGCTGCTTGCGGGTGGCTTCGTCGAGATCGGAAGCGAATTGGGCAAAAGCGGCCAGTTCGCGGTACTGGGCCAGGGCCAGACGGACACCGCCGCCGAGCTTCTTGATAAGCTTGGTCTGGGCAGCACCACCGACGCGGGACACGGAGATACCGGCATTGATAGCAGGACGGATACCGGCGTTGAAGAGGTCGGTTTCCAGGAAGATCTGGCCGTCAGTAATGGAGATCACGTTGGTCGGAACGAAGGCGGAAACGTCGCCGGCTTGCGTTTCGATAACCGGCAGAGCGGTCAGAGAACCGGTCTTGCCCTTGATTGCGCCATTGCTGACCTTCTCGACCCATTCTTCGGAAACGCGAGCAGCGCGCTCCAGCAGACGGGAGTGGAGATAGAAAACGTCGCCCGGATAGGCTTCACGGCCCGGCGGACGGCGCAGCAGCAGGGAAACCTGACGGTAGCCCCAGGCTTGCTTGGTCAAATCGTCATAAACGATCAGTGCATCTTCACCGATGTCGCGGAAGTACTCGCCCATCGTGCAACCGGCGTACGGTGCAAGATACTGCAGGGCAGCCGATTCGGAAGCCGGTGCAGCAACGACGATGGTGTTGGCCATGGCGCCATGCTCTTCGAGCTTGCGCACGACGTTGGCGATGGTCGAAGCCTTCTGGCCGATAGCAACATAAACGCAGAAGAGACCCTTGTCCTTCTGGTTGATGATGGCGTCGACAGCAACGGCGGTCTTGCCGGTCTGACGGTCGCCAATGATCAGCTCGCGCTGGCCACGGCCAACCGGCACCATGGAGTCAACGCACTTGAGACCGGTTTGTACCGGCTGCGAAACCGACTTACGCCAAATAACGCCCGGCGCAACCTTTTCGAGCTTGTCGGTCAGCTTGGCATTGATCGGGCCCTTGCCGTCGATCGGCTGACCGAGGGAATTGACCACGCGGCCGAGCAATTCGCGGCCAACGGGAACTTCCAGAATGCGACCGGTGGTCTTGACCACGTCGCCTTCGGAAATGTGTTCGTAAGCACCAAGAACCACGGCACCGACGGAATCACGCTCGAGGTTGAGCGCCATGCCAAAGGTGTTGCCGGGGAATTCCAGCATTTCGCCCTGCATAACGTCTTGCAGGCCGTGCACACGGCAGATACCGTCGGTGACGGATACCACGGTGCCCTGCGTGCGCACTTCCGATGCGCCTTGCAGGTTCTGGATCTTGCTCTTGATCAGTTCAGAAATTTCGGAAGGATTCAACTGCATGAAATTCTCCTAGTTGTTCAGCGCCGTAGCCATGGCGTCGAGCTTGCCGCGGACTGAAGCATCCAGCATCTGGTCGCCAACGATTACCTTGATGCCACCGATCAGGGTCGGATCAACCGACACCGAGGTCTCGAGTTTGGTCTTGAAGACCGTTTCGAGTTGGGGCACCAGGGCTTTCACCTGGTTATCATCGATCGGGAAAGCCGAAATGATTTCGGCTTGCTTGGTGCCTTCTTCGTCGCGCTTGTAGTTTTCGTACAAGCCGGCGATTTCCGGCAACAGCCCCAGGCGGTCATTGTTGGACAGCAGCTGGATGAAGTTCGCCAGCTCCGTATCTACCGCCGTACCGCAGGCAGACCGGAAGAGGTCGACCAGTTGCGGGGCCGCCACATTGGGATCACCGATAGCCGCACGGACTTCGGGACTGGCGGCCACCTGGGCGAGCGTTGCTGCCTGCTCGGCCCACTTGGCCAGATTGCCGCTTTCCTTGGCCGTCCGGAACAGGGCTTCGGCGTAAGGGCGGGCGATAGTGACGGATTCAGCCATTGCTTACAGGTCCTGTTTCAGGGCGACCAGCATGTCGGCATGCGCGGACGCGTTGATTTCCTTGCGCAGGATCTTCTCGGCACCGGCAACTGCCAGTTCGGCGACGCGCTCACGCAAAGCTTGCTTGGCACGTTCGACTTCCTGGTCAATTTCCGCTTTGGCACCGGCGACGACCTTATCGGCCTCAACCTTGGCAGTGCCCTTGGCTTCTTCGACGATCTGCTGCGCACGCTTTTCGGCTTGAGCGATGAGGTCCGAGGATTTCTCCTTGGCTTCACGCAACGCATCGGCGGAACGCTTGGCGGCGAGCTCTTGCTCGTGCTTGCCACGTTCTGCTGCAGCCAGGCCATCAGCGATCTGTGCTTGACGGTCTGCCATCGCTTTTTGGAGCGGCGGCCAGACGTACTTCATCGTAATCCAGATGAAGAGACCAAACCAGATTGCCTGGCCAATCAGTGTAGCGTTGATGTTCACGCTAACCTCCTGGTTATAAGGGTTTCAGGGGCGCGGTTAATTACTTCAGCAGAGCCAGGAACGGATTTGCGAAGAGCAGGAACAGAGCGATACCAACACCGATCATGGTCACGGCGTCGAGCAGACCGGCGACGATGAACATCTTGACTTGCAGCGTGGGGATCATTTCCGGCTGGCGAGCGGCGCCTTCCAGGAAGCGGCCACCCAGGATACCAAAGCCGATGGCGGTACCGAGAGCGCCGGCGCCGATCAGGATGGCAACAGCGATAGCGGTGTTGGAGAGAACGGTTGCGAGTTCCATGTTTACTCCTCAGTAAGGTTGGTTTATTGCGGGGTTAAAGTAAAAAGTAAAAACGACAAGTAAAGCGGTACAGATTAGTGCGATTCAGCAGCCATCGACATATACACGATGGTCAGCATCATGAAGACGAAGGCTTGCAGGGTAATGATCAGGATGTGGAACAGTTCCCAAGGCAGTGCCAGCGGCAGCTGATAGATGCCGAGCAGGGCGATCAGGATGAAGACCATTTCACCGGCGTACATGTTGCCGAAGAGTCGCAGGGACAAGGAGATCGGCCGGGCGATTTCTTCAACGATACGGAACAGCAGGTTGATCGGGGCGAGCTTGAGACCAAACGGCACGGCGAAGACTTCATGCATGAAGTGGCCGAAACCCTTGACCTTGAGGCCCATGACGATCGAGATGACGAACACGGTGAGCGACATGGCGAAGGTCAGGTTGGGGTCGGTGGTCGGCACGAACTTGAAGGGCAGGTGATGATTGCCGGTGGCAGCTTGCAGCGCGACGGGCAGGAAATCGACCGGAATCAAGTCCATGGCGTTCATGACGAACACCCAGACGAAAATGGTAATGGCCAGCGGGGTAACCAGGGCGCTCTTGCCATGGAAGGTATCGCGAACCTGCTGGTCGACGAGGCCGACCACCATTTCAACGAAGTTCTGGCCGCCTGACGGGACGCCCGCGGTGGCCTTGCTAGCCAGCATGGCCATCAGGCCGAAAACCACCAGACCCAGAATGCCGGAAACCAGCAGGGTGTCGAGGTGGAAAGTCCAGAAACCGGTACAGACTCCATCGACCTTGGCGCTGTCTGCACAGACAGCGAGATTGGTCAGGTGGTGTTGAATGTAACCAGTGGTGCCGCCTTCTGCGCTCATGTTTTCTCCAGTCAGCCTAGCGTTGCTTCAGCAGTGCCATCCAGTAGATGACGAAGGTTGATGCGTATCCAAGAAAAAGCGGTAGTACCGCCACATCCTTGTACCCTAAAAACACTAGCGCAAAGCCGATGAGAGTGAGCAGAAACTTGAACCCCTCTCCAGCGGCTTGCGCCCGATATGCTTTGACCGGGTCGGCGCCTGGACTCAATCGCAGGGCTCTCAGAACGTATCCGAGATTGGCGATGAATCCGATTGATCCCCCGATCAGAACCGAGACTGCCGCATTTGCACTAAGGAACAAACCCGCCGTAATGGCCAGGGCTGCAGTTAGCGCCGCCTGGCGGCTGAGAATCCAGCTCACTTGCGGATGCAAGACATGCCTCGATCAATAACCGTGCGAGTGTACCGGAGTCTTATAGAGGAGTCAATTTCCGAAGCGTGAAAAGTGAGGGTTTTCCCGTATTTGGGGCTAATTTCGATTAGTGACATCGCTTATCCATTGAGCCGCGAAATGAGCCCGTCGAGCTGGTCCAGACTCGAGAAATCGATGGTGACCTTGCCGGCACCCTTTTTATTGGAGCGGATGGCGACCGTGGTGCCCAATCCGTCGGAGAGGCGCTCTTGCAGGCTCAGGAGGTCGCGGTCGATAGCTTTTTCCGGCGAGTGCTTCGGCGGATTCAGGAGTTGCTGGACCAGGCGTTCGGTATCGCGAACCGATAGCCCTTTCTGGACGATGCGCTGGGCCAGGCCGACCTGCTGGCCGCTCGATACGGGCAGGAGGGCGCGGGCATGGCCCATATCGATCTGGCCGCTCATGAGGAATTCCTGAACGGGCGGGGTAAGCTGCAGCAAGCGCAACAGGTTGCTGGCGGCGGGGCGGGAGCGGCCAACGGCATCGGCTGCCTGCTGGTGGGTGAGGCCGAATTCGTCGATCAGGCGCTGCAGGCCCTGGGCCTCTTCCAGCGGGTTGAGATTTTCGCGCTGGATATTTTCGATGAGCGCCATGGCCAGTGCCTGCTCGTCCGGGATGCTGCGGACAAGGACCGGCACTTCCTTCAGACCGGCTAGTTGAGAGGCGCGCCAGCGGCGCTCGCCGGCAACGATTTCGTAGCGCTCGGCGCCCGGCGTGCTGTCCACGGCGCGGACGAGGATAGGCTGCATGATGCCCTGCGCCTTGATCGAGGCGGCCAATTCGGCCAGCGAATCCTGATCCATGTGGGTGCGCGGCTGGTATTTGCCTGGTTTCAGGCGCTCCACCGGCAGGTTACGTTGTTCATCGCCCTGCGGCTTGTCGCTGCCGGAAAGCAGCGCGTCGAGGCCACGGCCGAGTCCTTTCATCTTGATCATTGGGCGACCCTTTCAAGAATTTCTTTGGCCAGTGCGCTGTAGGCCTGCGCGCCCCTGGAGTTTTTGTCGAAGGCGATGACCGGCTTGCCGTAGGACGGCGCTTCAGCCAGCCGGACATTGCGCGGCACGATGGTTTTGTAAACCTTGTCGCCGAAATGGCTTTCGAGTTCGCTCGACACCTGTTGGGTCAGCGTGCTCTGGCCGTTGTACATGGTGCGCAGCAAGCCTTCGATTTCAAGGCGGGAGTTCAGGTGGTGGCGTACCTTGCGCAGCGTTTCGACAAGATCGGACAGGCCTTCCAGCGCGTAGTACTCGCACTGCATGGGAATAAGCACCGAATCGGCAGCAACCAGCGCATTGACGGTCAGCATGTTGAGGGCTGGCGGACAGTCGATGAGCACGAAATCGTACTCGGCGTGATTCTGCTGCAGGGCATTTTTCAGGCGGTATTCGCGCTGGTCGAGGTCGATCATTTCGACTTCTGCGCCGGCCAGTTCGCGATTGGCCGGCAGGATGTCGAAGTCGAAATCGGTCCGGATGCAGACTTCGAGCAGCGTGGCGGCGCCGATCAACAACTGATAAACGGTCGGCAACGCTTCCTTCTTGGTGATGCCGGCGCCGGTCGTGGCATTGCCCTGCGGGTCCATGTCGATGAGCAGGACGCGCTTGCCCTCGGCGGCCAGTGAGGCGGCCAGATTGACAGCGGTCGTCGTCTTGCCGACGCCGCCCTTCTGGTTGGTAATGGCGAGTACTTTCATGACCCGGCTTTCAGGATAATCAAATGTCGTTCGGCATCCAGCCCCGGCACGGTGAGCGGAATGATCGCTTCAACCATGATGTCGGCTGGGAGTGCCTGGAGTTCGTCGTCCGGCCGCACGCCCTTCATGGCCAGCCAGCGACCGTCCGGCGCCAGCAGGTGACGGGTCAGGCTGATGAACAGGCCAATTTCGGCAAAGGCGCGCGAGCTGATCTGGGCGTATTGCCCCGGCATTTCCTCTACCCGGGCATGGTGCACCGTAACATTCTTCAGTGCCAGTTCGATGACGGCTTGCTGCAGGAAAGTGGTTTTCTTCTGCACCGTGTCGACCATGCTGACTGCCAGATCAGATCGGGCAATGGCCAGCGGAATGCCGGGCAGACCGCCGCCGCTGCCGACGTCAAGCAGATTGCCGGGGCCGACATGAGGCAGGATGGCGAGCGAATCGAGCAGGTGGTGCGAGATGGCTTGGGCCGGATCGCGCAGTGCCGTCAGGTTGTAGGTCTTGTTCCACTTGAGGAGCAGGTCACGGAAGGCCATCAGTTTTTGCTGCGCCTCCGGCGGCAGGGCGATGTCGAGGGCGGCCAGGCCGCCGGCAAGTGCGTTCTGGCTCATGCGGTGGAGGACAGGCTGTGGCGTTTGAGGTGGATCAGCAGGAGCGACACTGCGGCCGGTGTGATGCCCTGAAGGCGCGAGGCCTGGCCAATGGTCTGCGGCCGATGCTGGGCGAGTTTCTGGCGGACCTCGTTGGACAGTCCGGCCACCGTGCTGTAGTCGAGGTCAGCCGACAGGGTGATGTTTTCGTAGCTGGCGGACTTGGCAACCTCCTCTGCCTGACGGTCGATATAGCCCTGGTACTTGGCTGAAATTTCGAGTTGCTCGACGACAGCGGGGTCGGATTGCGCCTCGCCAGCGCCGGGCAGGGTGAGCAATGCGGCGTAGCTGACTTCCGGGCGGCGGAGCAGTTCGAACAGGTTGTATTCGTGTTCGATTGCTTTACCCAGGACGCGGATGCAGTCGTCGGCCGGCGTCAGTTTGGGATTGACCCAGGTCGACTTCAGGCGTTCCTGCTCGGCGGCGATGCTATCGCGTTTCCGGCAGAAGGTCGCCCAGCGGACATCATCGACCAGGCCGAGCGCCCTGCCCTGCTCGGTCAGGCGCAGGTCGGCATTGTCCTCGCGCAGGCTCAGGCGGTATTCGGCGCGGCTGGTGAACATCCGGTAGGGGTCGGAGACGCCACGGGTGATCAGGTCGTCGACCAGAACACCGAGGTAGGCTTCGTTGCGCTTCGGGCACCAGCCATTATCGCCACGGACATGGCGAACCGCATTGATGCCAGCGAGCAGCCCCTGGGCGGCAGCTTCTTCGTATCCCGTGGTGCCGTTGATCTGGCCGGCGAAAAACAGGCCGTTGATGGCTTTCGATTCGAGCGTGTCCTTGAGGCCGCGCGGATCGTAGAAGTCGTATTCGATGGCGTAGCCGGGGCGCAGAATGTGGCAGTTTTCCATGCCACGGATCGAGCGTACCAAGGCCAGCTGGATGTCGAAGGGCAGGCTGGTGGATACGCCGTTCGGGTAGATTTCGTGCGTCGTGAGGCCTTCCGGTTCGAGGAAGACGTTGTGCTGGTTCTTGTCGGCGAAGCGATGGATCTTGTCTTCGATCGACGGGCAATAGCGCGGGCCGACACCTTCGATGACGCCGGTGTACATCGGGGAGCGATCCAGCCCGCTGCGGATGATGTCGTGGGTACGCTCGTTGGTTTCGGTGATCCAGCATGGTAGCTGGCGGGGGTGCTGGGCGGCGTTGCCGAGGAAGGAGAAGACCGGCATCGGGTTATCCGAATGCTGTTCTTCCATGACCGAGAAATCGATGGTCTTGCCGTCGAGTCGCGGCGGTGTGCCGGTCTTCAGGCGGCCCTGCGGCAGCTTCAGTTCCTTGAGGCGGGCGGCCAGCGAATTCGATGGTGGATCGCCCATGCGGCCACCGGTGTAATTTTCCAGCCCGACGTGAATCTTGCCATTGAGGAAGGTGCCGGCGGTCAGCACGACGGCGTCGGCCATGAAACGGATACCCAGTTGGGTGACGGCGCCGGTGACGCGATCACCGTCGACCAAGAGATCGTCGCAGGCTTCGGCAAAAATGGTCAGATTGGGCTGATTTTCCAGACGGCTGCGAATCGCCTGCTTGTACAGCACCCGGTCGGCCTGAGCGCGCGTGGCGCGGACGGCTGGACCTTTCGAGGCGTTCAGAATGCGGAACTGGATGCCCGCTTCGTCAGTGGCTGCCGCCATCGCCCCGCCCAGGGCATCAACTTCACGGACCAGATGGCCTTTGCCAATGCCGCCGATCGATGGATTGCAGCTCATCGCCCCGAGCGTATCGAGGTTATGCGTCAGCAGCAGCGTGTTCGCACCGGCCCGTGCCGCGGCAAGCGCAGCCTCGGTGCCGGCGTGGCCGCCGCCGACGATGATCACATCGAAACGGGTGGGGTAGAGCATGGGATCGGGTATGTTGCAGTGCAATGGCGGACCGCGGATTTTACTTCAGGGCGCTGAAATATCACAGGTTTTTGCCAATTCCTTGCCCTGTCTGGCGAACTCAAGTAAGTTGGCGAAATGAGCACACGCCAAGCCAAGGGGAAAAACCCTCTCGACAACGACGAAATGCTGCTGATTTTGCAGCAATCGCTGACTAAAAAGCGCGTTCTGATTGTTGATCGACACTCGCCGGCCCGTGATTCCCTGCGCCTGATGCTGGGGGCACTGGGGGTGACGCAGGTCCATGGGGCGGGCAATTCGGCCGAAGTGATCCGGCAGGTCAAGGCCAATCGTTTCGATATTGTGCTCTCGGATTTCGTCCTCGACGACGGTCGGGATGGCCAGCAGTTGCTCGAAGAACTTCGTCATGCCCACCTTATCCCCTTATCGACGGTGTACATGATCATTACCAGCGAACGGGGTCATACCAATGTGGTGGCGCTGGCCGAGCTGACTCCGGACGATTACCTGATCAAGCCGTTTACGGCGGATCAGCTGCAGATACGCCTGATCCGGGCGATTTACCGCAAGCACGTGCTGCGCAAGATGTACGAGCATATCGAAGGCGGTGCGTTGCAGGAAGCCATCGCCGCCTGCGACCGGGTGATCCAGCAGCAACCGCAATACGGCTACGACGCCCTGCGTTTCAAGGGCGATCTGCTGCATGCTTTGGGCAAGACGCGTGAGGCGGAAGAAGTCTTCCGCCATGTCCTCGAAGGGCGGGTTGTGCCTTGGGCCAAGATGGGACTGGCAACGGCGCTGCGTGATCGCGGGGCCCTGAGCGAAGCCGAGAAGCTCGCGGAACAGGTCATCGACGAAGCACCGGACTACCTGTCAGCCTACGATTTCCTGGCATCCGTGCACGAAGCCCAGGGCAAACTGGAGGCAGCCCAGCAGACCCTGCAGCGGGCCGCCGACGTGTCGCCGCACAACACTGTGCGACAACGCCTGGTTGGCGATGTGGCAGCCCGCAACAAGGATCTCTTGGCAGCCGAAAAGGCTTATATCAAGGTGATCGAGCGAGGCCGGGGGTCGAGTCTGCGGACGGTTGACGATTTTGCCAACCTGGCCCGTGTTCTGATCGATCGCGGCAATGTCGAAGGGACGCGAAAAGTCGCCGCCGACATGAAGCGTGAGTTGCGTGGCGACAAGCAGGCCGAAGTGGCGGCACTGGTGACTGAAAGTCTCTGCCTGAATAGCGAGGGGGCTGTGGACAAGGCCAGGCATCTCGTCGATCAGGCGCTGGCGCTGCAAAAGTCCCTTAGAAGCGAAGCGGCCGAACAGGGCAAACACGTGTCGCAGCGCCTTGCGGTCGATCTGGCTCACGCCTGCTACACCATCGGCAAGGAGGGCGAGGCGACCAAAATCATGCGTCAGGTGGCGGCCGAAAACCACGAGGACAAGACCCTTATCGACCACATCACCAGCGTTTTTGCCCAGACCGGACAGCACGATGCCGGCAAGGATCTGCTCGAACAGGTCGGCAAGGAAATCGTCGACCTCAACAACAAGGGCGTCATGGCGGCGCGCGAGGGCGACCTTGAAGGGTCGGTCGCGTTTCTCATGCAGGCAGTCGAACAGATGCCCAACCTGCAATTCCTGGTGAATGCCACCAAGGCGATCTGTGCGCTAATGGACAAGAAGGGCTGGAATGAAGAACTGGCCGCCCGCGCTCATGATTATCTCCAGCGCGCCCAGCGCAAGGATCGCAAGAGCTCCAAGGTGGCCTCGGCCCGCGAGTTCTATGTCACCGTCGCGAGGAAGTACGGTATCGCCACTGACAAGGCCTGAGCGATCAGTCCGGCAACATTTTGAAACCATTTAATTGGCCGGCTGACTCATCCTTTCTCGATCTGGCGCGTTGATTACCCATCGGCCCGACTTTTCGTGCGGGCGAAGCTTTCCCTTCGGGAGTCCTCGATGCTGCAATGTATTAAAAATATCCTGCTCACGCTGACCATGACGCTGGCCCTGCCGGCGGTGGCGCAGAGCGACCCGCCGGCGCGTGTCGGGCGTCTGGCCCATATCGAACATCAGGTCGATTTTCGGGTTGACCGTAACGAACAGGCGGGACCGGCAACGCTCAACTGGCCGGTCAGCAGTGGTGCGGTGCTGGAAACCGGGCAGCGTGGCCGGGCCGAAGTGTGGATTGGATCCACGGCCTATCGACTGGCCGATGACAGCCAGCTTGAGTTTTCCGTTATTGACGATGCGCAGGTCGATGTCCGCCTGAATGGCGGCAGCCTGGCTGTCAGCATCCTCGATCGCGATCAGGTCGAGGATGTGGTGGTGGCGACGCCGGATGGCAATGTTCGTTTCCTGACGCCGGGACGCTATCGCATCAACGTTTTTGCTGATCATAGCGAACTGAGCGTGCAGGCCGGCCGTGCCACGTTCGATGACGGCCAGCGCATGATGCCGGTGGCTGCCGGCCAGCGGGCCAGTCGCTGGAGTGATGGCAACGTCCAGATGGATGGTGGGCGTGCCTACGACGGGTTCGATCAGTGGGTGGCCCATCGTGAAAATGCGACCCTGGCCGGTCAGTCGCGTCGTCTGGTTTCACCACGCATGACGGGCTATCAGGATCTTGATGCTTATGGTGACTGGCAGACGGCACCCGATTACGGTTCGGTGTGGTATCCCCGGGCGGTGGCCGATGACTGGGCGCCGTACCGCGATGGCCGCTGGGCCTGGGTTGCCCCCTGGGGCTGGACTTGGGTTGACCAGGCGCCCTGGGGCTTTGCTCCCTTCCACTATGGTCGCTGGGCAATCATTGGCGGTCGCTGGGGCTGGGTTCCCGGTCGTCTCGTCGCCCGCCCTGTTTACGCCCCGGCCCTCGTCGCCTGGATCGGCAATCCCGGCTGGAATGTCGGCTTCCGCTCCGGTTCAGCACCTGCTGTCGGCTGGTTTCCGCTCGCCCCGCGCGAGGTTTATGTACCTAGCCATCGCCACAGCCCGAATTACGTCCGTCAGATCAACGTTACCCATATTCGTGACGTGAGCGTTATTGATCGGGCTGTCCGTGGGGTGCCACAAGCCCCGTTTGCTCACCATGACTTGCCGCGTGCAGTCACTGTTGTACCAGCCAATCTGATGCGCGAGGGTAGTGTGATTTCGGCCCGTCAGATACAGCATCCAGAGCGTCAGGATCTGCGGCGTGCGCCGCTTGCCGGCCCTGCCCCGAATGCCGAGTGGCTGGCCCCGACGCCGGCCGCCACTGGCTCCCACAATGGTGCAAGACATGAACCACCGAACCGGCCGCGCCGCGAGCTCGAGGCTGCGAGGCCCAACGTCCCGGCGACGAGCCAACTCTTGTCCGAAGCGCAGCTGCGCAATGGGGATCGGCCAATTGTTCGCCAGCCGATCCTGGATGCTCCTGGCAGCCAGAGTTTTGAGCCGCGTCGTGAAGGCTGGCGTAACGCCCCCGAGATGCGTCCAGGAATAGAGCGACAGGCCCGCCCCGTTGACCTTGCCCCAGGCCCGGTTGGGTCTCGCCGCGAGGCCGCTCTGCCGGAAACACGTATACCTGCACCTGCGCCACTACCTGAGACCGGTCGGGCACGTCCGGCGGATGTTGTGCCGATGCCGGGGCGCGATGTCTTGCGTCGTCCGGAAGTTGTTGATCCGCGTGGTCGCCTCCCAGAGCCGCTCAGCGCCCCGCTACGACGTGACCAGCCAATGCCCGAGGCGCGGCCGGAGGGTCATCAGATACGCCCGGTGATGCCGCCGGAAGTCCAGCGACTGGAGCGGCCGATGCAGCAACCTCGTGAACGTGAAAATCCACCGCTTGTGCGTCAGCCCGAAATGCCCAGACCGACACCGGAAGTCAGGATGTCAGCCCCGCCGCCGGTGCGAGAAATGCCGCAAGTGCGGGTTGAGCCGCCCCGGCCGGTCATTCAATCTCCGGTCCCCGCCCCGGCACCAGTTCCCCAGCAGCGGATCGAGCCGCCGCGTCAGGCAGCGCCGCAAGGCGGAGGTCCGGCTGAACCGCGCCGACAACATGGCAGGGACGACGAGCGGGGTGCGCGCTAAAGCCGGGTGGTCAATCGACCGTGATAAAGTCTGACTTTTGCGCAACGCAGGATTAGTCATGTTTTCAGGAATTGTCGCGGCAGTTGGCCACATTACTCACCTTACGCCACGCGAAGTTGGCTTTCGACTTCATGTCAATGCGGGTGGCCTTGATCTGGATGACGTCGCGCTGGGCGATTCGATTGCCCACAATGGCGTCTGTCTGACCGTTGTCGCCAGGCAGGGCGATGAGTTCATGGTCGATGTCTCGCCGGAAACGCTGTCCTGCACTGTTGGTCTCGATGCGCCCGGCCCGGTTAATCTGGAAAAAGCCTTGCGGCTGTCTGATGTTATTGGTGGGCACCTGGTTTCAGGGCATGTCGACGGTGTTGGCGAGGTCCTCCGTTTTGACCCTGTCGGTGATAATCGACTGCTCGAAATCCGTGCCCCGAAAGGTATTGCCAAGTTCATCGCACGCAAGGGCTCGATCGTCGTCAATGGCACTAGCCTGACAACCAACGACGTCAATGGCACCGACTTCACCATCAACCTGATCCCGCATACCCTTGAAAATACCACGCTCCACTTGCTTAAGCCGGGCAGCACGGTCAATCTCGAAGTCGACCTAATCGCCCGCTATTGCGAGCGACTGCTCAGTGCAGAGCGCGAGTAAGCCCCAACCATGCATTGGCGAGGCATTGTCGGTGCGCTGGTTGGTGGCCTGTTGGCTGGTTGTGCCGCCTATGACGGGTTCAGTCTGCAAGCGGGTGGGGGGCGGATCGAAGCGTTAGAGCGGATCATGGGGCAACCGGCCATGCGCTGGAATGACGCGGATGGAGGACAGACGCTGGTCTATCCTCGGGGGCCAATGGGTTTTCATACCTTCTTTGTACGCAGTGATGCCCTCGGTAATTTTGTGGGTAGGGAGAATGTTCTCGATACCGGGCACTTTTCCCGTATTCAGGTCGGCATGACGCAAGATCAGGTGTTGCGCATCCTGGGGCCGTCAGTTGCGGAGTGGACTACTTATTTCAAGGCACGTGACGAGCTCGTCTGGGAATGGCGTTTCTGTGACGACTGGAACGAGCCGGCGCGCTTCAATGTGTTATTTGATGGCAGCTCGCGGCAGGTACGGTCGACGCTGTCCGCTCCCGAAAGCTCCCGCGCAATGTCCATTAGTGACGATCGCCGGGGATGGTGCGGTCACTGATTTTTGTCGGCGACGAGGCCTCGCTTGTAAAACCCCCACCCCGCCCCCATAATTGAAAGCATGGTTGTAATTCCGGCAATCTGGAGGCGTTCTGGACAGGGGTTCGATTCCCCTCACCTCCACCCAAGCACATCGATATCGGTGTTTTTGGTTGGGGGTGTACTGGTTTCGACAGGGCGGGCAAAGGTGAGCAGGCAACTCGTCAGGCGATCGACGTTAATGAAGCAAATCCATAAATGCCAATGATGAGCATTTCGCTATTGCCGCCTAAAAACGGTTAGCCGGGGCTGCTAGAGCCTTGTTACCAAAGATAGCCGGCGGGGACTTCGGTCCCCGTCGTCACGTCTGTTTCCCGGCATTGCCCGATTAATTGTCCAGTTTGAAGACAATCGGTACGATGACCGACGCTTCGATGGTTTCGTCGCCGCGCTTGGCCGGGACGAAGTGCCAGCGGCTGACGACACGGCGGGCGGCGTTGTCTAGGCGCTCAAACGTGCTGGTTTTTTCGATCTCGATACTGGCTGGCAAACCGTCCGGCATGACCCTTACCCTGAGCAGTACTCTGCCTTCCTCTCCCATGCGGCGAGATAGCAACGGATATTCGGGGAGCGGGTTGTGCAGGTAGGCGGCATCGAAACGGGGTGCTGAAGTGGGTGCAGGGCCGGCAGTGAGGGGGGTTGATGCGGCCGGAACCGTGGGTACGGCTGGGACTGTGAAGGTGACAGGGGGGCTGGTCGGTTCGACGGCTAGAGCGAGTACCGGTTGTGGGCTCGGGGAGGGTTTTTCTCGTTGCGGAGTGGGTGTCGGCGATGGCTTCGGGGCAATCGCCGGGGGCGCTGTCCTGGTTGCCGAAATGTGCTCGGTTAGCTTCACCTGCACTGAAGCGGGAGGCGTCGTTTCGAGCAGGTCGATGCTCGGTGTAAGCGGGTAGAACAAGATCAGCCCGTGCAGCACCAGCGCGATCAGGAAGTAGCGAGCGCTGTGCCGCCATTCGGACGTTTTCAGCTGGGGAAGACGGGCACCGGCAGACATCCGTCCATTATATCCGGGGGGATGTGACAATTTGCCACATGGGCAAGCTGTGTATATCTGCATAGAATCCAAATCCCCGTAAGTTTCTGTTTTTCAATATTTTTGACATGGATCGAGCGCCTCCGGTGACTGCGGTTGTATTGCCTCCTCTCGATTTCGCGGAAGCACCCTTGTCGCCAGGCGAACGCATGGCGAATGTGGTGCTGGTTGTCCTGCTGCATGCCTTCCTGGCTTACGGCATGCTCTACCTTTCGGTCAAAAACGAACTGATTGCTTTGCCGCAAAGCATCAGCGCGCGTCTGTTGCCGATGATCGAAGAGAAGCCGGAGCCAGCCAAGCCCTTGCCACCTCCCAAGTCGCCGCCACGTAAGCAGCCCGTCGCCCAGCCACAGCCGGTGCTCGCGGTGGCCAGCCCGGCGGTGACGAGCAGCTTCGCCGTGGCGCCACAGCCGCCTGCGCCGCCACCCCAGCCGGTGGTGGCTGCCCCTCCTGCCCCGCTGGCTGTGGTAGCTGCCCGATTCGATGCGGATTATCTGCACAATCCGAAACCGGTTTATCCCGCCCTTTCGCGACGCATGAACGAGGAAGGCAAGGTTTTGCTGAAAGTACGTGTCAGTGCGCAAGGGACTGCGCTCGACGTGGCCATTTCAAAATCAAGCGGCTTTCCGCGGCTTGACGCTGCAGCGGTCGATGCCGTTGGCCGCTGGCGCTTCGTGCCGGCGAGGCGGGGCGACGAAGCGGTCGATTCTTCGGTGATCGTTCCAATCACCTTTGCATTTGAGTAGGAAAGGGAAAACATGCATTCACCAATGGGCCTCGCCCACTTCTGGGACCAGGGCGATCTGGTAACCCACGTCACGGCTTTGATCCTTGCCGTGCTGTCATTGGTTTCGTGGTCGCTGATATTCAGCAAGCTGATGTCGACCTGGCGTGCGTCGCGTTCGCAGGAGCGCGCATTGGCTGCCTTCTGGGATGCCAATTCCCTGCCCGAGGCGCTCGAAATCCTGCGCCGTGAGGATCCCTCGGGGATTTTTGCCGGGCTCGCATTGACTGGCGCCCATTCGGCTCAGGCGCACCAGCAGAATGCCGCCCGAGGCATCGGCGCGGGCGTCAATGCCAGCGAGTTTGTGACGCGCTCGATGCGTTCCCATATCGTCAATACGCAAGCGCGGATCGAACGTGGTCTGACCTTTCTTGCCTCGGTCGGTTCGACTGCTCCCTTCATTGGCCTGTTCGGCACGGTATGGGGTATCTACCACGCGTTGGTCGGCCTCTCCGGGGCAACGCAGGTGGTCCTCGACAAGGTTGCCGGCCCGGTTGGTGAAGCGCTGATCATGACCGCCGCCGGACTCTTCGTGGCGATACCTGCCGTACTCGCTTACAACGCCTTCACCCGGGCCAATCGTCTGGTTGCCGTTCAGCTCGACGGCTTCGCCCATGACCTTCACGCCTATCTGACGACTGGCGTACGGGTTGGCGGCAATGTCAATCTGGTTGATATCGGTGCCGCCCGCACCAGCCGGCAGGCCTGATCATGGCATTCGGAAGCTTCGACGAAGCGGGTGTCACCCAGCCGATGGCCGAAATCAACACGACGCCGCTGGTCGACGTAATGCTCGTGTTGCTGGTCATCTTCATCATTACCGCACCGCTCTTTCATCAGGCAGTGCCGATCGACCTGCCGCAGGTCAATGCCACGAAGCTCGACGACAAGCCGGAAGTGATCCAACTTGCCATTGATGCTGCAGGCAAGGTTTTCTGGAATGGCGAGGCCATTGAGCGCGACGGGCTGGAGGCACGTTTCGCGGCGGCCAGCGCTCGCCAGCCTGAGCTGCACCTGCGCGCCGACCGCAAGGTCGCGTACGAAAAGGTGGCCGATGTCATGGCAGCGGCCCAGCGCGCCAGTATTGTAAAAATTGCTTTTCTGACCGAATCGGCGCGTTAGACGCCGTCATTTTCGCCTTTATCGGGCGCACGATTTTTTGGGGCTATCGCGTGAAGCACAGTACTTTCAGATTCAACGGCATTTTCCTGGCCGTCATTGCTGCCATTTCGCAGCTTCCGGCAGCCCATGCTGCCGAGCAGGAAATCGACAAGCAGCTCGGCGAAATGGTGATCAAGAGCGACAAGCCGGCTATCCCGGCCAATGTGCCATCGACCACCGAAAGTGTGACGGCGCAGCAAATTGCCGAAAGCGTTAATTCGGTATCCTCGGCCGGTGCCCTGCAATATGTGCCTAGCGTTCATGTCCGTGAGCGGTTCATCGGCGACGTCAATGGTGGCTTGGCCATGCGCATGTACGGTGTCAATTCCAGCGCCCAGACGATTGTTTACGCTGATGGTCTGCTCCTGTCGAATTTCCTCAACAACAGCTGCTGCCCAGGCCCGCGCTGGGGTGTGGTGTCACAGCATTCGATCGACCGGGTCGACGTCATGTACGGCCCTTTCTCCGCCCTGTATCCAGGCAACTCGATCGGTGGCGTCGTACTGATGACCACGCACATGCCGAGCAAGCTGGAAGCGCATGCCCAGATTGATGTCTTCAACGAGCGTTTCAAGCTCTACGGGACGGATGACAATTTTTCCGGCAATCACCTTGCCGCCACGGTTGGCAACAAGGTCGGCGACTGGTCATTCTGGTTGAGTGCTGATCGTCTGGATAATCACAGTCATCCGACGGATTTCACGGCGGCGACGCTGAGAAAATCAACCGAACCTGCTGTTGTTGCTTCGGGACCAGGAAGAAACACGACAACTGTTACGGGCGCCTATTTTGATCAGGATATCGCCAATAAGCAGAGGGTCAATACGGCGTCTATTAGCGCCGATCACACGGTCAAGAATGACGGCACGCTGAAAGTGGCCTACGACTTTTCACCCAGCGTTCGCGCGACTTACACCTTCAATGTCTGGCAGAACACGTCCGACAAGGCGGTGGAAAGCTATTTACGGGATGCTGCGGGGAGCACAGTCTATGGCACCAGCACGTCGGCAACTAACCCGTATCGTTTCGTACGGATCAATGGCCAGGATTATTCCGTGACAGCACCCAGCGTCAGCTATTCGGAAGCTGAGTATTTCATGCATGGCCTGTCGGTCAAATCGCAGACTGGCGGCACCTGGGACTGGGAGCTGACCGCCAGCCTCTTTGACCAGAGCAAGGATGTGACGCGCGCTTCGTCAGGCAATTCCGGTACGACCCCCAGCACATCGGCAACAGCCGGGACAATTACGATTCTCGATGGCACCGGCTGGCAGACCCTTGATTTGCGTGGCGAATGGCGTCCTGGCGGCAACCGGCAGAGCGAACACCAAGTCAGTTTTGGCTATCACAACGACAGCTACACAACCAAATCAGATCAATACAATCTTGGTGCCGGCAACTGGCAAACCAGCAATGCTGGTGCATTGAATACCAATTCCAGAGGCGTGACCTCGACTGATGCCATTTACCTGCAGGATGCCTGGCAGATTGCTCCAGCCGTCAAGCTGGTGGTCGGTGGCCGGGCTGAAAAGTGGACGGCATCGGATGGCAGCAACTACGCCAGTGGCACCAATGTTACCTATCAGGACAAGACCGTTCAGGCTTTCTCACCCAAGGCCTCGCTGACGTTGCTGCTGACCGACGACTGGTCGCTGCGCAGTTCCTACGGCCGTGGCGTGCGCTTCCCGACAGTCAATGAACTGTTCAAGAATGTCGGTATCAAGACGGCCAGCGGTGGCAACCCGACGCCCGCCGAAATCGCTGCCTTTCCCGCCCCATACAATGTGGCACTGACGAACAACCCGAACCTCAAGCCGGAAACCGCCGAGTCATGGGAATTCGCCCTTGAGCGCTTCCTGCCCAGTGGCTTGTGGCGGACCTCGGTGTTCGGAGAGGAAAGGCGCAATGCCCTGGTTTCCCAGTCAGATGTCACGACTCTGCCAGGATTCAGCATCAGCAGCGTACAAAACGTTGATCGGGTGCGCACCTACGGTGTCGAAACGTCACTACAGTCGCGCGACCTCCTGATAAATGGTCTCGACCTGTCCGGCAGCATTGCCTACATTCATTCCCGGATTGCCGAGAACCGAGCCAACCCGGGGCTGGAGAACACCGAACTGCCGCTCGTTCCTGACTGGCGTGCCTCGATGCTGGCGGTTTACCATGCTTCCGATGCCCTGTCGTACAGCCTCGGCTGGCGTTACAGCGGACGGCAGCACAGTGGGCTGGCCAATGCCACGACCGGAGCCTATCCCGATCCTAATCCCAATACCTATGGTGGGCGCAGCAGTTTCAGTGTCTTCGATGCCAAGGTGCTCTACCGGGTATCCAGGCAGTGGTCTGCCTCCGTCGGCGTCGACAACATCACCAACGTCAAGTACTACACGCTGTATCCTTATTCGCAGCGAACCATTTTTGCCGGGGTCAAGTTTGATCTTTGATCATTGCGAGGTGACATGAAGCCATCAGCCAGCATCCGGCCTGCCGGAAATTTCCTGCGCACGGCGGCCCGAACGTTTGTCTTGGGGATGAGTCTGTTCGCAACGTCTGGCTTCGCAGCAGAGGCCATGCCCGGCATGGCCAGGGCGGCGCGGCCGGAACTCGGTTCTTCCGCCGTGTTCGCACCGGACGGCAATCTCCTGGTGGCGGCCAAGCAGGGTGAGCATGTAGTCATTTACCGCAGTGCCGACGAGGGTAAGACCTGGTCGGCATTGTCTGTGGTCAACGCCCAGCCGGAGGCGATTTCTGCCGATGGCGAGAACCGCCCGAAAATAGCTGTCGCGGCGGATGGCGGTTTGCTCGTCTCATGGACGCATCCCTTTCCGAAGCCGAACACCGGGTCGGTGCGATTTGCCCGGGCCAGCGATGGCATCAATTTTTCGCAGCCGCTGACCGTTCATCAGGACACGGCCATCATTACCCACCGTTTCGAGTCGATGCTGACCCTGCCGGACAACCGGGTCATCCTGGCGTGGATCGACAAGCGCGATCTGGAATTGGCCAAGGTTGCCAAGACGGCTTACCGTGGTGCGGCGATCTACGCCGCCCTATCGACCGATGGCGGACGCAGCTTCCAGCCCGAATACAAGCTTGCCGACTACTCCTGCGAATGCTGTCGGGTGACCAGTGCCATCGACCGTGATGGAGCACCGGTCTTTATGTGGCGCCATGTCTATGCACCAAATGAGCGGGACCACGCGATGACTCGCCTGAACCCCGACGGTACGGCAGAGAACGTGCAGCGTGCCACCTTCGACCGCTGGAAAGTCGATGGCTGCCCGCATCACGGTCCATCGCTGGTCGTTGATGACAAGGGTGTCCGTCATGCCGTCTGGTTCAACCAGAAGGATGGCGAAGGTCGGGTTTTCTATGGTCGGCTGGCATCCGGGGCAGAAATTAAACTGACAGGTCAGCGCACGGTCGGTGGTCCTCGGGCAGCCCATGCCGACATGGCCACTGCTGGAGACCAGTTACTGATCGCCTGGAAGGAGTTCGATGGCGAGCGGACCCAATTGCGCGCCATGTTGTCCGGCGACGGTGGCAACAGCTTTACCGATTTTGCCCTTGCGACGACCGAGGGCGCGTCCGATCAGCCCCGGGTCATTCGCCGCAAGGACAAGCTTTTCACCTTCTGGCGGACGGAAAAAGAAGGTTTTCGCCTATTCCCGACACCATGATCCGACGAGTTATTGCCCTTTGTTTCCTGGTCGTGGCCGGGCCGCTGGTCGCTGCTGACTTTACGCCGCTCGATCGCGTGGCTGCGAAGCGCCTGCTCGATCCTGAGAGTCACCGCCAACCGACGGTGATCGCCCTGTGGTCTTCCGACTGCAACTATTGCAAGAAAAATCTGGATCTACTGTCGCGCCTGGCCAAGGGGAACAAGAAACTGCACGTTATCACCGTCGCCGCGGAACCCGAATCGCCGCAACTGTGGCCAATGTTGAAACCATACGCGCTGAGCGGGGCTCGCTATGTCTACGGCTCCGATAACCCGGAGGCTATCGCCTATGCCATCGATCCAAAGTGGGGTGGCGAATTGCCTCGCACTTTCTTGTTCGATGGACGGGGCGGAAAGGCGGTCGTTGCCGGCGTTATTTCAACAAGCGCGGTCGAGAAATTGACCGCCCTTCGGTTCTAAGCGCGCGTCACGCCGTAGCGGCCAGATTGACCTGAAAACTACGTGTGGCGTGGATGCCGGCTAGCTTGATCGGCGCCAGCACCTTGCTCCGTTCCAGTCCCTTGATGATGCGCGAAATGGTTTCAAAGCGAAGGTCGGTGATGTCGGCGATATCCTGTCGCGTCGGCAGCACGGCCAGCCCGGAATCGTTTGAAAACAGGCGGATCAATCCAAGCACCCGGTCTACCGCCTGACCGCCGCGAAGTGCTACGATCTCGGCCGCCCGCGTTTGGGCCTGGGCTAGGGAGGCGATCAGTGATTCTCCGGCCATCGCCGCTGCGCCTTCCGGCCAGGGTGAAAGCTCACACCGGGTCAGCGCCGTGGCTGAAAAGGTATAGGCACCGAATAGAAGCGTTTCACAACCGAGAATGTCGCCAGGGACGGCGAGGCTGGCAAATGACATTTCGCCGGAAGGGGTGCCACTGTTCAGGCGGACTATGCCATTCTGAAGCCGCCAGGCGCTACCGCCTGTTCCCGCACTGTAGATGCTCTGGTCGGCAAGATAGACCCGGGCGTTCCGCGGAGTGGCCGGACTGCTACGGTCTGCGGAGAAGTACGGGGCCATGGCGAGCTTCCTTGATGACAAAGAAAAACCCCGGCTGGTGCGGGGGTTGCTGATGTGAGTTGACCTCAGAACTTCAGGTTGAGCCCCGCGTAGAACGAGCGGCCCATGCCGGGGACGGCAACGCCCCAAGTCATTCCGGTCTGCATCATCGTAGTTCCCTGGCCGGTATACGCACCACCTAGCGGCATGTAGTAGAACTTGTCAAAGAGATTTTCAACGCCGAAGTCGACGCGGACCTTGCTCCAAGTGTAGCTGGCGCGCAGGTTGGTCAGGCTATACCCGGAAGTCTCGATCTCGTTCCGGACTGCCGAGGTGTCGTGCTTGCCTGTGACGCCGATGACTTCGATGGCATTGTTCCAGCCTCCGAGCTGATGGGTGATAGCCAGTTTGGCGTTGAGCGGCATGATGTTGTACAGGTTGCCACCGGTATCGCGGTTTTCGCCACGAGTGTAGCCGAGCAGGCCGGTCAGGCCGAAAGCCCCGAGGTTGGTGCTGGCCAGCGGCATGCGGCCGGAAAGATCGAGGCCGTAGAGGCGTGCCGATTGGTTGGCATATTGCAGCGTGACGAACCGGGTCGTGCCGGTGGCATTGGTGCCGGCACAGGTTGTTGTATTGCTACAGCGCACGGCGTCAATATAGTCGTCAACATAGGTGAAATACGGCGTGGCCTTGATTTCCCACGAACGGTCGGCGGCATGCCAGTCAAAGGTGGAGGAGACGGTGTAGGCCTTTTCCGGCTTCAGGTCCAAGTTGCCGACGTAGCCGTTGCCATCCCCGACGAAGTTGTTCATGACCGCGGCCATCGACCATGTAGACCAGGTATAGCGCTCGTACAGATTGGGCGAGCGGACCTTGCGGGCCAGGCCGAATTCAATGTCTGTGGTGGTGCTTGGCGTGTAACGGGCGATCGCCGTCAGGTCCAGGTTGTTGTCGGCACGGTCGTGGCTGCGGGCGTTGAAGGCTGCAGCGTCCGACTGCTGGTTGTTCCACATGGGGGCCATGCCGTTTGTGCTCGGGTTGTACCCTTGAACGTTGCCGGCATCGCTGGTAACCCGCTCAAATCGAGCGCCAAGCTGTGTGGTCCACTGTTTGCCGAAACGAGCTTCCCATTCAGCAAATACGCCCAGACGATTGCGCTCACCATCCTTGATGTTGTCAAAGGTGCCAGGCCACATACCGGAACCTGAGGGCGGCCACCAGTCGTTCAGCGTGTAGTGCTGGTAGAGGGCGCCGATGCGCAGCAGGTCGTTGGCACTCAAGTCGATGTCAGCCTTCAGATTGACGCCGGTGGTTTTGCTGGCTGAGTACATCGGCATGCCGGCTGCACAGGTGGCGCTGATCGGGGAGCAGGGGGTGCCATTGACCGCTCCCGGGCCTCCGGATGCGGTGCCATACCAAAACCGCTTGTCAGCGCCGAAATCCATGAAATGATCGACATCTTCATAATAAGCGCGCGCTTCCAGCATGCCCCAGTCGAACTGGCCGAGATAACGCAGATTCACGCGCTTCTGCTCGTTGCCCAGCATGTCCATGCGCTGGTTCGGGTAAAGCTGCTCGGGGACGTCCTGATAGGCGAACTTGGCTTCGACGAGGTGATTGCCGCCGCGCATGGCAAAGCCGAGGGTATGCGTTTGCGACTCATAGGCACTTGAGCCGACTTCATCCAGCGGCAGCGTATGACCAACGCGGCCTGTCGCCGTGGTCGTCTTGAAATTGCCGCCGGCCGTGTAGTTGTCGGCCTTGGTCATGGCGCCGGTGTAGCTGACGCTGAAGTTTTCAGTGGCGACCGTAGCGCCGACATTACCGCCGACGGCGTTGTTGTTGCTGCGATAGAAGGTACCGATTTCGCCCTTGGTCAGCAGGCCTTGGCCGGGAGCGGCAAAGGCGGGGGCGGCGGTTTCGGCGACGATACTGCCGCCGATGCTGTCGCCACCAACGCTGACCGGTGTGATGCCGGCGTAGACCTTGATCTTGCTGACCGCATTGGGGTCAAGGTAAGAAAGCGGCGGATTCATGTGGTTGGGACAGGTGGCGATGAAGTCCATGCCATCGACGGAGATACGCAGACGGTCATCGGCCAGGCCGTGGATGGCCGGCAGGCTGGAAACGCCCCCGGCACCGTACAGCGAAATGCCCGGTACATCCTGGAGCAGGCTGGCGGTGTCCCGTGTCACCGCATGTTTGGCGGCGATCTCGGCTTGTCCGATCTGGCGTGGCGAACTGGCTTCCGGAATCTTGCCGGCACTGACCACCACCTCGTTCAAGGTGGTCTGGGCATAGGCTGCCGGTGCGGCAAAGGCGACGGCCAGCGCAGCGGCCAGCGGACGAATCGGATACCCCATGAAATCCTCCCTGATTCTTGCTATTTAAGTGGGGGCTGATTTTCAGGGAATTTATATGTCAGAGGAATGCGACAAATTGTCGCGTGACAAATTGTCGCAGGCGGGAGGCGCTGCTCAGCGTTGGGGATTTCGGGCAAAGAAAAAGGCACCTGCCGGTAACCGGAGATGCCTTCGGAAATGCCGGGTGAAGTGGATCAGGCGCTCAGCTTCTTGCACTCCTTGAGGCACGAAGCACAGGCTTCAGCGCAGGCCTTGCACTCTTCGTGTTTCTTTTCGTGCTTGCGGCATTCCTTTTCGCACTCGGCGCACACATCTGCCGCGACCTTGGCCATTGCCTTGGTATGTTTGGAGTTCTGGCCAGCAAGCCGCCCCAGCGTACTGCACACGGCGAGCAAACCATTGACCGACTGGGCGCAGCTGGCCATTTCCTTATCTCCCTCTCCCAAAAGGATGAGGCAGTGTGCCAAACATGCTTCGCCCGTTTTCAGACAGTCGCTGCTCGAAGCGATGAGAGCAGCATAAGGATTGGATGGGTGATTGTGATGATGGCTATGGTCGTGATTGTGATCGGCCGCCAGGGCGGAACTGGCAACTGCTGCCGCCATCGCTGCGCCAACAGTCTTCAACATTTCGCGTCGTTCCATGACTTCTCCTTGGTCTGTGAAATTGAATTGGCGTATTCCGCCAGAATTGACAGTGTGCCTCAATGTTGTCTGCGATTCCAGCCGGGCACCGATTCAGCCGCCTGTTGCGCCGTTCAGTTTGTCGAGGGCTTCGCGCAGTTTGCCCGGTTCGTCGAGGCGCAACATCTTGCGGACGTTGGGGGCGATCTCGTTTACCTCGGACTTCAGCACCCGGTTCTTGACCTTGAGAATCTGCGATGGGTGCATCGAGAAAATGCGCAGGCCCATGCCGAGCAATAGCCGGGTCAATTCCGGGTCGCCCGCCATTTCACCGCAGACGGAAACCGGGATATCGACTTTTTCGGCCATCGACAGCGTGTGGGCCAGCAGCATCAGGACGGCCGGGTGGAGGGGATCGTAGAGAGCAGCGACCTGTTCGTCGGAACGGTCGATGGCCAGGGTGTACTGGATCAGGTCGTTGGTGCCGATCGACAGGAAGTCGAGCCGGCGCAGGAACAAGCCGACGGCCAGCGCGGCAGCGGGGATTTCGATCATGCCGCCGACCTGGATATTCTCGTCGAAGGCGACCTTCTCGCCACGCAGGCTGGACTTGGCCTGCTCCAGCGCGGCCAGGGTCTGGTCGATCTCGTGGGCATGCGCCAGCATCGGGATGAGCAGCTTGATCGGACCGTGTTTGGAGGCGCGCAGGATGGCCCGCAACTGCGTCTGGAACATGCGGGGTTCGGCCAGCGACAGGCGGATGGCGCGCCGCCCAAGCGCCGGGTTGGTCTGGACACGGTCGCCGTTGCTGCTGTTGGGGCGCAGATCCTTATCGTTGCCAAGGTCGAAGGTGCGGATGGTGACCGGCCGCCCGGCCATGCCCTTGACGACCTTTTTGTAGGCTTCGTATTGCTCACGCTCGTCGGGCATGTCGCCACGGTCGAGGAAGAGGAATTCGGTGCGGAACAGGCCGATGCCCTCGGCACCAGCCTCCAGCGCTACCGGTACATCGTTGGGCAGTTCGATGTTGGCGAACAACTGCACCGGCACGCCGTCGATGGTTTCCGACTTGGCGGTCTTGAGGCGCTTGAGCTTGTTCTTCTCCAGCTCGATCTGTTCCTTGCGGAGCTGATACTCGTCCAGCACGCGCTGGTCGGGATTGACGATGATGACGCCGCGCAGGCCGTCGACAATCAGTTGCTCGCCATCGCGGATCAGTCCACGGGCGTTTTCCAGGCCGAGGACGGCGGGAATCGCCATGCTGCGGGCGAGGATGGCAGTGTGCGAGGTGGCCCCGCCGACATCGGTGATGAAGGCGGCGAAGCGGTGATCCTTGAAGGCAATGGTGTCGGCCGGCGATAGATCGTGGGCAACGACGATGAGGACTTCTTCCTTCGATTTTTTCGCGGTTTTCAGCGCGGCGCGGCCGGGATGGCCAAGCAGTTCCTTGACGACGCGTTCAACCACCTGCACCACATCAAATTTGCGCTCGCGCAGGTAGAGGTCGTCGAACTGCTCGAACTGATCGACCAGGTGCTCCATCTGCTGGACCAGTGCCCACTCGGCGTTGCACCGGCGTTCGCGGATGATGTCGCGCGGCTTCTGCGCCAGTTCCGGGTCTTCGAGGAACATGGTGTGGATGTCGATGAAAGCATTGAGCTCGGCCGGCGCATGCTCGGTGCTTTCCTTCATCTGGATGAGTTCTTCCTTGACCGCCTTGATGGCCGCGTCGAAACGCTCGATTTCCTTGTCCACCATGCGCGGTGCCAAGGTCAGGTGAGCCACCTCGAGCGTCGCATGCGACATCAGCATGGCCCGCCCGATGGCGATGCCGCCCGAAACGCCGAGACCGTGCAGGATGAAGCTCATTGTGGCTTATTCCCCTTCGCCGAAATAATCGGCAATCAAGGCGAGCAGTGCCTCCATCGCCTCGGCCTCGTCGGCCCCGTTGGTTTCGAGGGTAACTTTCGAACCCTTGCCGGCGGCCAGCATCATGACGCCCATGATGCTTTTGGCGTTGATGCGGCGCGTGCCCTTGCTCATCCATACCTCGCACGTGTACTTGCCGGCCATCTGGGTCAGCTTGGCGGAGGCGCGGGCATGAAGGCCGAGCTTGTTGATGATTTCGGTTTCCTGGGTGAGCATATGGCTATCGATTCCGGTTGTTCAGTGGTCCAGCATGTTGATGATGCCGTCGCGGCCGCCATCGCGGGCGCGGATCAGCAGGGTATCCATGCCCTTGTCGCGATAGGTCAGGGCGCGCAACAGCATGGGCATATTGACGCCGGTCAGTCCTTCGACCCGGCCTCGTTCCAGCAACTTTAGCGCAAGGTTGGCCGGTGATGCACCGAAAATATCAGTAAGCACCAACGCACCATCACCCTTGTCGGCCAGGGCGAGCATCTCGCGGGCCATCGGCAGGAGGTCGAGCGGGTCATCCTGCGCCGTCATGCCGAGCTGGATCAACTGGGGCGGGCGCTTGTTGAGCACATGGCAGACGTTCTGGACGAGCGCCTCGCCATAGCTGCCATGCGTGATGAGAAAGATGCCGATCATGCCAAGATTCTAACTCAGGCTTTTTACCGCCGGCTGACGATCAATATGCCAAAAACGACCAGCGCCGCTCCGACCATCTGCGCCAGTGAAATGGCTTCGCCGAGCAGCCACCAGCCAAAGCCGATGGTCAGGATCGGGCCGACCATGCCGAACAGCGATGCCTGTCCTGCCCCGATCCGGCGTATCGCCGCTGACTGGGCGAAGACCGGCACGATGGTGGCGAAGACCGCCATGGCTACTCCCCAGCCATAGACCGGCAAGGGCTGGACGAAGGCGGTGAGCGGGTGGGAGGCCGAGAAGTGCACCAGTGTGACAGCCGATGAAACGAGCATGGCCAGTGCTGAAAAGCGCATTGCACCGAGGCGGGCGATCATCGGCCCACTACCCGACAGGTAGAGGGCATACGACACGCTGGAGCCAAAGACCAGTGCGCCACCGATCCAGACATTGCGGGCATCGCCCAGGCCGAGGTCGTGCACGAATGCGAAACCGATGCCGAGGTAGCAGAGCAGCACGGCCAGCATTTCGCGCCGGGTAAACGGCTTGCCCTGGAAAAGTACACCAATCAGAAGGGTCAGCGTCGGGTAAGTAAACAGGATCAGCCGCTCAAGACCCGCCGAAATGT
>NZ_CP031842.1:572500-757500 GCF_003441615.1 Dechloromonas sp. HYN0024 | reverse complement strand
CATGAACAACCGATAGGTTGTGGGTGCCACAGATGCTTCTCTAGAAAGGAGGTGATCCAGCCGCAGGTTCCCCTACGGCTACCTTGTTACGACTTCACCCCAGTCACGAACCCCGCCGTGGTAAGCGCCCCCCTTGCGGTTAGGCTACCTACTTCTGGCGGAACCCGCTCCCATGGTGTGACGGGCGGTGTGTACAAGACCCGGGAACGTATTCACCGTGACATGCTGATCCACGATTACTAGCGATTCCGACTTCACGCAGGCGAGTTGCAGCCTACGATCCGGACTACGATCGGCTTTCTGGGATTAGCTCCACCTCGCGGCTTGGCAACCCTTTGTACCGACCATTGTATGACGTGTGAAGCCCTACCCATAAGGGCCATGAGGACTTGACGTCATCCCCACCTTCCTCCGGTTTGTCACCGGCAGTCTCGTTAAAGTGCCCAACTAAATGATGGCAATTAACGACAAGGGTTGCGCTCGTTGCGGGACTTAACCCAACATCTCACGACACGAGCTGACGACAGCCATGCAGCACCTGTGTTCCAGTTCTCTTTCGAGCACACCCAAATCTCTTCAGGCTCCTGGACATGTCAAGGGTAGGTAAGGTTTTTCGCGTTGCATCGAATTAATCCACATCATCCACCGCTTGTGCGGGTCCCCGTCAATTCCTTTGAGTTTTAACCTTGCGGCCGTACTCCCCAGGCGGTCAACTTCACGCGTTAGCTCCGGTACTAAATGGTTTTACCCACCCAACACCTAGTTGACATCGTTTAGGGCGTGGACTACCAGGGTATCTAATCCTGTTTGCTACCCACGCTTTCGTGCATGAGCGTCAGTATTGGCCCAGGGGGCTGCCTTCGCCATCGGTGTTCCTCCACATCTCTACGCATTTCACTGCTACACGTGGAATTCCACCCCCCTCTGCCATACTCTAGCCTTGCAGTCACAAACGCAGTTCCCAGGTTGAGCCCGGGGATTTCACGCCTGTCTTACAAAACCGCCTGCGCACGCTTTACGCCCAGTAATTCCGATTAACGCTCGCACCCTACGTATTACCGCGGCTGCTGGCACGTAGTTAGCCGGTGCTTCTTATTCCGGTACCGTCATCCACACAGGGTATTAACCCATGCGTTTTCTTCCCGGCTGAAAGAGCTTTACAACCCGAAGGCCTTCTTCACTCACGCGGCATGGCTGGATCAGGCTTGCGCCCATTGTCCAAAATTCCCCACTGCTGCCTCCCGTAGGAGTCTGGACCGTGTCTCAGTTCCAGTGTGGCGGATCATCCTCTCAGACCCGCTACAGATCGTCGCCTTGGTGAGCCTTTACCTCACCAACTAGCTAATCTGATATCGGCCGCTCAATCAGCGCAAGGTCTTGCGATCCCCTGCTTTCCTGCTCACAGAATATGCGGTATTAGCGTAACTTTCGCTACGTTATCCCCCACTGAAAGGTACGTTCCGATACATTACTCACCCGTTCGCCACTCGCCACCAGGTTGCCCCGTGCTGCCGTTCGACTTGCATGTGTAAGGCATGCCGCCAGCGTTCAATCTGAGCCAGGATCAAACTCTTCAGTTCAATCCAACAAAACAACTCACAATTCACTGACAGTAATTCTCATTACTTCAATAGATTTCTCTATCCGTGTGATTGCCATAATACTTTTTGCGACTTGCGTCGCTTACGCATCAAGGCACCCACACCTATCGGTTGTCCAAATTGTTAAAGATCATTCACTTCACCGCGCCGTCGCTTTCGCTTCGTCTGCAGCAGAGAGGCAAGATTATGAACCAATCCCAACTCCCCGTCAAGCTATTCAGAACATTTCCTGAAATCTTTCTTTCAAACTCCAGAAACATGTTGGTTGTAGTATTTCCAATCAACTTGCTTGCTGGTTGCGGGAGCAGGACTTGAACCTGCGACCTTCGGGTTATGAGCCCGACGAGCTGCCAACTGCTCCATCCCGCGTCCGTCAGAGAGAGGGCGCATTATCCAGACCTTGGCCCGGCACGTCAAGAACTATTGTCGAAATGATGGACTATTTCTTTTCGATCCACTCGACCAAGCTCGACCACTGCTCTACATCGCGACGATGCCGGGCGCGTGGCGGATCGAATACGGTTGCACCGGCAGCGGCGACATTGACGTAGTTCTGGGTGTTTCTCAGATAAGCCACAATAGGAATATCGAAGTGCTTGAGGAACTCTTCCAGCATGGCCGCAGCCCGCGTGCGGGGATCGACGCGCATGGCGACAATGCCGACCTTGGTCCGCTGACCGCGAATTTCAGTCCGGATCGAATTCAGGAAGTCTTCCGTCGCAGCCATATCAAATACTGAGGGCACCAGGGGGACGACAACCTTGTCGACCGCCCGCAGGTAGTCCGTCAACTTGTAGCCCTGCAATCCGGCCGGGGCATCCACCACTACCCAGTCAGCTTCCTTCGGCAGACTGGACGAAATCTGGTTGCCGGCAAAGTAGCCCGTGATCGGCGACAGGGACGGGTCGCGAAAGGCCATCCAGCGCAAGGAAGACTGCTGGCGATCGAGGTCGCACAAGGTTGTCTTCTTCCCCTTGTTGGCAAAGTAGCCGGACAGATTCGTCGCCAGCGTCGTCTTGCCGGCCCCACCCTTCGGATTTGCAACCAGAACTGCCCGCATATGACCTCCCTTATAGTTTTAGCGGGGTCATTATATTCGCCGCCTCAAGTGGCTCATAGATGCATAGAATGTACGCTTTACTTTCATTACAACGATCATGCCGACAAAAGTAGCCAGCGACCGCCAGGGAATTCAGTCTATCGAGGTTGGATTCCGACTTTTGAATGTTCTGGCCGCGACCAATCGTCCGATGATGTTGCGTGACATCGCCAAAGGTGCCGGCATGCCGGCCGCCAAAGCGCATAGATATATGGTCAGCTTTCTCCGCATTGGCATCGTCGAACAGGACGGCAGCAGCGGTCGCTACGACTTGGGCGCCTACGCTTTGGAGTTGGGGCTTTCCGGATTAGGTCGTCTCGACCCCGTTCGTCTGGCCGGACCAATGCTTGAGGCGCTCTGCGAGGAAATTCACGAAACTGTTGCACTGGCGGTCTGGGGTAATCACGGCGCAACCATCGTCCGCATCGTCGATGCCGGCGGCCCGATCACCATCACCCTGCGCGCCGGCACCGTGTTGCCACTATGTAACTCGGCAACCGGAAGAGCCTTCGCCGCCTTTTACCGTTCGCCATTCCTCAAGCAGATGCTGGACAAAGAACTTGCTGATATCTCCGAGACCAGCAAAACCGCCATTACCACCGTTCGCCGGCAACTCGAGAAAAACCTCACGGAAATCCGCTCACATGGCATCAGCCGCGCCTCGGGCAGCCTGACCCCCGGCATCAACGGTTTCAGCGCTCCGGTCTACGATCACACCGGGACGATGGTGGCAGCAATTACGTCATTGGGTTCGATCGGTGACTTCAACGTCGAATGGGACAGCCCTGTCGCCAAGGCCATGCTTGAAGCAGCCAGGACGCTGTCGCACCGGTTGGGTCACGGCGGCATTAGCGAATAAGCTGCCGCCAAAATCGCGGGCTTTGCCGTCATGACGGACCGCCCCCCCCTCCTTGCTCTGCCTTATCGCGCTTCAAGTTGCGTCAGATCGACATTGTGATTGGCGGCACCGATGCTCAGCTTGGTGATCGCTTCAGTGACCGCCCCTGACACCCTGGTGTGCGGCCGCTATTTGCGCCTGCAGACGCTGCCGCCGACCAAATAGAAATATAGCGAAGATCAGCAGAACCCAGCCCTCAACAAACAACGTGCTCCCGGCACCAAAGCTGGCCGCAACGAAGCCAGCCAGCAACCCGCCGAGCGCATCAAAGCCGAAGCGGGCCGAGGTAAAGAACGAAACAATGCGGCCACGCAAGGCATCCGGTGCAGCATTCTGCAAGACCATATTGATACCCACATTGCACACCGAGATGCCAAACCCCAGGCCAACCATGCCGCAGAGTGCAAGGGGAAGCCAACTCGTGGAGGAAAAGACCACCAAGGAGACAGCACTGATCGCGACACCAGTCACCACCGCCGAAATCACCGCCTTCGTGGACCGTCGGGTAGCCAGCACAATCGTCGAAGCGAAAGATCCACAACCAGCCGCCCCCCACAGCCAACCGAGCGTCGTCGCATCGCCAGCAAATACATCACGGGCAAACACCGGCAACAGTACGGCATAGGCGGAAGCGGTCAGGTTCAGTGCGATGAGCGTGATAATCAGCATACGAATTACCCAGGTGCGCCACGCAAACAAAGCCCCCTCCTTGAACACCTCGCCAACAGAACCCTGAGCGCGCAGTGTTGCCTCGCCGCGAACGCACAGGACGGCGCCAATCAAGGCCAGGAAGGAAAAGCCGTTGATGGCAAAACAGACAGCCTCCGAGGTCAGCCCGAGGAGGAGGCCGGCAATGGGCGGGCCGATAAAGCGTCCGGCGTTAAACAGCATGGCATTGAGGGCCAGTGCATTCGGCAGATCATCGCGACCGCCAACGAAACTGCCAATCAACGATTGCCGCAATGGCGCATCAAAACTGCTCAGAACACCAAGAATCAGCGCCATCAGCACGATGAAGCCTGTGCTGAGCGCATCCAACCAACACAGGCCGGCCAGAACGAAAGCCTGCACAGCCATCAGCGACTGCACGCCGACCAGCCATTTTTTCTTGTCGTGCTTGTCGATCCAGGCGCCAGCCAAAGGCCCCACCACCAGTTGCGGGATCAGCCCACAAAAAGCCGTGACACCGAGCAAAGCGGCTGACCCCGTCAACCGGTACACCAACCATGCGAGCGCCACCTGCTGGATCCACGAACCAAGAATGGACACAGCCTGCCCGGCAAAGTAAAGGCGGAAGTTGCGGTGCGCCAGCGCCCGCATGCTGCCCGACAAAGCCACGCCTAGAGTCCTGCCACCATGGCAACGCAGAGCGCAGTACCGAGCAGATAGGTGCCAAGCGCACCGACGAATCGCGCTGGATTGGGCCGCGACAGGCTGGGCCAGGCCAGCAGGCCGATAACCAGCAAATAGCGGCAAAGGGTGACGGCGATGATCATATAGACAACCATATCGGATGGCCCACGCCAGCCAAAATACAGGAACAACACCACCAGAAATGGTGCGAACTCAGCCGTGTTGGCGTGTGCCCGGATCACCTTATTGAGCAAGCCATTGCGTTCTGGTGCCAGACCAGAGCCGATACCACTCCGGAAACGACAAATCGAGACAGCCAGACCAAGCAGAAAAAGCAGCACCCCGAGGGCGGCTGTGCAATATATAGCGACGGGATGGATGGCAAACATGAAACGATCCGTTGTCAAAAATCAGGGAAAAATATCGCCCCCCACGCGAGACAGTTGCAGTCACGAGAAGCAAATCCCGTCGCCGTCAGTGTAACCGACTGGCGCGCCTCACGACAGCAAGGGGAGATGACGGGTAATCCCCCGGCAGCGCCCGTTAGGACCTTACGACAAACGCCCATTCAACTCGTCGATAACGCCCGACCAATCCGCATCCTCAATAATTTCTTCCTTGAGAAATGCACGCTGCGAGGCAGTCCAGAAGGCAGCTCGGTATAGCGCCACCCCCTTGCCCAAGGGGCGATGGCTGGCGATAAAACACTCGATGGCCGCCGGCTGGTCGGGCAAGCCAAGCTGGGCAAATAGATTGCCCATTGTATGCAAACTGGCATTCATGCTAACTCCTGACCCAATTATCGGAATGATGATCGTGTCAGGTTTGATGACCAATCAGCCGGACAGTTCAATCGCCGGGGCCAAGCCAAGGCAGGCCTAAATTTTGCTGATATAAGGCCGTAAACAATGCCAGAAGGGCATTGTTCTTCGGAGGCAATCATGAAATATCACTGCACAGCCGACACGGACCTTGAAGAACTCATCGGTCACGAATGCATCGACGAAAAAGGCTCCACCTTCGCCTATGGCCCGTTTCCCATGGCCATGCTTCAAGATGAAGAACTGGTCCTGGAAAACAGTGCTGCCTTGCCAGTCATGATGGCGGCAAAGCTCCATGCCCTGAGCGTATCCCTGTTCATCGCCGAAATTGCCGTGCACATTCCGGCCGGTGAACACTTCCGGCTCATTCTCCAATAGCGGCAAATTTTTCTGCCGGAATGGCCGCTCCCTGACGAAACCCGCCCTATTGCGGCCAACCGCCGGTTATGATCCCATTCCATGGAACTGGATCCATTGGATAATTGGCAGCCGTGGGAGCAACAACGCAAAAAACAAAAAGGCCACTCCGAAGAATGGCCTAACTGTTTGATTTAACTGGTGCCCCCGAACGGAATCGAACCGCTACCTGATGATTACAAATCAACTGCACGACCTTCATGCTACGGGGGCCCAAGTGATGGGGCGCGATTATAGCTTGAACCTTCAAATTTCGACATGAACAAGCTGACCAATCCCTTCGAGATCGCCCGCGAGACGTTGCGCCTACTGGCGGTTCGCCGTATTCCGCCATCGCCCGAGAATTACCAGACCCTCTACCACGAGATCGCCGGGACCAAGCACGTTGCAAACACCTTCCCCGAATCGGAGTTGCGCTCACTGGCCGCAGCCTTGCCCAAGACCTCGCCAGACCAGCTACGCCTGGCCAGGCAACTGGAAGACGCGGTCAAGGCAGGCAACTGGGACGATTACAAAAAACATCTGGGCGACTTCGTTGCTGGTCTCGCCGAAGCACAAAAACTGGCCTGGTCCGAGGTTATCAGTGACCTGCTCCGACTGTGGGATGCAAAACACCCGGGCCTGACATCGGCCCGCAAGCGGGAGTCCCTTGAGCACGTCCTGGCAAGCAGCGGCGCCAACCCGGAAACCCTCTTCAACCGGATGCAGAATCTCCTGCGCTCCTGGGGCCAGGGCAAGGAACCAGATGCCACCGTACCGGTCGACATCGCTGCACCTCAACCGACTGCCAGCCCAGCCTCATCTTCGGCTGCCACTACCGCTGCCAGCACCGATCTGTTACCCGAATTACGTGAGCTGTTTGCCTTTACGCTTGAAACAGCGATGGCCACCCAACTGGTTGAAAGCCCTCAATTGTCGGCCGACGCCAAGGTACTGGCTCAGGATATCCGCACAGCAGGAAGCCCGGCCCAGTTGCAGGAATTTCTCACCCGACTGAAGCGCTTTGCCTTCAAGCTCGAACTGCTGGCCGAAGACCAGTCAGAACTCCGCCACAGCCTGCTTGGCCTGCTTCGCCTGCTGGTCGGCAACATCACCGACCTCGTGCTGGACGACCATTGGCTGCACGGTCAGATCGACGTGGTCCGCGAAATCATCGACAAACCCTTGTCACAGCGCGCCCTCGACGATGCCGAACGGCGCCTCAAGGAAGTCCTCTACAAACAAAGTCAGCTCAAAGCCAGCCTGTCGGAAGCCCGCGAAGCCATCAAACACATGCTGGCCGGCTTCGTCGACCAGCTGGCCGACTTTGCCGATGCGACTTCCGACTATCACGACAAGATTGAAAGCTGCGCCGAAAAGATTAGTTCGGCCAATGACATCTCCGAACTGGAAACCGTCCTCGGCGAAGTCATGCGTGAAACCAAGACTATTCAGATCAGCGCCCAGCGCTCCCGCGACGAACTGCGCACGACCCAGAAAAAGGTTCAGGAATCCGAAGCCCGCATCACCGAGCTTGAGCGCGAACTCGAGACCACCAGCGACCTGGTCCGCCACGACCAGTTGACCGGCGTTCTCAACCGCCGCGGCCTTGAAGAAATTTTTGCCAAGGAAGCATCCCGGGCAACACGCCACGACACCTCGCTGTGCGTCGCATTGATCGACATCGACAACTTCAAGAAGCTCAACGACTCGATGGGTCACGATACCGGCGACCAGGCCCTCATTCACCTCGCCACCATCTGCCGGGAAACCCTCCGCCCGCAGGACACAGTCGCCCGTTATGGCGGCGAGGAGTTCATCATCCTGCTCCCCGACACCCCGCTCGACGATGCCGTCAGCGCCCTCACCCGCCTGCAGCGCGAACTGACCAAGAAGTTTTTCCTGCACGCCAACGACAAGGTGTTGATTACCTTTAGCGCAGGGGTCACCCAAATGACTGCCGAGGACACCCAGGCAACGGTGATCAAGCGGGCCGATGACGGCATGTACAAGGCCAAGCAGACGGGCAAGAACAGGGTGGTCAGCGAATAGAGGCACCTACCGATTTGGTCAGTTCAGCATCTAAACAGATGGAGTTCAAATATGCACCAGACCCCTATACACAATGCACACAACCCTGACCTTTTACGACTGATCCCCAGCCATTCCCGGAAGGTTATCGAGATCGGATGCAGTTCAGGGGCTCTGGCGCAGGCGTTCAAGAATAATGCTAATTGTGACTGGTTCGGCATTGATATTGACCCAAGCTACGCAGAGGTCGCTAGCAAGCATTGCGACCATGCGGTGGCAATGGATATCGAAACTGCTGACAGCAAGTTCTACCAAGAACAAGCCGATCGGGACTGCTGGGTTTTTGGCGACACGCTAGAGCATCTGAAAGATCCGTGGAAGATACTGGGGGCAATTCGAGAGGTTTTGCCAACAAATGGCAGCGTTGTCGCTTGCATTCCCAATGCACAGCATTGGTCGATCATCGCAAAGCTGTCGACCGGCGAATTCCGTTACGAAGATAGTGGCTTAATGGACAAGACCCACTTACGGTGGTTTACCAAAAAAACCATCATCGATTTATTCGCCTCCACTGGCTTTAAAATTGTCGCGGGATTACCCAGAGTTTATGACGAACCAGGCCGGGACAGAGTACTTCCGATGATTGGTGAAATAGCTCGCTTATGCGGCGCCGATGCCAGCATCGCGATCAACGATGCTATGGCGCTTCAGTATGTCGTTCGGGCAGAACCCGCCTGATAGTCAGCCGAAGCGATTCAGAGAAAAGCCCCGAACACAACATCGCGCAAAATGAAAAATCCGAAAATATCCGTCATTATCTGCAGCATAGAAGCCATCAAATATGCTCGCATTTGCGAGAACTACAAATGCCTATTTGCCGATGTGCCCTACGAAATCATCGGTATTCATGACGCGCGTTCGCTGGCCGAAGGATACAACCGTGGAATAACGCAATCTAGCGGAGATATATTGATATTCTCCCACGATGACATACTCATACTGGATGAAAATTTTGCGGAAAAGATCATCGATCGCCTATCCAGATTTGATCTATTGGGTTTTGCCGGCGCAAGCAAAATCATAAGTGGTCAATGGATAGATGTCGCCAATCGATATCTTCATGGCGTTATTGCGCACGCGTTGCCTAAATCAAAATCATTGGACCTCAACGTATTTGGTGCCCAAGAATGGCCCACCATCCCTGGCATAAAAGTTATTGATGGACTACTTATGGTCGCTACGCGTCAAGTAGCCGCCGATATTAGGTTCGATGCCTCCATCTTTGATGGCTTTCACCTTTATGACCTAGATTTCAGCTTTTCGGCCTATTTGGCAGGTTTCAAGCTGGGCATTTGCTGCGACATTCCCCTTATCCATGAGTCCGGTGGCAACTTTGACAGGAAGCAGCGCGAGTACGCCCAGCGCTTTGTTAGCAAATATGCAACACACCTTGACCCTCCCGAGTGCAGCCGACCCAGCACCGTCTCATTGAGCCACGCCTCCAGTTGCGAAGACACTGAAGCGCTCCTTTACCTCTGGAATAAAGACACCCTGAAACGAATCAGTACGACAATCCTGAGCACAGCTGCCTTTCAGCAGAATCCGCCTGAGCATGCCATCCGTACTTCCAATTTGCTCCAGCCGATTGAAAGTACGCCTGAAAATTTCTTGCATGTCCCCCCCGCAAACTCCGCTGCACTTGCGGCCGAGTCTCTCGGCGCCTTTTCACAAATCGCCAGGCCCAATCAAATCAGCACAGACTGGGGAGCCTCAAGTACCACAAGCCTTATCAGCCAGAAATATCAATACTGGCTTTCGCAGCGCGAACTCATTGAGACCGACATAACGTTTCTTGAAAGTAGTATTCCGGATCACATTAGTCCGCTCAACGAGCAAAAATTTCATTTCTTTATCCGCCTGCCAGCTGGTTTAGAGAGCAAACTCGCCGATACGCTTGACAGCCTCGGCCTCCAAGTCAATGAAAACTGGCACCTTGACGTGGTAAGTACCTTGCCCGGCCCTGCGGGACTAGAAGATGTGCCCAATGTCGGCTGGCAGACAATCCCCTGCTCCGATGATTTCAAGCATGCTGTCGATCGCCTTGCCGAGGTCAGTCCATGCAATTGGATTATCGAAATTCCGGCCGGGGCCAAGCTGGACATCTTGTACCTGTGGCGACTGGCCAAAGAGGCCTCCCTCTTTCCCGAAGCAGCCGCGCTTTTTGTCGACGACGATTGCATTGATGGCGCAGGCAACCGACACACACCGCGCTTCAAGCCAGGAACCAACCCAGCCCATTTACAAGGAATGGACCTGGCCGGGCCGCTTTGTGTTCGCAAGGAAGCCTGGATCAAGAGTGGCGGATGCGGGGTATATGGTGGCAGCCCTTGGTTTAGCCAGCTGTTACGCCTTGCTGCCGCATTCGGCTGGCCCAGCATCAAACACATTCCCGACCAGCTCATCACGTATCCAGACAGTTTCCCCAGCGACACCAACGCCTGCCTACTGACCTTGATTGAGCACCAGAAGAATCAAGGTTTAGCAGCCGAACTGGTACACGCCACGGCACAAAGCTGGAACACCCGAGGACTATTCGATCAGCCACCTCCGGTGACGATAGCCATCCTCTCGCAAGGACAACTCGAACTACTATCACGCTGCTTCGAAAGCATCGAGAAGATCACGCGCTATCCGGAATTCACGATACAGATCGTGACCGACGAAGGGGAAAATGATCCTGATCTTGATCAATGGATCAAAGATGCCGAGGCACAATCAAAATTCTGCAAAGTACGGAGGGTGAATAACAAATCCACCCCCAACCATGCCGCTCGCTGCAACGCAGCAATCGCCGCAGCCGAAAACGATCTGGTTCTCCTCGTCCGAGAGGAGATCGTCATCGTGCAGGACAACTGGCTTGAAGAACTCGTTCATACCTTCATCCAAGCCGATATCGCTGCGGCTTTCCCGCAGCATCACAACCCTGGCGATGCCAAAGTTCTCGCTACAGACAATACCCTTGGTTTAAAAAACACCAACGAGTCAACAATATGTGGCATTGCCAAGCTCGGTGAAAGCGGCTACCTCGATAGCCTTAAACTGGCACAGGATGCCAGTTCCCTGCCGTCGACTTGTTTCCTGATCCGCAAAAAGGACTATCTAGACGCAGGGGGCATGGATGAAACCGCCCTTGGCGATCATCTCGCCGATTGCGACCTTGGTCTCAAGCTACGCCAACGCAACCTGCGCCTGATTCGTCAGCCACGGGCAAGCATTGTCTATGGTGGAGAAACCTCAGCCTACGACACCATGCTCCGATTGACGTCTGCTATCGCCAAAATCGATGCCAACAAGTCCTTCCGCCAACGCTGGGGAAAGGTAGGTATGGTCGACCTTTATTGGAATCCGAATCTGTCGCTCGCCGACGCTGCCCCTACCCTGGAAACTGAATATCGACCACAGTGGCAATATGTTCCAGCCGATACCCCGCGCATACTGGCGCATCCTATCTATAACGCACAAGGGGACTTCCGGATCAGGTCACCCCTGAGGGCGGCGCGCAAGGCCGGACTAGCAACCGAATGTGTGTGGCCCCAGAAGCTGGGGGTTAAGCCGAGGTATCACACGCAGGCTGAAATTGCCCGATTGGCGCCCAGCACAGTCATTGTTCAAAACTACATTCACAATATGGCGCTTGAATCGCTTGACGAATGGCGTTCGGCCCCAACATGCCCTTTCGTCGTCTATGCCCTTGATGATCTTATCAGCGATATGGACAAGAACAATCCCTTCCGGGAGAACATTCCACCGAATGCGCGCGCCCGCCTGAAATATGCCCTGGCACGATGTGACCGACTGGTCGTCTCCACAGAGTTTTTGGCGGAAACCTATCGCCATCTGATCCCCGATATACGGGTTGTACCCAACCGGCTGGAACAAGATATTTGGCGCCCGCTCGACAGTCTCAAACGCACAGGGAAAAAGCCGCGGGTCGGATGGGCTGGAGGTTCAACACACCAAGGTGATTTAATGCTGTTGAAGGAAATCATCGAACAGACTCGGGATGAAGCAGACTGGATATTTTTTGGCATGTGCCCGGATGAAATCCGGCCTCTCCTCGCTGAATACCACGACCTTGTTCCGTTTAGCGAATATCCAAAGTTTCTGGCCTTGCTCAATCTCGATATCGCAGTCGCCCCCCTGGCTCAAATCCCCTTCAATCAGGGCAAAAGCAATTTGCGCCTGCTCGAATACGGCAGCCTCGGTCTTCCAGTCGTCTGCACGGACATTGACCCGTACAGGAATAGTCCGGCCTGCCGCGTCGTCAATACGTCTCAAGCATGGATCGATGCCCTGCGCGCACGAATTCACGATGCCGAGGCGCGCGAACGGGAGGGCAAAGTCATGCGCGACTGGGTTCATGCCAATTACCTGCTCGAAAACCATGTGGAAGACTGGCTGCACGCCCACCTCCCCGCGCCGCAAGAAAAAAATGCGTGACCTTGAAAATTTTCCTAAAGTATCGCCGCCCTTTGCCGTAAAGAAACTTGTCAGCAGAAAAAACGGTAGGGGTGGAAGAAAGCTTACCCGCCAGTAACCACCCTAGGTGCTTTCTAGATTAGGAGAATCAAAATGTCACAAATCAACACCAACAACTACTCGCTCAACGCCCAAAAGAATCTGGCCAAGAACTCTCTCGGCCTTGCTTCGGCCCTTGAACGTCTCTCCTCCGGTCTGCGCGTCAACTCCGCCAAGGACGACGCCTCGGGTCTCGCCTCTGGCGTCAAGATCGATGCAGCCGCCCGTATTACGAATGTCAAAATCCGCAAACTGGGTGACGACATCTCTTCCGCCCAGATTGCCGATGGCGCCCTTGCAGTAGTCGGCGACATCATGGCGCGTATCATTGAATTGAACGCCGTTGGTGTAGCGTCGGCAACCTCGGCCGAACGTGCCCTGCTCTCAGCTCAAGCCGCAACGGTTCAAACAGATGCCTCCAACGCTATCGCTGAATTCGGTGGTACTGCAGGTGCGACTATCGCTGTAACCGGTGCCGAAGCCGCATCGAGTGACCTCGCGGCACTCACTACAGAGCGGATCAAGCAAGGTTCGATCATCAACAACTCGCAGTTTGCCATCCAGGCGAAGCAAGCCTCCTACGAAAACCAACGGGCCGCCCAAAGCCGTATCATGGATGCCGACTTTGCTCAGGAAACCTCGAATCTCTCGCGCTTCCAGATTCTCCAGCAAGCAGGTACGGCGATGGTTGCCCAAGCCAACGCAATCCCGCAAAACGTGCTGACTCTGTTGCGTTAATAGGCTGCTGCCTCAAACTCGAAAAAAGGTGCGGTGGCTTTATCAGGCCGCTGCACCTTTCTCGTTAGGAGCCGAAAATGACCACCGATCTGATTAGTAACGTAAATTCACCACCACGCGCGCCCCTGCCAGAGGCCGCCGCTATCGCGACACGCCAGCCAGCCGTTGTAAGTAGCAAGGCCGCCGAACCGGTCAAGCCCCCTCAGGCGGCCGAGAAAACGCCAGACAAGCTTGAAGTCAAACAAGCCGTAGAAAAAATTGCCGAGTTCGTTTCCTCGAGACAATCGGAACTCAGCTTTTCGATTGACGACACTTCGGGCTCCCAAATTGTTAAGATCACGGATATCCAGACCAAGCAGGTCATCCGACAGTTCCCATCAGAAGAAGCGGTGGCAATTGCCCGTGCCCTGGACAAACTGCAAGGTCTTTTGATCAGAGACAAGGCATAACGATAGAGGGAAATCGCCATGGCAACCACCAGCTCTCTGGGCATAGGCACCGGCGTGGATTTGCAATCCATGCTAAGCAGCATCATTACTGCCGAGCGAGCCCCCATCAGGGCGCTGGATACCAAGATCTCGGCGGCCAATAGCCAAATTTCCCTCTACGGCACACTAAAGTCCAAGCTTGATGCGCTAAATTCAGCCGCCGATACGCTACAGTTTCCTTCCAAACTTTCGGCCCTGAGCGCAACATCCAGCGACACGACAGTACTCGGCGCAAGTGCTTCATACACCGCAGCAGTCGGCAGTTATGGCCTGGAAGTGACGCAACTGGCTAGCGCGCAAAAAAGTTTCACCACCGCATATGCTGCAGGCACTACTTTCTCCGCTGGCGATCTAACTTTCACAGTTGCCGGAGTCGCTGCCACGCCCATTAGCATCAGCGCAGGGGCGACGTTAGAAAACGTGAGCTCCGCCATCAACGCCGCACAAATCGGCGTGACAGCAACCGTAATTACCGACTCAACGGGCAAGCAACGTATGGTAATGACCGGTGACAAATCGGGCACTGGCAAAGGGTTTTCGTTAGTTTCAACAGTCGCCGCATCGGGCGGACAAGACTCACTGGCAACCTTCGACACAGCTACGGCTGGATTGAATCGCAAGGACGCACTGGATGCCAAGATCAAGATCGACGGCATCGAAGTCAACTCAAGCACCAATACATTTTCGAACATCGCTGGACTGACCTTGACCGCTGTGAAATTGGGGACATCAAACGTCACCGTGCAAAATGACAGCACCAAGATTACTGCAGCGGCGCAAGCTTTTGTCGATAGCTATAACGCGGTGGTTACGCTGATAAAAAACAATAGCAACTACGACGCGACCACCAAAACCGCCCAAGCCTTCAATGGCGACGGCACGGTTCGTTCGCTGCTCAACACATTGAGTAGCGCCAGAACAACTGTTCCAACAGAACTTAGCAGCGCCACCTTGAAAACGCTTTCATCAATCGGTGTCAGCGTCCAGACAAATGGGCAGCTAAAACTCGATACCGCCGCACTAAGTTCAGCAATCAGCACATCAGCCACCGATGTCGTCAAAGTGCTCAATGCCTATGGCAAATCGTACAGTACGGCTGTAACAGGCATACTGAGCGGCAACGGTTCTGTGGCAAGTCGAATCAGTGGCCTCAACACTACTGTTAATCGTTACAAGGACAGTCAAGCCACATTGGAACTCCGGGTCAGCCTAGTCGAGAAGCGCTACCGTGCTCAATTTACTGCGCTCGATAAGATGGTTAGCTCCATGCAAACCACAAGTAGCTACCTCAGTCAGCAAATCGCGCAACTCCAGAAATGAAACAGGAGAATGGCGCTCGTTTGCCCTGTCCTTGCTAAGATAATCGCACTTTTGTCCAGATCGTCAATTCATGTTTTCAAACCCCATCGCCTCCTATCAACAAATCAGTATCGAATCCGATATCCGTGGTGCCGACCCGCATCGCCTGATTGTGCTGCTGTTCGATGGTGCTGAAAGTGCGATGCAGCAAGCCCTGGTGCTTTTGGCTGCCAACGATTACAAGGGAAAATCCGACGCCCTGATGAAAGCCATCGACATCATCCTGAGCGGCCTCTCGGCCAGCTTGGATACCGAGCAGGGTGGCGATCTGGCACAGAATCTCAAGGCGCTTTACGAATACATGGTGTCGCGTCTGGTGTATGCCAATGTCCACAAGGATGCAGCGGCCATTCGCGAAGTTCAGGGTTTGCTTGGCGAGATAGCCTCCGCCTGGCGTGAAATCGGCACCCCCGGGAGGCAGAATCCTGAACAGCAACCCTAGCCCGGAAGATATCCTTCTGCGGCTCTCCAGGGGCCTGCAAACCTTGCTGGAGGTTGCTGAAAAGGGTGAATGGGAAAAAGTCGATGGTCTGCATCACGATCTGCTGCACACCATGGATATTCTCTGTGCACCGCCACCGCATGATCTGACCAAGGCTGAGCGTGCCGCACAGGTCAGGGGCGTCCTGCTACTCCTGCATGATGCCGTGGCCGTCTGCTCGGAACGCAAAGATCAGATTTCCGGTCTGGTCCACGCCTTTGCCAAAGCGATCGATCCACCGGCCACCCCATGATCCCGCCGGACGTCGCCAGCAGTCTGCGTCTGGTCATGCCGGACCTGCAATCGGTCACCAACGCTCAGGCGCAACCCGTTGCCACAGCCCAGCGCATTGCCGATGTCCTGAGCAATCTCGTCCCCGGCCAGCGCATCATGGCCGAAATTCAGGCGATGATGCCGAATGGCACCTACCGCGCCTTGGTCTCCCAGCGCGACATAACGCTCGCCCTGCCGTTTTCGGCCAAACCCGGCGATGTCCTCGAACTTGAAGTCACCGAGAGCGACGGCAAGCTGACCCTGGCCTTCGTGGCCAATCGCTCAGCCGGCAACAACGCGGCCCCGCCGCAGGAATCGGTAAGCACCTCGCTGAGCAACGCCGGCAAGGTCATCGGCAATTTATTGACGCCCCTCGAAGGCGAAGGCAAGCAGGCCCCGCCAGCCCCACTGAATCGTAGCCAGCCACTGGTCGAGACGATGCCAAAAAACGCCGCCGATCTCGCCCCGGTATTAAAGCAGGCACTCACGCAGAGCGGCATGTTCTACGAAGCCCACCAGGCGCGCTGGGTCACTGGACAATTGCCGACGGCGGCATTGCTGCAACAGCCACAGGGAAAACTCTCGCCAGCACCGCAAAATGCCCCGGCTTTCGTCAATCGCAGCGCCAGCTTTCCGCTTGCCTCACCGGTCGCCAGCCCGCCTGATGCTATCGCGGCCAGCCCCCTGCCGGGTAATCTCGTGGCCCCGGCAGCGTCGGCGATTTCAGCCACCCTGTCATCACCGGCGATGCCCGCGACACCAGCTGCCACGCCAGGCACCACGGCTGATCTCGAGACACCCGGCACGCAGTTGCCGGATAAGTCATCCGGCCTCAACATGGCCGTGCCAGTCAATCAAAAATACGGCGAAACACTTACGCAGGGATTGCCCGACCGAAACGGCGCCCCCCATGGCGCAGTGGCGACAAACATTCCGGCCGCGGCCAGCGAAAATCCGGTTCCCCGCGAACTGGTGGCGCTCGTCCAGCAACAGCTCAATGGTCTGGCGACGCAGAATTTTGTCTGGCAAGGCCAGGTCTGGCCAGGACAGCCGATGTGGTGGGAAATTTCCGGCGATCCTGAATCCCGACCCTCACCGGATGGCGAACCCGATAGCCAGTGGCTGACCCGCCTCAAACTCGACCTACCCGCACTCGGCGGCATCGATGTCGCGCTGCGCCTGGGGGCAGGCGGCGCTGTCAGCATTTCAGTCAGCGCAGAAATGCCAGCCAGTGAGGCCAAGTTGCGAGACGGTGCCCAGGCGCTACGCGAGCAACTGACAGCCGCCGGACTGAACCTGACCCAAATCTGCGTCGATCATGGCCAAGCCGGGTAGTGACGCCACCCGCGAGGCAGTCGCTCTGGCCTACGGCCAGACCGATGCCGCTCCGCGCGTCGTGGCCAAGGGCAAGGGGCTGATCGCCGAGCAGATCATTGCCCGCGCCAGGGAACATGGCATATATGTCCATGAATCCCCCGAACTCGTCGCACTACTCACCCAAGTGGATATTGACGAGCGCATCCCACCCCAGTTATACAGGGTAGTTGCTGAACTGCTGGCCTGGCTTTACCGTCTTGAACATAATAGCGCCAACACCCTCAGCAGCCCGCCCGCTCAACCACCACCGTGATTCAGGTTTCATGACTATTGCCCAGAACGACGTATCGGTTCCAGTTTTCGAAATCGACCAGCCCGCCAGCTACGGCAAATACCTTCTCCACAACCGCGCCGAAATCCTCATCCACCTGCGCGCCCTGCTCAAGAACCGGACGCTGATTACCGTTTATCTTGACGAAGGCAAACAGTTCTTCCTGTCGTCCCTGCTCGGCATTGACGAAGCCGGCAACCAGCTCATCCTCGACCGTTCCAACCACGCGGCAAACAACGAGGCGGCGCTCAAGGCGACCCGCATCACCCTGTCAGCCCCGCTTGACCGGATCAAGATCCAGCTTCGCATTTCTGGTCTTTCAACGACTACCATCGATGGCAACCCGGCCTTCAGCGGCGCTATTCCGACCGACCTCCTGCGCCTGCAGCGACGTGAATTCTTTCGCGTCGAAACACCGCAAGCACAGCCCTTGCGCTGCCAGCTGGCCGTTGCCAAGGCATCCGGGCACAACATGGTTCTCGATTACCCGGTTTTCGATTTGAGTGGTGGTGGCCTAAGCCTGCTCGGCCCGATCCGGGACGCCGAATTGTTTACGCTGGGGGAGTTGTTTCATGATTGCCGCCTGGAAATTCCCGGCGAAAGCGTACTGTCGATCAACCTGCGCGTCTGCGAAATCCTCAAGAGCGAAATGGCCGACGGCGAACAACAAATGCGCCTGGGCTGCGAATTCGTCAGCCTGCCCGGCACCCGTCAGGCCTTTATTGAGCGCTATATCGCTCGCCAGTCGCGAGAGCGCAAGACTCGCTAATCTGCGCCTCTGACACCACTCATCAAATCTGGATGTTCATCACGTCCTGATAAGCCGTCACCAGCTTGTTACGGACCTGCACCATTTCCTGGAAGGAAACGCTGGCCGTCTGCAACGCGATCATGACTTCGTGGAGATTCTGGGTGGTATCGCCGGCGGCAAGTTTTTCCGCCATCGTGTCGGCCTGCTGCTGGGTCTGGTTAACCTTGTCGATCGACGATTTCAGGACCTGGGCAAAATCGACACCGCCGGCCGCGCCCGCACCGGTGCTTTCAGCCGGTTTGCCGGTAGCCTGCGCCGCGGTGGACCGCAACACGCTCAACATTTGTTCAATACCTTGGGTGTCCATAACCAGCTCCTTAAACCTGCCTCAATACAAGCAATAGTCAGGCCAACTCAATCCTTGAAAAAACCTTCATCCCGATACTGCTGCAGCTTGTAGCGCAAGGTGCGCTCTGAAATACCCAGCCTCTCGATTGCCATTTTCCGCGAGCCACCCACTTCGGCCAAGGTCCGAAGGATATGTTCGCGCTCTATATCCTTCATATTATCAAGCCTTTTGTCGGATTCAAGCAGTGGCGCTTCGCTGGCTGGCCGCGACACCTCACCGGCCTGCGGTGATGTTGGCGCGGGAGCCAGTCTCAGGTTGTCTACGCCGATCTCCGCCCCGGTGGACAAAATCAGTGCCCGTTGAATCACATTTTCAAGCTCGCGCACGTTGCCGGGCCAACCATGACGCAGCAGCGCCTGTTCCGCTGCGGGGCCGAAACCGACGCCGCTGCGTCCGAAGCGACCACCATGCTCGACCAGAAAATAGCGGGCGATCGGCACGATATCAAGCGGCCGCTCACGTAACGGCGGGATGGCCACCGGAAAAACATTGAGCCGGTAGTAAAGATCCTCGCGGAAGACCCCTTTCGCCACAGCCTCCGCCATATCGCGGTTAGAGGTGGCGACGATGCGGATATTGAGGGCCACCGGCTTCTTGCCACCAACCCGCTCGACCTCGCGTTCCTGCAGGACGCGCAGGAGCTTGGCCTGCAGCCCCATGGGCATTTCGGTAACTTCGTCGAGGAGCAAGGTACCGTCTTGCGCCTGCTCGAACTTCCCGGCCTGTGCCTGCTGCGCCCCGGTAAAGGCCCCCTTTTCGTAACCGAACAGCGTGGCCTCAAGCAGACTATCCGGGATCGCGGCACAGTTGATGGCGACGAACGGACCTTCCCGCCGGGCCGACTGGCGATGAATGAAGCGAGCGACCACTTCCTTGCCAACCCCTGACTCTCCGGTCAGAAGAACTGTCGCATCGGTCTGGGCGACGCGCTGGGCGATAGCAAACAGGTCACGGCTGGCCGGATCGATGGCAACCACACCACCGCCATCATCGGTATCCGGCAACTCGTATTTGTTGATATGTGCCAGCAAGGCCTTCGGCTCAAACGGCTTGAGCAGGAAATCGCAGGCCCCGGAACGCATGGCGTCGACCGCCTTGTCCACCTCGGCGTAAGCCGTCATGAGGACCACCGGCAGATGGGGCAGGCGGGCCCGGATTTCCTTGAGCAAGGCAATGCCATCCATCGGCATCATCCGCACATCGCTGACGACAATCGAGAAAGCCTGTTCGCCCAGCGCCGCCAGCGCAGCCTCGCCACCATCAACGGCGACATACGGGCGGCCTGCAAGCTCGAGCGTATCGCCAATCGCCTCACGCAGACTGGGATCATCTTCGACAACAAGAATGGGCAAACTATGTTCAGCCATGGTGTTCAGATTCGCTCTCTGCCGGTGCCACCGGCAAGGTAATGACAAATTCGGCGCCGTCACCCGGCTCCGAAAAAATTTCGATGGCCCCGCCATGCGCCCGCGCCACACCGAGTGCGATGGCCAGACCGAGGCCGGTTCCCTGCCCCTTGGTGGTAAAGAACGGCTCAAAAATCCGCGCCTGCATGTCACGCGTAATTCCTGGACCACTATCGCGCACGCCAATCGCCACCAGATCGCCGCGACAATTGCCGGAGAGGCAAATTTTGCCGCCTGCCGGTGTGGCCTGCATGGCATTCTCGAGCAGATTGACCAGCCCCCCGAACAAAGCCTTGCGACTACCGACGATGATCGCCCCGTCACAGGCATCTTCTGCAACAAAAGTCAGCCCGTGTTCACGCATCAACGGCTCGACGGTTTGCGCCGCCTCAGCCAGTAGATCGGAAACCGGAATGACATCCCGGCCGATACTCTCGCCGCGGGCAAAAAGAAGCACGTCCTGAATCAGCCGCTCAAGGCGTCGCAACTGGCCGGACGCTTTTTCGGAGAATTTCGCCCGCATCTCATCAGACACACCTGCCGCGCCAAGATTGGAGGTATACAGCAGGGCTGCCGCCAACGGCGTGCGCAGCTGATGGGCCAGAGAGGCAGCCATCTCCCCCATCGCCGCGAGTCGCTGGCTACGCTCCAGCTCGGTTTTCATCCGGTGGGCAGCGGTCACATCATGGATCAGCAGTATCTTTCCGCCAGCTGATGGCAGGGCGCTTTCGCCGATCGACAAACGATTTTCCCCATGCAGCCATTCGCCAACCGCCATCGTCGGCTCCAAGCTGGCGCGGACCACATCACCCCAGTGCCAACCCACCATATCGTCGCCGAAAATCGCCATGGCCGCCGGATTAACCGCCGCCACGATGGCTGATGCGTCGAGCAGGACAACGCCCGCCGGCAAGGCATCCAGCAAGGACGACAGACGCTCGGAAAGCGCTTCCTTTTCCTGATACTGCCGGCGCAACTCGCCATTCGCCACCGCCAGCTCTTCGGTCAGCGAGGTAGCGCGAACCTGAAGCGCCTCATAGGCCTGGGTCAGTTCGGCCGAAACCTGATTGAACATGGCAAACGCCCGTTGCAATTCGGCGGTCTTCGTGTCGGTATCAGGGGTCAAGGAATCGCTCTGGGCGGCAACTGCGAAAAAAGAAAGGGTGAATTCAGCTCGGGTAATAGTAGAATATTTCTAGGATAATTTGGCTTCTCTATTGATTCTTCTTCTGTTTCACCGCAATTTGACCGGCTATTGATGGCAGCAACTACTGAGACGACAGCAGGAAACGCACCGGGAGGAAATCCGGCAGAGCGTCTGCGCGACGCCTTCAACAGGCTCGGCAGTCAGCAGAAGCTTGTCTTCATCGTCGCCATTGCCGCCCTGATCGCCATCGTCGTCGGCACCATCCTGTGGAGCCGCCAGCCCGACTGGAAGACACTTTTCTCCAATCTGAACGAAAAGGACGGTGGCGCCATCGTCACCGCCCTCGAACAGCAGAACATCCCGCATCGCTACAGCGAGAACGGCGCTCTGCAGGTACCGGCTGACCGCGTGCACGACATTCGGCTCAAACTCGCTTCGCAGGGCCTGCCGCGCGGCGGCATGGTGGGCTTTGAACTGATGGAAAACCAGAAATTCGGCATCAGTCAGTTTGCCGAACAGGTCAATTACCAGCGAGGTCTCGAAGGCGAACTGGCCCGCACCATCCAGTCGATCGGCGCCGTCCAGTCAGCTCGTGTCCATCTGGCCATTCCCAAGCCCTCGGTCTTCGTCCGCGAAGAACAAAAGCCGACCGCATCGGTCATGCTCAACGTCTATGCCGGGCGCACCCTCGATAGCGGCCAGATCGCCGGCATCACGCATCTGATTTCGTCCAGCGTACCGCAGCTGCCGGCCACCAACGTCACCGTCATCGACCAGAGCGGCACCCTGCTCTCCCAGCTCAAGAGCAAGCTAACCGAAGCCGGCCTCGACGCCGCCCAGGTCAAATATGTCCGGGATATCGAAGGCAGCATCATCAAGCGTATCGAAGACATTCTCAAGCCAATGCTGGGCAACGACAATTTCAAGGTTCAGGTCGCCGCCGATATCGACTTCTCCCAAAGCGAGCAGACGGCCGAAAGCTACCGTCCCAACAACACCCCGGAAACCACGGCCATTCGCAGCCGGCAGACCAACGAATCAGCCAGCATCAACCAGTCAGCCGGTGGCGTACCAGGCGCCCTGACCAATCAGCCACCGGTGCCGGCCACCGCCCCGCTGACCCAACCGGGCACCGGCACGGCGCCCGCCCAGCTAGGCAAGCCGGGTGAAGCCCAGGGCCGCCTTGATGCCGCCGGCCTGACTGCACCGCTCAACGCCGTTGGCCAGCCGGTGAACACGAGCAAGAACGCCACCGTCAATTTTGAAGTCGACAAGACCATCCGCCATACCAAGCAAGGCATGGGCGACATCCGCCGCCTGTCCGCCGCCATCGTCATCAATCATCGCAAGGATGTCGACAAGAACGGCCAGCCGGTCAACAAGCCGTTGCCAGATGCCGAAATGAAACAGATCAACGAATTGGTCCGCGAGGCGATGGGCTTCAACAAGGAACGCGGCGACTCGATTTCGGTGGCCAACGCGCCGTTTACGGCCGGCGACAAGAACGAAGCCTCCGCCCCGCTATGGAAAGATCCGGAAAACATTTCGATTGCCAAGGATCTGGTCAAATACCTGCTGATTGCCCTGATCGTCGCTTTCCTCTTCAAGAAGGTCATCCAGCCATCGCTAAAGACGATGTTCCCGTCGCCCGAAGAGCGCCGGGCAGCCGCCGAGGCCGAGAAAGCAGCAAACGCCACCAACCATGCCCGCGTGGCTGGCGCCTACGGCGAGCAAGGCGCCGACACCAGCATCATGGACAACTACGCCGACAAGGTGCAAAAGGCACGCGACATAGCACAGACCGACCCCAAGGCGGTCGCCAACATCATCAAGGACTGGATGGGCGCCAATGCCTCCTAGCGACGACGGCCTGGAAAAGAGCGCCACTCTGCTCATCGCCCTCGGCGAAGACAACGCCTCCGAGGTGCTCAAGCACCTAGGGCCGCGCGAAGTGCAAAAGCTTGGCCATGCCATGGCGTCGCTCAAGAGCGTGCCGAGAACGACCATTGAAACCGTCCTCGACGCGTTTCATAAGGACGCCGAAGAACACAGTGCGGTTCACGTAGACACCGACAATTACATTCGCTCGGTGTTGACCAAAGCACTCGGCGACGACAAGGCCTCGAATCTCATTTCGCGCATTTTGCAAGGTGGCGAAACTTCCGGCATCGAAGGCTTGAAATGGATGGACGCGACGACCGTTGCCGACCTGATCAAGAATGAGCACCCGCAGATCATCGCGACCATCCTGGTTCATCTCGAGCACGACCACTCCAGCGAAATCCTCAATCACTTCACCGAACGTCTGCGCAACGACGTCGTTTTGCGCATCGCCACCCTCGAGGGTATTCAGCCAACCGCCCTGCGCGAACTCAATGAAGCGATGATGCGCATCATGTCCGGCTCGGGCAGCGTCAAGCGCACCGCGATGGGCGGCGTCCGGACGGTCGCCGAGATTCTGAACTTCATCGGCACGGCCAACGAAACCTCGGTCGTCGATGCGATCCGCGAATACGACCCTGACCTCGCCCAGAAGATTCTCGACGAGATGTTCGTCTTCGAAAATCTCATGGAGATCGACGACCGCTCGATCCAGCTCATCCTGCGCGAAGTGCAGTCCGACTCGCTGATTCTCGCGCTCAAAGGCGCCTCGCCCGAACTGCGCGAAAAGATTTTCAAGAACATGTCGCAACGGGCTGCCGAAATGCTGCGCGAAGACCTCGAGTCGAAGGGGCCGGTTCGCCTCTCCGAAGTCGAAGGCGAACAGAAGGAAATCCTCAAGGTGGTCCGCCGTCTGGCCGACGAAGGACAAATCGTCCTCGGCGGGGCCGGCGGCGAGCAAATGGTCTAAGCGAACATGGCCGGCGTCATCCCGAAGGACAAACTGGGCGGCTTCCAACGCTGGAACATCGGATCGCTCGACGAGAATACCCAGGCACTTTCGGTCGCCGATACTGCCCCCCCGTCCATTGCCAGCGCATCCACCGTGCCGCAAGCAACCGAAGCACGGACCACGCACAGCCAAGCAACCCTCGATGAACTTCAGCGCAGCCACGAAGCGGCCCGAGCCGAGGGTTACAGCACCGGCTATCGCGAAGGTCTCGAAGCCGCCCAACAGGCGATGGCGATTACGGCCGCCGAAAGCTCGGCCCAGTTTGCCGAACTCCTCGGCAATCTGCACATCTCGCTGGCCCATCTCGACCAGCACATCGCCGAACAGCTTCTCGACCTCGCCCTCGAAGTAGCCGCCCAGGTCCTCCGCGGCACCATCCGCACGCGCCCCGAGCTGCTCTTGCCGGTTATTCGCGAAGCTGTCGCTGCCCTGCCCCTGCACCACGCCCACGTTATTCTCCGCATGAATCCGGCCGATAGCCCGTTGATTCGCGAACAGATTGGCGAACAACTCGCCCAGACCGGCACCCAGATCATTGATGACCCTGCCATTTCGCCCGGCGGCTGCCTGCTCACCGCTGGCACAAGCGAGATCGATGCAACCATCGAAACCCGCTGGAAGCGTGTTCTCGAATCAATCGGCACGACGCCTTCCGAATGGATGAACCAGCCTTGACCCACCTCCCCGACCACGTCGGGCGCTGGCAGCGTTTTCTTGAAGGCTGTCAGCTGGCCGCCTCATCAGCCCAGCCTCTGTGGCCGGCCGGCCATCTGACCCGGATCAATGGCCTGGTCATGGAAGCATCCGGCCTGAAACTGCCACTAGGCAGTTCCTGCTACGTATTCCCGGGAACGGGAGCGCCCATCGAAGCGGAGGTGGTTGGCTTCGCCGGCGAAAAGCTCTACCTGATGCCTTCCGATGACGTTTACGGGCTGGCACCCGGTGCCCGCGTTATCGCCTGCGATCCACCCAACCCCGCACCCCGCGTCGACTTTCCGCTCAAGTACAAGCGTCGCGCCATCGATCGCGCCAAGCAAGGGCCGGTCGGCGACGAACTCCTTGGCCGGGTGCTGGATGGCGTTGGCCGCCCCCTCGACAACAAGGGGCCGCTCCTGGCCACCAAAACGCGATCCCTGCAAAGCCGCCCGATCAACCCGATGACCCGGGCGGCCATCGAACACCCCCTCGATGTGGGCATTCGCTCGATCAACGCCTTGCTGACGGTCGGCCGGGGGCAGCGCATGGGCCTCTTTGCCGGCTCCGGCGTCGGCAAATCCGTGCTCCTCGGCATGATGGCCCGCTACACCGAGGCGGAAGTCATCGTCGTCGGGCTGATTGGCGAGCGTGGCCGCGAGGTCAAGGAGTTCATCGAACAGATCCTTGGCGAAGAAGGCATGCGCCGCGCCGTCGTCGTCGCCGCGCCGGCCGATACTGGCCCGCTGATGCGCCTGCAAGGGGCGGCCTACGCGACCAGTATTGCCGAACATTTCCGCGACCAGGGCAAACAGGTTCTCCTGATCATGGACTCGCTGACCCGTTATGCCATGGCGCAACGCGAAATTGCCCTGGCCATTGGCGAACCACCGGCGACACGCGGTTATCCGCCCTCGGTATTTGCCCGCCTGCCGCAACTGGTCGAGCGCGCTGGCAATGGCCCGGAAGGCGGCGGCTCGATGACCGCTTTCTACACCGTGCTAGCCGAAGGCGACGACCAGCAGGACCCGATTGCCGATGCTGCCCGCGCCATTCTCGACGGCCACATCGTGCTGTCACGCACCTTGGCCGACGCCGGTCACTACCCGGCAATCGACATCGAGCAATCGATCAGCCGGGCCATGGTTAACCTGATAGAACCGGCCCACCTCGACGAAATTCGCCGTTTCAAAGTGCTCTTCGCCCGCTACCAGCGCTCCCGCGACCTGATTTCAGTCGGCGCTTACTCACCCGGCTCCGATCCGGTCCTCGATCAGGCCATCAGTCTCTATCCGCGCATGGAAGCCTTCCTGCAGCAACAATTGACCGAGCAGGCCGATTTTGCCAGCAGCGTCGGCGCCCTGGGCGCGCTATTCCCCTAAACCATGGCCAACAAGTTTTCCTTGCAGCCTCTGCTTGATCTGATGCAGACCCGCACCGATGAAGCCACGCGGCAACTCGGCGTCCTCATTGCCGCCGAGCAAAGCGCCCGCAACCGCCTGCAGATGCTTGAAGACTACCGGGCCGAATATGCCGTCAAATTGCGCGATGCCTGTACCCAAGGGCTGACCCCCATGGCCCTGCGCAATTATCAGGACTTCCTGGCCCGGATCGATGATGCAATCAGCCAGCAAACGCTGGCCGTCAGCCATTCCGAACAGAACACGGCGAGCGGGCAGGAAAACTGGAAAGAACAGAACAAGCGCCTGAAAGCCATTGATACGCTGTCGCATCGACACGACCTCCGGGAAAAGGTCATCGATAACAAGCAGCAACAAAAAATCCAGGATGAACACACCGTCCGCAAATATGCCGTGCGCAGCGAAGAACAATCCGACTGAGACCAGGCACATGCCTTGCTTACTTTGATGTCAACTTCATGTACATCAAGGTCTGATCATGAGCATTACGACGATTCCCGGTTTGCCTGCTGCCATCGGTGGAAAATCAGCCTTACCCGGCACGGTCGACTCGCTTCTCGAAAGCGGCCTGCCACTCGACTTCGCAGCCCTTCTCGCCGAGCAGATTCCGACAGCAGGCCAGACAGACCCGACATTGCTAACCGGAGAAGCACCTGTGGCCGGACAGACAGCTGACATCCAGGCACTGGATGATTTGATCGCCAAAGTAAGCGCTGCGGTGAACACCGAACAAGGCACGCCCTTGCCGCCGGTCGATGACAAGCGTCCGATAGCCACGACACCAAGCCCCGCGGAAAGCGCCGCCAGCGTACTCGCCGCATTGTCTCCCGCCCCCAGGCAGCCCCAGGCCAGCGCGTCGGTGGCAGAAGCGGAGAACAAAAAGATGCCGGACGACAAGGCGCGGAAGGAAGCTGACGAGGCCGAACTGGTTCCGACCGACCCGAGCCTGGTCGCCCAATATCTCGCCCCACAGCTTGTCTCGCCGCTGCAGAACCGCCCTCAGCCGGGCGTTGCCGAGGAAAAGCCCAGCCCTGCCGATCAACTGGCGAAGGCGATCAGCCCCGGCGCTGCCGCCAAGGAAGGTCGCAAACCCCTGCTGGAAACAACCCGACCGGCAACCGTCGACACCCCGCCAGCCACACTTCCCGCCACCAGCCCGGCAACCGTCCCACTGGCCGAGCCGCGCATGACGCAGCGGTCAGAGACGGCAAATGCGGCAATTCTTGCCGGCGATGGCAATCCCGGCAACAGTGGCTACACCCCTGCCTTCACCAGCGCCCTCGCGGCCACCGGCACCTCGGCCACCGCGGCCTCGACTCCACCCAGTCAGCCAGCAGCGATCAGTACGCCCCTCAACGAACCAGGCTGGCCGCATGATTTTGGCAACCGCATCGTCTGGTTAGCCAAAAACGACCAGCAGGTCGCCCAGATCAACATCAACCCGCCGCAACTCGGTCCCGTGCAGATTTCCATATCGCTTAACGGCGACCAGGCCAGCGCGACTTTCGCTTCGCCGCACCCCGAGGTGCGCCAGGCCATTCAGGACTCACTACCGCAATTGCGGGAAATGTTTAGCACTGCCGGCATCAGTCTCGGTCAAGCCAATGTCGGCAGCCACATGCCCTCACAAAACCGTGAAGCATCTTATCAATTTGCCAATGAGGCCCGCTCCTCCGGGGAAAACGCTATACTTTCGCCCGATAGTCACGCAAGCTCAGCCCCGGCGGGAATTCCAATTCAACGGGGACGAGGTTTGGTCGACCTGTTCGCTTAGCCGGATCGTCATGATTGAGTAGAGGGGAAAGACAATGTCGAAGGATGCTGCCAAGCCAGCCGAAGAAGGGGCAGAAGCCCCCCCGAAAAAAAGCAAAAAGAAACTGATCATTATCCTCGCCGTCGTTCTCCTGCTCGTGCTGGGCGGTGGCGGCGCAGCCTTCATGCTGCTCAAGAAGGGCGATCACGCCGAAGACGAGGAATCGGCAGAGGAAACTGCCAAGCCGGCCAAAAAGAAGGACAAGAAGAAGGAAGTGCATCCGGTCTTTCTCAATCTGGAAACCTTCACCGTCAATCTCGTCCCCGAAACCGGCGACCAGTATCTCCAGGTCATGCTCACACTCGAAATCGAAGATGCGCTTGCAGAGCCGGAAGTCAAGGCCAAGATGCCCAGAATTCGCAATGATCTGACGCTGTTGCTGTCATCGAAAAAGGCGTCCGAACTATTGCCCAAGGAAGGCAAGGAAAAGCTGGCCGAAGAGCTCAAGGATGAAATCAACGCCATCATCGAGCCCCCGGTCAAGAGCAAGAAAGGAAAAGCCGCTGCCGCGCCTGAAGGCCCGGTCAAGGCGGTCCTGTTCACCTCATTCATTGTTCAATAAGGATCCATGGCGGGAGATTTCCTATCCCAGGACGAGGTTGACGCGCTACTCAAGGGCGTCACCGGCGAGACCGACGACCCGGAGGAACACGAGGGGGATGGCGGCGGGATACGTTCGTACAACCTCGGCACCCAGGAGCGAATTGTCCGTGGCCGGATGCCGACGCTGGAACTGGTCAACGAGCGTTTCGCCCGCTATCTGCGGATCGGCCTGTTCAACTACATGCATCGCAATGCCGAGATTTCAGTCGGCCCGATTCGTGTCCAGAAATACAGCGAGTTCATCCGCAACCTGGTCGTCCCGACCAACCTGAACCTGGTCATTGCCAAGCCCCTGCGCGGCACCGCGCTGTTCGTCTTTGACCCCAACCTGGTCTTTCTCGTCGTCGACAACATGTTCGGCGGCGACGGCCGCTTCCACACCCGGGTCGAAGGGCGCGATTTCACGGCCACCGAACAACGCATCATCCAGGGCCTGCTTGGCGTCGTGTTTGCCGAATACAGCAAATCCTGGAAGCCCGTCTACGACATCAACTTCGAATACATTCGCTCAGAAATGAATTCGCAGTTCGCCAATATCGCGACCCCATCCGAAATCGTCGTATCGACGACCTTCACCCTTGAATTCGGCGGCGCCACCGCAGACATGCACATCTGCTTCCCGTACTCGATGCTCGAACCGATTCGCGATCTGCTCTACAGCACCATGCAAAGCGATCAGTTGTCTACCGACAAGCGGTGGATCGGCACGCTGCGCAAGCAGTTGCAGGGGGCCGAAGTGGAAATCGTGGCGCATCTGGGTAAGGGCAAAATATCGCTGCGCGAAATTCTCAATCTCAAGGAGGGCGATGTCATCCCCCTCAATCTGACGCCTCGCATCGAAGCGCAGGTGGATAACGTCCCCTTGATGGAATGTACCTACGGTCAGCAAAATGGCCAATATGCACTTAAAGTCGAGCGCTTCATCAATGGAACGCCCGAAGCACCGCCCGGGGAACCGGTGATGGGAGAGAAAAATGGCTGACGACATCGAAAACATCGAAACCCCCGCCGAAGACACCGGCCAGATCAGCGAGGACGACTGGGCGGCCGCCATGGCCGAGCAAGCCCCGAGCGACATTGCGGCAACGGCCCAACCCGCCGACATCTTCCCGTCTTTCTCTGCGCCGGTCGGTCAGGGCGGGATCATGAACGAACTCGACATGATCCTCGACATCCCCGTCCAGATCACCGTCGAGCTTGGCCGCACCAAGATCACCATCAAGAACCTGCTGCAACTGGCCCACGGCTCGGTGGTCGAACTCGACGCCATGGCCGGCGAGCCGATGGATGTTCTGGTCAACGGCACGCTCATTGCCCAGGGTGAGGTAGTGGTGGTCAATGACAAATTCGGTATCCGCCTGACCGACATCATCACGCCGTCGGAGCGCATGCGTAAGCTCAACCGCTGAGTGGTCGGCTGCATCGCCGGCACCTGACTTGGGATGCGTGGCGAGTCGACCCGAGCAAAGCCAATTATCGGGTTTGGGGTCAAGCTTGAAACCCCAGTCGGCCGCTTCCCTCGCTCAGCCCTGTCGCACGCACACTAACAATAGCGCCTCCGAGATGAGTGACCATGGAGTGACTCCGCTACACGGCCGCTAGCACGTCTGGTCGAGCGACCGCCTTTCTCGCTCCTCCTTGCAGGCATGAGCCTGCTGCATCATCGCTTCGCACCGGCCATCCCGCCCAAACGCACCATCAGCTGTGTCCAACTAAGGTTTCAAGGTTTAAGATAGCGACCTGACTCATTCAGAACGCGACCCCGACTTGCTGCGCCTTTTCCTTCCCCTGCTACTACCGCTCTCCGCGTGGGGCAGCGACGCTGCCAACCCGGGCATTCCAGCGAGCACCTATGTCCAGGCAACGCTGGCCCTGCTCCTTATTCTCGGCCTGCTCTTCGGTACGGCCTGGGCGGCGCGCAAGCTGTCGGGCGGCAAGGGTTTCGGCCAGGGCGGCATGAAAATCGTCGGCGGCGTCGCCCTCGGCCCGCGTGAACGCATTGTCCTCGTCGAAGTCGGTGACAGCTGGCTGGTCATCGGCATTGTTCCCGGCCAGATCCGTACGCTGCATCAACTCCCCAAGGGCACCATGGCCGATGCCAACACAGTGGTCGGCAACACTGAAGCGCCCTTTGCGCAATGGCTGAAGAACATCAAGGAACGGCAGAACAATGCTTAGGCGCATCACCCTCGGGCTTGTCCTGCTCCTCCCCCGGTCATGGCGCTGGCTCAGGCTACTGGCGGCCTGCCTTCAGTCATCAGCACACCGAGCGGTAGTGGCGGAACCACCTACAGCCTGACCATCCAGACCCTCGTCCTGCTCACGGCGCTGACCTTCCTGCCAGCCGCCGTCCTGATGATGACCAGCTTCACCCGCATCATCATCGTCCTTTCCCTGCTCCGTCACGCGCTCGGCACCCAGACCTCGCCCCCCAACCAGATACTGGTTGGCCTAGCCCTTTTCCTGTCGTTTTTCATCATGTCGCCAACCCTCGACAGGGTCTATACCGAAGCATATCTGCCGCTCTCGGAAAACAAGATCAACATCGCACAGGCAGGTGAACGGGCTGCCGTGCCGATGCGCAGTTTCATGCTGAAACAGACCCGCGAAGCGGATATCGCCATGCTGGCCAGCGTCGCCCGCATCGACAAAATGGAAAAGCCGGACGACGTGCCTCTGCGCGTCCTGATCCCGGCGTTCGTCATCAGCGAACTGAAAACCGCCTTCCAGATCGGCTTCATCATATTCATTCCCTTCCTCATCATCGACATGGTGGTCGCCAGCCTGCTGATGTCGATGGGCATGATGATGATGTCCCCGGTCATGGTCGCCATGCCGTTCAAGCTAATGCTGTTTGTGCTGGTCGATGGCTGGCATCTGGTGATTGGCTCACTGGTCAAAAGCTTCAACCCATGACCCCCGGCATCGTCATGGAAATCGGCCGGCAGGCCCTTGAGGTCACGCTAATGATGGCCGCCCCTGCCCTGCTTTCCGCCCTCGTCGTCGGCCTCATTATCAGCATCTTTCAGGCAGCCACCCAGCTCAACGAAGCGACCTTGCAGTTTGTCCCGAAACTGGTCGTCATGTTTCTCGTCCTGATCCTCGTCGGCCCCTGGATGCTGCAATACATGATGGACTATATCCAGCGGCTGTTCGAGAGTATTCCGCAGCTGATCGGCTGACCATGCTGAGCATAACGACGGCACAACTTGATGCCTGGATTGTCGCCTTCACCTTTCCGCTGACTCGCATACTGGCTTTCATCGCCACCTCGCCGCTCTGGGGATCGGCCGGGATTCCCCGCCGGACCCGCCTGATTCTTGGGTTGTGTATCGCCATGGCGATTGCTCCTGCCCTGCCCCCCATGCCGGCCGTCGCCCCGGGCTCGCTGGCGGGCCTGTGGATCATGGGTCAGCAAATGCTTATCGGCATCGGCATGGGCTTTGCCGCCCGCATCGTTTTTGCCGCCATCGATCTGGCCGGCGAATTCATCGGCACCCAGATGGGACTCGGTTTCGCCACTTTCTATGACCCGATGAGTGCCTCGCAAACGCCAGTGATCGGCGAGTTTATCGGCCTCATCAGTTTTTTGCTCTTTCTATCGCTGAATGGCCACCTCATGTATGTCGCCACGCTGGCCCAGAGCTTTTATGCCATCCCAGTCAGCGCCACGCCGCTCGGGGCGGACAGCTGGCTCAATCTGGTCGAGCTCGGCACCAAGATGTTTTCGGTCGGTGTCCTGCTCTCGCTCCCCGTAGTCGTCGCGCTAATGATAACCAATCTGGCATTGGCCGTTCTGACGCGGGCGGCTCCACAGCTCAATATCTTTGCCCTGGGTTTCCCGCTGACGATGATTGGTGGCTTTGTCGCGCTGGCGGTCAGCATGAACTATCTAGCGACGCCGCTGCAGGGGCTCTACGAATATGCCCTCAGTGCCATATTGGGATTTGCCGTTCCGGCCGCTCAGTAGCCTTCATTAAGCCTGAACGAATCGGCATCCTGGCGCTGCACCAGACGGATGGTTCCCTCGGCAACGCGTCTGGCGCCGATGGTTTGCGAATCAATGCCTTCGGTGTATTCGAGAATCTGGTAGCTGCCAAATCCATTTTCGTATTGCAGCTGGCTGGCCCGTCGCTTCAGTATCTGCACTGACTCGCCAGCACCGCCGGTATGGTAGCGCTTCATCTTCATCGAAAAACGGTAGACATCCGGCGCCACTTTGGACTCCTCGATCTCCCAGTTGGGGGCAAGCGGATCGTAAATCAGGTAAATCGCGCCTACGACCACCCCTGCGGTCGCCAGCGAAGCGAGGCTGACGCTTTTTTTGGCCGTCAGCGCGATGGTCTGATTGGGAATCAGGGGCGAATTCCCGCAGCCAGCCAACAAGGCCGAGGCAATCAGCACCGCAGCAATTTTTTTCATAGGTAATTGAACAGGGTCATCTGACTGACCTGCTTGAACGACAATTGGGCTGCCTCAAGGACCATCTTGTTGTTGGCCATATCGGAGATCGCCTGGGTGTAATCGAGATCCTGAAGTTTGCTCAGATCAGTCTGATATTGCAGATCACGGTCCGCCCCGGCGGTGGTCAGATTCTCCAGTTCCAGGCGACGGGCACCAACCGACGTTTGCGCGGTGATCAGGTGATCGTAAACCTGGTCAAGGCTCTGGCGAATCTGGGTTATCTGGTTCTTGAAGGCCGCCTGAGTTGTCGGCGAGGTGGACACATTGGCACTGAGCGCCTTGATCATGCTATCCAGGGTAGTGAAGATATCCTGGTTGCTCGCCGGTTGAACAGTAAAGGTGTCGCCGGCAGCCGGGGTTCCGGAAATATTAATCTTGATCTGCTGGCCGACCGGTCCGAGCACGATATCCGAACCTGCCGTATAGACCTGGCCGGTTACTGGTGCAGCAGGCACGCCATTGGTTGTCACATCAAGGGTATAGACGCCGGGGGCCGTGAAAGTGAGCTTATAGGTACTGTCGTTATAGCCGGAAATTATGGACGATGAGCCGAGAATGCCGGTCCCGGCATTGGTCGCTCCGGCAGAAAATGAAAACTGTCCATTGCCCTGCCGAACATGCATGAAAACATCGCTGCCGGCCGCAGATACATCCATCACCCGGCCGGTATCGACCTGCAACTGACGCGTGCCATCATCACCATGGTAGTTGATGGTTCGGTTACCTGGGGTCCCCGACACGGCAAACGGCTGCGTTTCCGCCCGGAATCCCGCAAAGACATGCTGGCCCATCGCATCAGTAGTGTTGGCCAAGCCGAGCAACTGTTCGAAATCCTGACCAATCTCCGCTGCCAGCGCCACCCGCGCGGTATCGCTGATATTCGCGTTGTCAGCCTCGGCGGCTCTGACCATGACATTGGAGATGAGATCACTGGTGCTGCGCAACGTGCTTTCCAGACTGGCCAACTGGCTGGCGGCATTGCCCTGATTATCGACAAACTGGCTATTGACCGACTTTTTCTGGCTAATCACCACCGCTTGGGCGGCAGAAACCGGATCATCTGCCGGGGTCAGAATCCGCCGTCCGGTGGACATCTGGTTTTGCAGCCGGTACAACCCCGTCTGTAATTGCTGCAGGTTCTGGGTATTGGTATCAAACATCATCGAGGTGCTTATCCGCATGATGTTGCTCCTTAATTGGTGATGCCGAGAAGCGTGTCAAAGAGCTTCGAAGCAATATCGAGTGATTTAGCGGAGGCCTGATAGGCCTGCTGATAGCGGATAAGATTAGCCGCTTCTTCGTCGAGATTGACGCCGGAAACCGCCGAACGCGCCAGTAGATTCTGTTTGAGCAGGGCATTCTGGGATTCGCCGCTCACCTTGACCTGCCGGGTTACGGAACCGACACCGCTGACCAGACTGGCATAACTTCCCTGATAGGTTGCTTTGCCACCTTCCATCGTGCTCTGGGTCTGCAAGGCGGCCAGCTTGACTGCATTGCGGGAATCCGATATCCCATTCGTATTGGCGGCAATTGTGAAGGTATCGCCATTGGACGGAACGCCTGCAACGTCAATCGAAATGCCGTTATACGTGATGCGCGTCAGTTCCGACCCACCGTTCAAGCGATTGATCGAACCGGCGGCGATGTTCAGGCTGGTTCCATCGGCATAGGTTGCGCTCACCGTACCGGAGGCAGGAAATGTGAAGGTAAAGGCGCCGCTGCCCTGGCTATAGGAAAACGTATTCGGGACGTTAGCCAATGAGTAACCGGGGCTGACAATGCCCTGACCAAGCTTGAGGGTTCCGGTATTGCTCGTCCCCAGCGTTGTGATGCTCGGGGCACCGACAGCAATCCGCTTGACGTCGGCGGCGATGGTCGAATTCACCTGGAAGTTGCGGGCCGCATCGCGGGTTGGTTCGATCCGGTAATCGACACCGACGGTCGGGGCGCTTCCCCCGATACTGAACCCCTCGCCAACGATCAGGGCATTCAGTGCTGCGACACTGCCGGCCGAACCGGTGGCGGGGAAAACCTTGCCATCGGAAACACGCGTCAGCGTCATGGTGGTGGCCGAGGTCGCACGCAACACATAGTCGCTGCCGGTCAGACCGGTTTTGAAATTACCAGTAGCCGGATCACCGGTCGGGGCCAGAAAACTGGCCGTCACCACACTGGCGCCAACCGCCCCGACAAGCACCTTGGGCTGATTGAATTGAAAGAAATTTGCCTGGAATCCTGTCGTGGTCGAGGTCTGGTTGAGTCCTTCAAGATCCTGCCCCAATGCGTGCTGGGCATTGAAAGTCAAAGCCAGCGAAGCAGCGATCTGCCCAAGGGTGTTGGTCACATCATCCAGCGAGTTGCTCCGGAACTTCATGAGGCCACCCAGCGCCCCGCCTTCGACCAGGGATTCCGACAACTCCTGAACCACACCTGACTGCCCCTGCAAGCCAACCACCACCCGTTCCGGGTCGGTGCTGGAACTGATCGGAACGAGCTTGTTCACAATCGAGCCAACCACCAGTTGCTGACCATTGCCGATAAATACGTTGAAATTCCCGATCGAGTCCTCGACGGTGGTCACCCGCACGTGCTTATTCAGTTCCGCTACCAGTTGATCACGCATATCGAGCATATCGTTAGGCGTCTGGTCGGTCGATGCTTCGGCCCGCGTAATCTGTCCATTAACGTCGGCAAGCTGCTGGGCATAACCATTGATCAGCCCGATTTCACTCGAAATTTCACCATTGACACTATCGTAGAGATCACCAAGACGGGTCGACATCGCACTGAAACGCCCGGCCAGGGCCTGGGCTGAAGAAAGCATGCTCTGCCGTGCCGAGACGAGTGACGGATTGGCCGCCACCTGCTGCATGCCGGTAAAAAAATCCTGCATGGCCGGCGCCAGACCGGAACTCTGATCGCCCAGCATATTGTCGATCTGGCTCAACTTGGCGAGCTGCGTTTCCGATTCGGAAGCGGCAGTCTGGGCCGCAAAGGTCTGAACTGTCAGATATTTATCGTAAGCACGGCGCACCGTATCGACATTGGTGCCGCTACCAAAGTAGCCGGAGCCACTCAGTCGCGGGATACCCGCCGACTGCTGAATGTACTGGCGGCTATAGCCAGGCGTGTTGGCATTGGCAACGTTGTGCTGCGTAGCCTCAAGCCCCAGTTGCGCGGCATGGATCCCGGTGATCCCGATAGAAAGCATTCCAGTGCTCATGGCAATTCCTTTACTCGACTACTTTATTAACGGCCCGAAACCCGGAATATTGAGGGTGGATCAACCAACAAGGGCCTGGCGCAGGGTCGGGCCATTGATGATGCGCGAGAGTTTGTCGGCGTACATCGGATCAGTGGCATACCCTGCCTGTTGCATACGACGTGCAAACTCCGTGCCATCCTGTGACCCGATGACCCCGGTGTAGCGTGGGCTATTGCGCAGCAAATTGGCGTAGTCGCGAAAGCAGTCCTCATACGAGGCATAGGCCCTAAAACGCTCGACCACCTTGGTCGGCTGGCCATCGACATATTCGGTCGTCGCTGCCTCGACGGTATCGCCCGTCCAGCCCTTGCCAGCCTTGATGCCGAACAGGTTGAAACTGTTGGAGCCATCCGCCTTGCGCATCTCGGCCCGCCCCCAGCCGCTCTCTAGGGCTGAATGCCCAACCAGAAAGACAGGCGGGATGCCGGTTGAGCGTGAAGCTTCGACGGCATGCGGCCAGACCCGATTGACGAATTCACGTGACGAAGCCGGTGGTTCCTGAGTGGCCGCCGGAGCCGGTGCGGTCGTCGAGGCATTGGCTCCGTAGGATGCCGAGCTAGGCAAGCCGCTCAACACTGGACGGTGCTGCAGGTGGCTGCCATCGGAAACGGCAAGTGGCAAATCCTTGGCGGCAGCATTTGCCGCCCCCTGCAGGTCGGTCAGCCCCTTGGGGGTCCCCATATGCTGGCCGAGTTGCTGTTCGATCAAGCGGGCAAAGCCAATGCCACCCCGACTCGATGCCATGTTCTGTGCCATCTGCTGATCAAGCATGCCGGTATAGAAGCGCGACGAATCACTATTGAGCAGTCCATCCTGAGGCGTCGCATCGCGCATGCTCTTCATTACCATCTGCAGGAACATCGCCTCGAACTGCTGGGCCGCCGCCTTCAGGCCCTGCTTCGGATCCTTCTGAAACTGGGCGCGGATATCCTGAGAGCCCTGCACATCAAAGGCGGCGCGGTTAGGCGTATCCTGAATTTTCATCGCAGGTCGCCGCTCAGATGACTTCGAGTTCGGCGCGTAAGGCGCCTGCAGCCTTCATGGCCTGCAGGATGGCTAGCAGGTCGAGCGGGTTAGCACCCAGGGCGTTCAATGCCTTGACGACATCGGCCAGATTGGCCCCGGCCTTGATGTTCATCAAGCTGCCGTTGCCCTGCGTGACTTGAATATCGGCCGGCTGACCGGTTGCCGGATTACCGCCATCGACCACCACTGATAGGCTGCCATGGGCGACAGCACAGGGATCGAGCGTCACTTTCTGATTCATGACCACGGAACCGGTACGCGGATTGATGACCACCAGGGCGCTGCCCATGGCCGGCTTGACATCCAGACTCTCAAGACGCCCGAGGAAGGAAATGCGCTCATCGATATCGTCCGGCGCACGCACGGCAATACGTCGGCCATCAACGGCACGCGCCGTCCCCGGGGCAGTCGCCCGGTTGATCGCCTCGACAACGTTCTGGACGGTTCCAAAATCGGTGCTGGCCAGTTCGTAATGGACGAAGCCACCCTGCCCGACCGCCGTCTGGATATCACGCTCGATGGTCGCCCCGGCCGGGATTCTTCCCGCCGAAAGATGGTTAACCGCTATTTTCGAGCCGCCCGAGGAGGCACCAACACCACCGACCAGGACGTTGCCCTGGGCAATGGCATAAATCTGTCCGTCCGCCCCCTTCAGCGGGGTCATCAGCAGCGTGCCGCCACGCAGACTTTTCGCATTGCCCATCGACGAGACGGTAATGTCGATGTTCTGTCCCGGCTTCGAAAACGGCGGCATGACGGCGGTAATCATGACTGCGGCGACATTCTTCAGTTGCAGCTTGGTGGCCTGCTCGGCAGTCAGATTGACGCCCAGCTGCGACAGCATGTTGCCCATCGCCTGCGTCGTAAACGGTGTTTGCGTCGTCTGGTCGCCGGTGCTGTCGAGGCCAACCACGATGCCATAACCGATCAACTGGTTATTGCGGACACCCTGCAACGACGCCAGATCCTTGAGGCGCTCGGCAAAAGCCGGCTGGCCGCAAAGCGGCAACAGGCAAGCGGTGACAATTGCCGCCTGCCGGAACCATTTGCCGCTAAATGTCTTCATGATCGGTCTCCGCCTGAATGTTGCCTAGAATGGCAGTACATTAAGGAAGAATCGTGCCATCCAGCCCATGATCTGGCCGTCACTGATCTGGCCGGCCGATTTGTATTCGATGCGGGCATCGGCCACTTTGGAAGATTCAATCGAATTCGAGAAGTCCACAAAGCTCGGATTGACCACCCCGGATACGCGAACGAACTCCTGTTCCTCGCCAATTGCCAGTTGCTTTTCGCCCGACACCAGCAAATTGCCGTTGGGCATGACATCGATGACAGTGACCGTAATATTGCCGGTAAACACATTGTTATTGGCAGCCGCACCCTTGCCGCTAAAGGCGGTCGAACTGGTGGCACCCAGATTCACCCCCGACAGGCCTTTGCCGGGCAAGCCGGCGAGCGCACTGACGGAAGCCTTCTGGGAATTCGACTTATCGAGCTTGTTGGCATTGGCCGCCGAGGCCGTCGTGCTTTCCGTAATCTTGATGGTGATCGTATCGCCGACAAAACGCGCCCGGCGATCTTCAAACAGCGGGCGACTGTAACCGGCCTGATAGATCGCTCCATTGCCGCCAAGCGGCTCACCACGCATGACCGGACGCGCCGTCATCGGCTGATGCACGTTGGTCGGCGGCGTCGTCGAGCAAGCACTGATCAGCACAACCGCCAGCAGAACCAGACGTTTCATGATCTCACCTCAAATCTGGGTCAGACGCCCGAGCATCGCGTCGGACACCGAGACCACCTTGGAATTCAGCTCATAGGCCCGCTGGGTCTGAATCATCGTCACCAGTTCTTCGGCGACATTGACGTTGGAGGTTTCCACATAGCCCTGGTTGGTCACGCCAGCACCGTTGGTTCCCGGCGTATTGGGGGTCGGCGTGCCACTCGCCGCGGTTTCCAGGAAGAGGTTCTGACCAATTGCCTGCAAGCCGCCATTGTTAATGAAGGTCGCCAGCTGAATCGAGCCGATCTGTGTCGCCGCTGCTGATCCAGCCTGGGTAATGGTTACGGTGCCATCGGTCCCGATGGAAACGGAAGTGGCGTTGGCCGGAATGGTGATGTTCGGCTGCAACGGATAACCGTCGGCCGTCACGATCTGCCCCTGATTGTCTTTCTGGAAAGAGCCGTCCCGCGTGTAGCCAGTAGTCCCATCCGGCAGCAATATCTGAAAGAAACCACCGCCCTGAACCGCCACATCCAGCGTGTTGTCGGTTTTCTGCAGATTGCCCTGAGTATACAAACGTGCCGTTGCCACCGGACGCGCCCCGGCACCGAGTTGGAGTCCGGTCGGAATCTGCGACTGCTGCGATGATTGTGCACCCGGCTGACGCAGGTTCTGATACAGCAGATCCTCGAAAACCGCCCGGGAACGCTTGTAACCATTGGTGCCGACGTTGGCCAGATTGTTGGCGATGACGTCGAGCTGGGTCTGCTGGGCATCGAGACCGGTGCGTGCTATCCACAGAGAACGGATCATAATTTAGTCCTGTCAGGAATTCAGTGAAAGCAACTGATCAGCGCGCTGGGCGTTGGTATCAGCGGTTTGCAGCATCTTGATCTGCATTTCGAACTGGCGCGAAAGACTGATCAGATTGACCATTGCATCTGTCACATTGACGTTGCTGCCTTCCAGCGTGCCGGAAGCAACCCGTACCGTCGCATCCACCTCGGCCGGCTGGCCGCTGCGCAGCCGGAACAGGCCTTCGGTGCCGCGCACCAGATCGGCTTCGGGCGGATTGACCAGTTTCAGGCGGCCAATCGCGTTGGCATTGTTCGGCGTACCAAAACTGGGGACCACGGAAATCGTGCCATCCGGGCCGATTTCAATGTTGTTGTCGGGCGGGATGGTGATCGGACCACCATCGCCAACCACCGGGTAGCCGCTCTTGGTCTGCAACACACCGGTCACATCGACGTCCAGACTGCCAGCCCGCGTGTAAGCCTCGCTGCCATCGGGCATCTGTACCGCCAGCCAGCCACGCCCCTGAACTGACACATCGAGGTTGCGGCCGGTAAACATCACGGGGCCTTCGCTGAACACATCGCTGACCGATGCATCGACGACAAATGCCCGGGTCGGCATCCCTTCACCAAGGACCGGCACGGCACGGAAGCGATGCTCCTGCGCCTTGAAACCGACAGTACTGGCATTGGCCAGATTATTGGCCGTGCCAGCCTGCTGCATGAATACATGCTTGGCGCCGGTCATTGCGGTGTAGATCAGACGATCCATGGTGTCGTGCTCAGGTGGTCAGCGGCGATTAGCGGATGTTGACCAGGGTCTGGAGAATCTGGTCCTGCGTCTTGATCGACTGGGCACTGGCCTGATAATTACGCTGCTGGACGATCAGATTGACCAGTTCAGCGGTCAGATCGACGTTCGACTCTTCGACGGCGGAGGCCTGCAGTACGCCGAAAATACCGGTATTCGGGTTGCCGGGTGTCGGCTGACCCGAGTCGCCGGTTTCCGTCCATTGATTGTTGCCGATGGAGGTCAGACCGTTCGGGTTGCGGAAATTGAACAGCGCCACCTGGCCGATATTGCGCACCTGACCATTGTCGTAGCGGGCCTGGACAATACCGTCCTTGGAGACGCTGATACCAGCCAGGTTACCCGGCGCGAAGCCGTTCTGGGTCAGGTCATTAACGGCGAACGGACTGCCGAACTGCGTCATGGTCGGGATATTGATGGCGAATGTCAGGGGCGTCGTAGCACCTGTCGTCACCGCAAACTGTTTGTTGGGCAAAACACCCGGGATGGTCGTAGCCGTCGCCGACCCCTGAAAATAGGAGGCGGTCAGCACGCCAGTCGGCGAGAACACCAGTCGATCCGGGACTTCCGTCGCCGCGGTCATACCGACGGGCAGATTGCCATCAAGACGGGTGTATTGACTCCATTCATTGGCCGTCGACGTCTTTACAAAATAGTAGGACAGCGTATGCGGATTGCCCAGAGAGTCGTACACCGTCATCGCCGTCGAACTATTAAAGCTGGTCGGCTGGGTCGGATCGAATGTAGTCAGGACAGGCGGCGTCTGCCGTGAATCCAGATTAGCCGTGACCGAAGCGGTCGAGGTCGGGTTCGGCGTACCGGTGACAAAATCAACTTTCAGCTGATCGGTTGGCGGCTGCTGCGGAATAGCGCCGGTCGGATCGGCCAGAACGCCGAGCAGGCTGCGGTTCTGGTCATTGACGATGAGGCCGTTTTTGTCGAGGTGGAACTGGCCGTTCCGGGTGTAGCTGGTGCTACCGTTCTGGGACATGCCGAAGAACCCGGTGCCGTTGATGGCGATATCAAGCGGGTTGTTGGTTGCCGTGATATTGCCCTGCGTGTATTGCTGCAGCACGCCACTCAACGTACTACCGATACCGATCTGCGAGCCGCCGCCGCCCTGCAGGGAAGCGCCATAAACGTCAGCGAAGTGGGTCGCCGAGGACTTGAAACCGACCGTCGAGGCGTTGGCAATATTGTTGCCGGCGACGTCAAGTGCCTTGGAGGAAGAAGCCAGGCCGCTCAAACCTTGTTGGAATGCCATGATGTACTCCTTGTCTCAATCTCAATAAATCTGCTGGACCGCGTTGAAATCAACCAGGCCAGTGCCGGGGATTTCAAGCTGGAAGCCGTTCTGTCCTCTAACGAGAGCAGATACCGTGCCAACCTCAAGGGCGGTCGCCCCGACCTTGTTGCCTCCCTGGGTCGCCTGCACGGAGAACTGGTAATTGCCGTTGGCCACGCGCGTTCCATTGGCATCCTTGCCATCCCAGGCGAAATCGATAACCCCGGCCTTTTGCGCACCGAGCTCCTGCTGCGCCACCTTGACGCCATTGGCATCGCTGATCAGGATGCTGACCTTGTCGGCGTCACCATCGAGCTTGAGGCCGCCAATGGCCCCCTGATCGACCAGGGGGAGAGAATTGCCGGCGGCAAGGACATTTTTGCCGACTAGCGACGAGGACTGCATGGACAGCGCATCGCTGTAGGATGACAGCAGCTTCTGCAGCGTGCTATTGAGGCTGTCGATGCCCTTGACCGTATTGATCTGTGCCAGTTGACTGGTGATTTCCGCGTTATCCATGGGATTGAGCGGGTCCTGGTTCTGCATCTGCGTCACCAGCATGGTCATGAAGCGATCACCCAGCTGATCGGCCGCACTGGTCGTCGAGGACTTGTTCTCGGAAAGCTGCTGCATGACCGAATTGACGGTGGCATTACTGATCGTGTTACTCATGATGCTTCTCCTTATTGACCGATCTGCAAGGTGCGCAGCATCATGGTCTTGGCGGTGTTCATGACCTCGACGTTCGTCTGGTACGAGCGCGAGGCGGAAATCATGTTGGTCATTTCCTCGACCACATTGACGTTGGGGAAGGACACGTAGCCCTTTTCATCGGCTGCCGGATTCCTTGGGTCGTACACGATGCGGGGCGGCGAGGCGTCTTCAACGACCTGACGGACGCGAACGCCTTTGGCGATGTCACCCGCCCCACCCATCGGCGTTGCCTCGAACACCACCTGCTTGGCCCGGTAAGGCTTGCCGTCCGACGAGACGATACTGTCGGCATTGGCCAGATTGGAAGCCACAGCGTTGAGGCGCATTGACTGCGCCGTCATTGCGCTCGAGGACACCTGAAAGACGTTAAACAGGCTCATGCAAACGCTCCTTAGCTTTGCGACGAGGCCATCGCACTGCGTAGCCCCTGGAATTTGTTGCTGATCAACTGGGTAAGAATCTGGTACTGCAGTGCGTTGTCAGTAATCTGGGCACGCTCGACATCCATATCGACCGTATTGCCATCAACGGCCGACTGGGTCTCGCTGCGATATTGGAGGAAGCCCGGGCTGCTCGTACCATTTCCGGACAGATGCCCCCCGGCAGTGGCCATCATGGCCAGGCTGCCGGCGTCGGACCGACCTGCCAGTGCACTTTGCATGGCCGACTTGAAATCGATGTCACGCGACTTGTAGTTTGGCGTATCAGCATTGGCGATATTGGACGCCAGCACCTGATGGCGCTGCGACCGCAGGTCGAGTGCCTTGCTGAGTACCGAAAAATTTTGAGTAATGTCTGCCATGCTTCTCTCCAGCGCGTATTGGTTCGTTAAAAGCATGCTTCGTGCCATCGAAAATTGGCAGGCAGATCAGGGCACTATCGGGCAAAATACGCCCATGCTCCTGCGCTTTCTTGTCCTGTTTTTTCTGCTAACCCATAGCTGGCTTACCCTTGCCGCTGACTCGGCAACGATTGTCGACACGGCAGAGCAACACATCCGCCTGCAAATGAAAAACCTTGCCGGCAAAGCAACTATCACCATGGGCCAGTTCGACGCCAGCCGGCTCGCCCCCTGCTCAGTCCTTGAAGCATTCACCCCGCCAGGCAGCAAGATCGTTGGCCGCACCACCATTGGCGTCCGCTGCCTGTCACCCAATAGCTGGACCGTTCTCGTACCGGCTCAAATTGCCGTAGCCGGCAACTATGTCACGACCAGCCGAGCATTAATTGCCGGTCAGGTCATCGGCGAGGCCGATCTGGTCACCCTCAGTGGCGATATCTCACACCTGGCGACCGGTGTTGCCAGCGACCCGGCCAGTGTCGTTGGCAAAACCCTGCGCAACTCGCTGGGGGCCGGCCAGACCATTCGCATGGATCAACTCGTTGCGCCGATTGTCATCCGCGCCGGCCAGACCGTTCGGGTGATCTCGAAAGGCAATGGATTTGCTGTCAGCGCAGAGGGAAAAGCCATCAACAACGCAACCCTCGGTCAATCTACCCAGATTCGGATGAACTCCGGCCAGACAATATCTGGCACGGCGCGTGCTGACGGCAGTGTGGAAATCGAATTTTGAGCTAAAGTTTCAGCCTGGACGGTCGTTATACCGTCTGAGACCAAAAAAGTATTGCGAGCCCTATCATGAAAATCGACAGCACCTACAAGCCAGGCCCGACCCCGACGGCACCCCGTCCTGCCGCGCGTCCTGCACACGAAGCCGCCGCCGCTGGCGAATCGGTCAGCCTGAGCCAACTTGCCGGCGCCATGCAAAGCACCGACAAGCCGCCGGTCAATGCCGCGCGCATTCAGGAAATCAAGGATGCCATCTCGCAAGGTCGTTTCAAGGTCAACCCTGAAGCGATTGCCGACGGACTGATCCAGTCGGCCCGTGACCTGCTCGACTCCCAGCGCAAGGCTTGATGACCGCGCTGGCCGCACTGCTGAAGAACGAGGCAGCACTGGTTGTCCGCTTCCGCGATACCTTGCTGCGCGAACAGGAGATTCTGCGCTCTGGCACCAGTGAAGAACTGGCCGATATAAACACCGAAAAACTTGCTTTGGCAGAAAGCCTCAATGGTGCCGGCGCAGAACGCGCCCGCGCCCTTTCTGCTGGCAACGACAACGTTATCGACATGCAGGTCTGGTTTTCAGCACACCCAAGGGAAGCCGAGTCGATAAAGCTCTGGGACGGCCTTCTTAAAGTGGCTCGCGAAGCGCGTGAAATAAACGAAGTCAATGGCAACCTGATCAACGCATTGCACCAGAAAGCCAGCGATGCGCTGTCCATCCTTACCCGCAGCGAGGCGGAGCAATCCCTCTACAGCCGCGACGGTCAATCCGCACCCAGCACCGGCAGTCGAATCATCGATTCGGCCTGACCTGCCATCGGGTCATCCAGACTAGCGTGGAGCAGTTTTCGCCTCGTTGATCTCGGTTGGCTCTTCCGGACGATTTGAATCAATCATGATGGCCACCCGGCGGTTTCTCGCCCGCCCCTCGGGTGTCGTATTGGTTTCCACCGGCCGCGTTTCACCATAACCAATCGCCGTCAGCCGTTCAGCCCCCACCCCACCGTCATTGAACAAACGGAGTACGGTCGTTGCCCGCATGGCCGACAGTTCCCAGTTGGACGGGAATTGCGTGGTGGCGATCGGCACGTTATCGGTATGTCCCTCGATGGTGATCGGAAAATCGGTGCTCGCCAACACCTGGGAAATAACGCTCATGGCGCTGATCGAGGCCGGTTGCAGGCGCGCCTGTCCTGCGGCGAAGAGGACGCTGTCGGCGATTTCAATCGTGACGCCGCGACTGGTCTGCAACAAGCGCACCTTGCCCGAGGCGACCAGCGGCTGCAGGGCATCCATAATGTTGTCGGCGACACTCTTCATCTTCTGCCGTTGTTCGGCCTTCTTTGCCTCGTTCTTGGCCGTCTCCGGCACTTTGTCCATTTTGATGATGGGCCGGGGCGGCATCGGCGGCGCGCCGGCCATGACCGTCACCGGTTGCCCACCGGCTTCGCCGGTCTTGTTGTTGAAGGCATTGGTCAGCGAACTGGACAGAACCTTGTACTTGCCCTCATTGACCGACGATACGGCATACATGACGACAAAGAAGGCAAACAGCAGGGTGATGAAATCGGCGTAGGAGACCAACCACCGTTCGTGGTTCTCATGCTCCTCTTCACGACGTTTCCGGGCCATCAGTGGAGATAGCCCTTGAGGCGCCCTTCGATGATGCGCGGATTGTCGCCAACTGCGATGCCGACCAGGCCATCGACCAGCATTTCGCGCGAGGCCACCATGCGCGTTACGTAGTACTTGAGTTTGGCTGCCACCGGCAAATAAACCAGATTGGCCAGACCGACGCCATAGATCGTTGCCACAAAGGCGACGGCAATACCACCCCCCAGTTTGGTCGGATCGGAGAGATTTTCCATGACATGGATGAGCCCCATGACCGCCCCGAGAATACCGATGGTCGGCGAATAGCCGCCGGCGGCATCCCATATCTTGGCCGACTGACGCCACTCCTCTTCGAAGGTACCGATCTCCACTTCCAGCAACTCGCGGATGCGTTCCGGATCGGCGCCATCGACCAGAAGTTGCAGGCCCTTGCGGGAGAACTCATCCTTGATACCCGGAATAAAATTCTCCAGGGCCAGCAGGCCTTCACGCCGGGACATCTGGCTCCAGTTCATGATCAGCTCGATCTGGCGCTTCTGCTCAATGACCGGGGGGAGCCACACCCATTTGGCCATCATCATGCCGCGCTTGAAGATATGCAGCGGACTCTGCAGCAGGACTGCACCCAGCGTGCCACCGAGGACAATCAGGAGGGCTGTCGGCTGGACCAGCGAGCCAATGCTCCCTCCTTCGAGAAACTGGCCACCCAGAATGGCAATAACGCTGATTGCCAGACCGGCAAGACTGATCTTATCCACCGGCCTTCTCCTTGCGACGTTTCATGGCAGCGGGAACTTCCGGGACGATACGGCTACGCAGGCGGGCGATAGCCTGGGTATGCAACTGGCAGACCCGCGACTCGGTGACGCCCATGACTTCCCCGATCTCCCGGAAATTCAGATCCTGCTCATAGTACAAAGCCATCATCAGTTTTTCACGCTCCGGCAGCAGGCTGATAGCCTGCACCAATTGCTCCTTGACGCCGCGATCTTCAAGAATGCTCACCGGGTCGGCATCATTATCCGTAAAGTGGCGTTCGAGAAAGTCCTCGTCATCCGAACCGGAAAAGTCCTCAAAATATACGATCTGGTGGCCACGTGCATCCTGCAGCGTCCGCTGATACTCAGCCAGTGTCATGCCCAGCGCGTCAGCCAGTTCCTGCTCGGATGGCGCCCGGCCATGTTCGTGCTCAAGCTGGTTGATGGTTGTTTCAATGCGCCGCAACTCCCGCCGCAAATTCCGTGGCAACCAGTCGTTTTCCCGCAAGCCATCGAGCATGGAACCGCGAATCCGCTGGCTGGCATAGGTTTCAAACTGCGCGCCGAAACCCTCCTGATAGCGGTCGATGGCATCCAGCAAACCAAGCATCCCGTTCTGGACAAGATCATCAAACTGGACACTGGGCGGCAGCCGGGCCATCAGGTGATAGGCGATACGCTTCACCAGCGGCATGAAGCGCTGAACCAGCTGGTCCCTGTCAGGCTGCCCGGCAGCGGTATACATCAGGCTCTTAATACGTTGGGTGTTATGCGTTGGCTCAAGTGTAACAGTTGCTGCATGAATTGACCGACACCGGCGGCTTCGCATTCGCTACGCTGCCAGTACAGCATATCCGAAGCAATATCGCGGAATGCCGCAGCAGCAGCTGAATCTGGTGCCTGGACGAGAACCGGCCGGCAGAGTTGGGCCGACTGACGCAGCGATTCATCAAGGGGAATCGCGCCGGCATAGTCAAGGCGCGCCACACCGCGCTGCGCTGCAACCTGGGCGATATTGTCGAAAATCGAGCGGGCATCCGATTGGCTGCGCACCTTGTTTACCAGAATGCGGAAATGCTTGCGGGAGAAGGCATGGCTCACTTTTTTGATGAGCGAATAGGCCTCGGTGATCGAAGCGCTACTACCTGAAAGCACGACGACAGCCTCCTGGGCGACCAGACCAAAGGGAGAAAATCCGTTCGGGTGAGCCATGCTGGCATCGACCAGAATGACATCAATCGGCCGCTCAAGCCCCGACATGGCATCAAGCAAAGTTTGTTGCTGCGCCAGCGACAGGCGTCCGAGCTTGCGGGCCGCCAGCGCCGCCGGCAGGACACGCAGGCCAAGCATGGGCTGCAGCAGAACCTGCGACAAGGGCATTTGACGCTGAACCACGTTCAGGAGGTCATGGCGGGCCGCCATGCCGAAGGCCGCGGCAATATCGTCACCGGCAGCATGTTCGTCGATGATCAGGACTTCCTTGCCCAGCCGGGCCAGCGCCACGGCAATGTTGGCCACCGCCACGCTACGCCCGACACCGTCACATCCGGCGACAAACGTCACCACCTGCAATTGCTGGGCACCACCCAGCAGGCGACGCAATCCGGCCGCCTGATCAACATGAAAATCAGCCACGACTGCCTCCGACCGCCACCATGCCGGCATTTGCCATCATCAAGCCGGATTCGACGCCGTCGAGACGGTGCGGCGAGCTTTCCGGGACATCCTTGAAGGCACGATGCAACAGATAACCACGATTCGGCAGATGCAGATCTTCCGGCACGCGCTGCCCGTTCGAGACATATTGCAGCTTCAGGCCGTGCCGCATGATGACATCGAGCACCGTTGCCAGGCTGGCGGCCTCATCAATCTTGGTCAGGATGCAACCGGCCAGCGTCTCTCCTGCATAGGCGCGGACAACGTCATCGAGCGTGTCGCCACGTGAAGTCGAGTTGAGCAGGAGCAGGCGCTGCACATCACAGCCAGCCAGCATGTCGGTCAATTCCGGCACCAGCTTGTCGCGCTGGCTCATGCCCATGGTATCGATCAGCACCATATGCTTGTGCTGAAGTTCTGCCAGGGTCTGGCGCAGTTCGTTGGCGTCCTTCACCAGATGCACCGAAACCCCGAGGATACGGCCGTAGATACGCAGTTGCTCATGGGCACCAATACGGTAGCCATCGGTGGTCACCAGCGCCACCTTGCTGGGGCCGTGGCGCAACACACAGCGGGCCGCCAGCTTGGCCGTGGTCGTTGTCTTGCCGACACCGGTCGGGCCAACCAGGGCATAAACGCCGCCGCGATCGACGATGTCGTTTTCCTGGCCGATAGTGAGAAGCGAGCGGTCAGCCGCCCCCTTGACCCAGGCCATCGCCTCCTGAGCATTCATTTCACGCGGCAGATCGGCCAGCATGTCACGGGAAAACTGCGGGGAGAATCCGGCGTCGAGCATCTGCCGGAGAATTTCTGTCTTGACCGGCTCGGAACGGGCAGATTCACCCCAGGCAAAACCAGCCATATGCTGCTCGACCAGTTTGCGCAGCGAGCGGATTTCATCCATGACTTCCATCGGCACCACTTCAGCCTCCGGACGACGTGCAGCACTGGCCGGGCCAGCTGTTGATGCCGCCGGCGGCGCAATCGGGGCAACGCGGGGGGCACCCGCCGAGGCTTGCACCGGACGCCCGCTATCCATCTGCCGCAACGCGCCGGTCCTCGGAATGCCTGCATTGACCGAAGTGGCCACAGGCCTTGGTTGAGCTACCTGATGCTGCGCCGATGAGGACGAAGGCACCACGGTTGGTTGCGGAGGCTGGGAAATTCTCGCCCGGGCCGAACTGAGCACCACACGGTAGTCGTCGTCGGCATGACTTTCCGGCTGCTTACGCTCCGGCCTTGGCGCGTCCTGAACCTGAGTCGGCACGATCATCGCCATGTCGCGGGCCGCCACGGCCATGATCTCGACCCCACCCGGCACGCCGCGATTGGACAGTATAATCGCATCGTTGCCGAGCGTTTCCTTGACCTTGCGCAGGGCATCCCTGGCGGTTGCGGCGATGAATTTTCTGACGTTCATGTTCTACCTCCGATGATCGAGGTCACCTTGATAATTCGGGTTTCAGGTACTTCGTTGTGGGACAGTACCTTCAACTGGGGAACGGTACGCCGCAGGAATCTGGACAAGAGCAAACGCAGGCTGGCAGGCACAAGCAACACGGCTGGCAGGCCGAGGTTTTCCTGACGGCTGGCCGCCAGGGCAGTCTCGCGCAACAGCGTGTCGGCGAGCCCGGGCTCGAAACTGGTATTTTCGGAACCACCGGCGACCGCCTGTGACAGCAGGCGCTCCAGGGTCGGATCGAGCGACATGACCTGCATTTCGCTGTTGCCCGGGAAGATCTGTTGGGAAATGGCACGACCAAGGGCGATGCGCACCTGGCTCGACAGATCGTCGGCGTTCTGCGTACGGGTCGCGTGATCGGCGACAGTTTCGATGATCGTCCGCATGTCGCGGATATGAACCCCTTCTTCCAGCATCGACTGCAGAACTTTCTGCAGGGTGCCGAGAGGAATGACCTTGGGCACGAGGTCTTCGACCAGCTTGGGAATTTCCTTGGCCAGATGATCGAGTAGTTGCTGCACTTCCTGGCGTCCGAGCAACTCGCCGGCATGCGTCAGGATCAGGTGATTGAGGTGCGTCGCCACCACGGTCGAGGCATCGACCACGGTGTAGCCATAGGCCTGGGCCTGTTCCCGCTGCGCGGCATCGATCCAGACGGCGGGCAGGCCGAACGCCGGATCCTTGGTCGCCGTACCATTCAATGTTCCCGCCACGCGCCCCGGATTGATCGCCATGAGCTGACCGGCATAGGCCTCGCCCTGACCGACTTCGACACCCTTGAGCAGGATGCGGTAGGCGTTCGGCTTCAATTCCAGATTGTCACGGATATGAACCGGTGAAACGAGGAATCCGACCTCCTGGGCGAACTTCTTGCGAATGCCACGAATGCGGCGCAGCAACTCGCCATCCTGCGACTTGTCGACCAGCGGAATCAGGCGATAACCGACTTCCAGACCCAGTACGTCAAGCGGTGCAACATCACCCCAGGTCGCTTCCATGGCATCCTGGACCGGTGCCGGGGCAACCTTGACCGGCGCTTCGACAATGCGCCGTTCCTTGTCCATCATCCGCCAGGACATCCAGCCCATGCCCGAGGCCAGCATCAGGAAGACCAGGTTCGGCATACCCGGAATCAGGCCGAGGAAGCCGACGATCCCGGCCGTGATGCCGATCACCTTGGCATTGCGGAACATCTGTCCCATGACCTGCTGTCCGATATCGCGATCATCGGAGACGCGGGTAACCACCATACCGGCGGCGATCGAAATGATCAGGCCGGGAATCTGCGCCACCAGACCATCACCAATCGTCAGCAGCGTGTAATTCTTGGCCGCCATGGCCAGTTCCATGTTGTGCTGGACGACACCAACGATCAGCCCGCCGACCAGGTTGAGCAACATGATGATGATGCCGGCGACCGCGTCGCCGCGTACGAATTTCGAGGCACCGTCCATCGAGCCAAAAAATTCGGCCTCGCGGGAAATTTCAGTGCGGCGGCGGCGAGCATCTTCTTCACCGATCAGGCCTGCGTTGAGATCGGCATCAATAGCCATCTGTTTGCCTGGCATTGCATCAAGGGTGAAGCGTGCCGACACTTCAGCCACCCGGCCGGCACCCTTGGTGATGACGACAAAGTTGATGACCACCAGGATCATGAAGACGAGGATACCAACGGCAAAATTGCCGCCGACCATGAAATGCCCGAAGGCCTCGATCACCTTGCCCGCAGCATCCGGACCGGTATGCCCTTCAAGCATGACTACCCGCGTCGAGGCGACGTTGAGCGACAGGCGCAACAAGGTGGTCACCAGCAACACCGTCGGAAAGACCGAGAACTCAAGTGTCTTTTGGGTATTCACCGCGACCAGCAGGACAAGCACCGAGATGGCGATGTTGAAGGTGAAGAAGACATCCAGCACGAAGGCCGGCAGCGGCAGCACCATCATCGCCAGAATCATCAGGATGAGGAGCGGCGCCGCCAACTGCGAGGTATTCATCCGCGCCATGAAGCTTTGCATGCCGAATGTCGAAGCAGCCATTTACACCGCCTCCGGGACAAGTTCTGGCGGCACCGGCAATTCGCGCGGCGGCACCGGATACACACCACCAACCTGGCGCCAGTTGGCCAGCTGGTAGATATAAGCAAGAACCTCCGCGACTGCACTGTACAGGGCGGAGGGGATTTCTGCGTCAAGCGCGGCGTGCTTGTAGAGCGCTCGCGCCAGTGGCGGCGCCTCCAATATCGGCACCGCATTCTCGTTGGCTATCTCGCGTATTTTCTGGGCAATCGCGCCCGCCCCCTTGGCAACCACCTTCGGGGCCGCCATCCCGGTTTGATAGACCAGCGCCACCGAGTAATGGGTCGGGTTGGTGACCACCACATTGGCCTTCGGCACTGCTGCCATCATGCGTTTGCGGGCAGCCTGCATCTGCAGGCTGCGGATGCGCCCCTTGACGTGGGGGTCGCCCATCATTTCCTTCATTTCCTGCTTGATCTCTTCCTTGGTCATCTTCAACTTGTCGAAGTATTGCCAAAGCTGGAAAGGCACATCGGCGGCGACGATCAACACCAGGGTCGCGGCCATGATCAGGAAGGAAAATGAAACCAGGTTGCCTGCATGGATCAAGCCGGACTCCAGAGGCTCATTCAACAAGCCAAATATTTCGTCACGCTCTTTCCACATCAGCAGGACAGCAACGAAACCGACCAAGGCCGCCTTCAGCGCCGCCTTGCCCAACTCCATCAGGCTATTCCACGAGAACATCCGGCCAAAACCGGTCAGCGGATTGAGGCGATTGAAATCAGGAGCGATGGCCTGCGGCGAAAAAACCCAGGCGTTGAGGAAAAACGGAGGGAGGACAGCGGCCAGCACAAGCAACCCGAGCAACGGAGCAAAAGCCAGGAGGGCGTCGCCAGAAATCTCGAACAGCCGGGGCAACATCAAGCCCGGCTCACGCATGACTTCGGATTCGATGGTAAAGCCTTTTCTGACGACCGCCATTGAGCGCTGCATCAGCCAGCCACCCATGGTCCAGAAAGCGCCACCGGCCACGATCAAAACCAGAAAAGTGCCAAGTTCGCGAGAATGAGGCACCTGCCCCTTTTCCCGGGCTTGCTCGATTCGCCTACTTGTAGGCTCTTCAGATTTCTCGAGGTCGCTATCTTCGGCCATAGCCATCTTTGGTTTACGTTATGGCTATTATAGGAAAAAACCAGAAAAATTATAGAGGTACGTGTGTTTATTTATTCTGTTTCTCAGATGCCATCCGCAAGCCAATGACAACAGAGTAAACCTTCAAAATAAAAAGAGGGGGCATAGCCCCCTCTCAACTCGTTGACTGAAAACAGGAATCAGGCGAAATCGAGCGCCTTCAATCCCGGACCGGTGTCGGCATGCTGGCTGAGATCAGACAACAGCTCCTTCATGTCGAGAATCAATACGATCTGCCCATTGGACAGGGTTGTCACACCGGCTACACCCTTCGGACGGAAATCCTCCAGCGATTTGATCACCGCATCATCGCGCCCGGCGAAGCTGTCAACCGCCAGAATGAAGCTGCGCTCTGCCGTCTGCATGAATACGCCGTACTCCGGATAGCGTTCGAGCGGCCAGCCAAGCAGGCGTGCCAGGGTGATGACCGGCAGCACCTCGCCGCGCACCACCAGTGTTTCCTTGCCACCCACCTCCTGAACCTTGCTTTGCTCGATCGGCAAAATTTCGCGCACCAGTGACAGCGGCAGGGCAAAAGGCTGATCGCCAAGAAGAACCAGCAAAACCGGCAGAATCGCCAGCGTGAGCGGCAATGAAATGATGAAAACAGATCCTTTGCCGGGCTCCGAACGAATCTCTATCGAGCCATTGAGCTTCTGGATATTGGTTTTCACCACATCCATGCCGACACCGCGGCCGGATACATCGGAAATTTGTGCCTTGAGCGAAAAACCGGGAAGGAAAATCAGGTTGAGGCTCTGGCGTTCGTCCAGAGTATTGGCATCCTCTTCGGAAATCAGCCCTTTTTCGATAGCCTTGGCGCGAATCCGCTCGGCATTCATCCCCTTGCCGTCGTCAGCAATGATCAGGACGATGTGATCGCCTTCCTGACGCGCCTCAAGGCGCACCAGGCTCTTGACCGGCTTGCCGGCAGCCTGACGCTCCTCGGGCATTTCGACGCCATGATCGACAGCATTGCGAATCAGGTGGATGAGCGGATCGGCCAGATCCTCGATCATGGTCTTGTCGACTTCGGTTTCTTCGCCAGCGAGGACCAATTCGACGTCCTTGCCGAGTTGTCGGGCAAGGTCGCGGGCAATGCGCGGGTATTTCTGGAACAGGCGGCCGATCGGCTGCATCCGCGTCTTCATCACGGAATTCTGCAAATCAGACACCAGCAAATCGAGCTGACTGACCGCCTGATCAAGGGCGTGCAGGGTCTCGGAGTCGCTCTTCCCGGCCAGGATATCGGCCCGCAGGCTGGTCAGACGATTTTTGGTCAGGCCGATTTCGCCCGACAGATTCAGGACCTGATCGAGACGAGAAGTATCAACACGGATGGTGTTTTCGCGCACTCGCTCCTCAACACGCCGCGCCGACACCGGTTGACCGCCTGGCTTGTCGACGGCACGACGGCCAAAGGGTGATGCCGCCCCCTCGGACGCCACCACTGCCGGCGTCACAACCGATTCGACCATGGCTGTTTCGGCCTTGGTGATGACCACAGCCGGCTCCGGCGAGGCCGGCGATGCCGCCCCGGTGACCGCTGCGTGCAACAGGTTCCAATCCGGCTCGCCGGAAGCTGCGCTGGGTGACTTCGGCGCTTCGGCAACCGCAGGGGCCGGCTCGGCAGCCTGTGCAACGGCCACCTGTTCGCCGCTCAAGACACCCTTCAGCGCGGCGATGACCCGCGGATCGGCCGGCTGAGGTTGGACCATCTGCCCCAATTCGCCAAACATTTCGCGCACGCCCTTGGTCGCGTCCATGATGACGTCCATCAAGGCGGCCGTCAGTTCAAGTTCGCCATTACGCAGGCGGTCAAAAAGATTTTCAGTCAGGTGGCAGAGCGTCACCAGTTCGGACGCATTGAGAAAGCCTGCCCCGCCCTTGACCGTGTGGAAGCCACGAAAAATATCGTTGAGCAAGGCACGGTCGTCCGGCATTTTTTCCAGTTCGACGAGTTTGTTATCAACATCGGACAACAAATCACTGGCCTCCTGCAGAAAGTCCTGCAGGAGATCTTCCATTCCGGCAAAGTCGCTCATTATCGCCCTCCTCAGAAGCCGAGGCTGTCCAGCAGGTCATCGACCTGCTCCTGGTTAACTACCACATCGCTGCGCCCCTCGGCATTGATGACCGGACCGTTCATCAGACTGGCAACTTCCTCGGTGCGCTTGGTTTCCGGCAGCACCTCAAGGAGCACCGTCATCAGGCCCGACTCAAGCTCATGGGCGAGGCTGACAATCTTTTTGATAACCTGTCCGGTCAGGTCCTGGAAATCCTGAGCCATCATGATTTCGGTCAATTGGGTATGCGTAGCACGCGCCTTCTGAGGTAGTCCCTCATTGAGGAAGGCCCGGGTTTCCGCCGCCAGTAGCTTGAATTCAGCCGGCCCCATGTCGTTGGCAAACACCTTGTCCCAACGCTGACCAAGGGCCTGGGCGCTATGCTCCATCTCTTCAACCAGAGGATTGGCGATATCCGTCGCATTGAGCACGCGGCACGCGGCCTGCTCGGTCAAATTGGCGACATAGGCAAGGCGATCCTTGGCATCGGGCAGCGCCGAAACGGTCTGCTCGATGAGCTTGTCGTAGCCGAGCTGACCGAGGGTATCGTGCAGATTGCGCGCCATCTGACCGATGCGATTGAACACCGCCTCCTGCTGCGACCAGGCTGCACCGGCATCACCATCCAGCCCACCACCATCGCCGGGGGCGTCGGCACTGACTTGGGCAACGCTGGCCGTGGCAGCAACACTGTCAAACAAGGCCTGCAAGTCATCGCTATCGGCATCCGCCGACGCCGCTGGCGCAGGCGTTACGGGCGCGACTGGCGCGGGCTCCGGCGCGGCGGCAGTACTCGCTGCGATTGAGTCAAAAAGAGCTTCAAGGTCATCTGAATCGTTATTGGCAGACATGTTTTCCCCTTACGCCTGGCCCATTTTTTCGAAAATCTTGTTCAGCTTTTCCGAAAGTGTCCCTGCCGTAAAAGGCTTGACGATATAGCCACTGGCACCCGACTGGGCGGCCGCGATAATGTTTTCCTTCTTGGCTTCCGCGGTGATCATGAGGACCGGCAGATGCTTGAGATGCGGCGTCGCCCGAATTGACTGGAGCAGGGTCAGGCCATCCATGTTCGGCATATTCCAGTCGGTCACCACAAACTCGAAGCCACCGGCCTGCAATTTCTGTAGTGCGATCGCCCCGTCCTCAGCCTCGTCGACGTTGGTAAAGCCGAGCTCTTTGAGAAGATTTCGGACAATTCGTCGCATGGTGGAGAAATCGTCGACCACCAGAAATTTCATTTTCGGATCAGCTGCCATGCACTACTCCAGGTACTTGGATTGTTATCGTTCAATCAGCGGACGCAGGGTATCCGCCAACGCTTCGGCATCAAATTTTGCGACATAGGCATCCACCCCAACCGATTTCCCCATGGCCCGATTGGCTTCAGAAGAGAGCGATGAGTGCATGACCACCGGCACCCCGTTGAAACGGGGGTCGGACTTGATATTCTTGGTCAGCACATAGCCGTCCATTTCCGGCATCTCGGCGTCGACCAGGATCAGGCGAACATCGTCACGGATGTTATGTCCCATCTGGCCGGCATGCCCGGCGATCCCCTGTAAACGGGTCCAGGCTTCCTGACCATTGGTCGCGTGTTTGTGACGGACACCGAGTTTGTCGAGCACTTCAGCAATTTTTCGCCGGGCGACCACCGAATCATCGACAAAAAAGACGCTGGTATCGGGGTCGACCTTGGCCGGCGGGATATCGACGATCATCGCCTCGCCAAACGAATTGGCCAGAATCTGCTCGACATCGAGAATTGAAACCAGCCCGCCATCATCCAGTTCGATCACCGCAGTAATCAACCCCTGATTGGCGGCCAGCACGTTTTCCGGCGCCTTCACGCGCTCCCAGTCCACCCGGATGATCCGATCAACATCGTGCACCAGGAAACCCAGCGTGCGCTTTGAATACTCGGCCACCATCATGGTCTTGCCGAGTCCCGCTGGCGCATCCAACTGCATGAACGGGGCCAGGGAGAGGACCGGAATGACATTGCCGCGCAGCGAAATCAGCCCCTCCACACCTCGTGGCATGTTCGGGGTCCGGGTAATGTGCGGCGTCCGGCCAACCTCGCGGACTTTAAAGACATTGATACCGAAAATCTCGCGGGTCCCCAGCGAGAAAAGCAGAATTTCCATCTTGTTGGAACCGGCCAGGCGCGTCCGCGCATCGATGCTGTCCAGCAGGTTTTTGTTCTCAACGAGGTCCATCGCCAACTCCCGCTATCTCTCAGGCCGCACGAACCGGCAAGGTATCCACACCGAGCCGCCGGGCCAGGGTTTCGGACAGGCGCATCGGCTCGAATTTTGGTACGTATTCGTCGACGCCGACCGACGCGCCGAGCTTTTGATTGGACATCCCTGAAAGGGAGGAATGCATGATCACCGAAATACCGTTGAAACGGGGATCAGACTTGATTTTCTTGGTCAGGATATAACCATCCATCTCGGGCATTTCGATATCGGTCAGCACCAGGCTGATCAGCGACGACGGCGGCTTGCCGATCGACTGCGCATAGGTCGCCACCTTCTCCATTTCCTCCCACATCTGGCGGCCATTGACCGCCGATATACCCTTGACACCCATGGCTGCCAGGGTGCGTTCGATCTGCTTGCGGGCGACACTGGAGTCATCGCAATAAAACACCGTGCAATCCGGGCGGTCGACCGGTACAACGCCGCGGAACATGCTTTCATTGTCGATCGTCGACGTCTCCGAGAGCACCTTCTCGACATCCATCATCATCACCAGACGGTTGTCATCAAGCTCGGTGACAGCGGTCACCAGCCCCCCGGTCTGCGACGTCAACATCTCTGGCGGAACACGCATCTTGCTCCAGTCGAGACGAAGGATGGTGTCGACACCTTCAACGAGAAAACCCTGCGTGTGTCCGTTATATTCCGTCACGATCATGATTTCGCGCGGCTTTTCGGGAGAAATCCCGGAATACTTGGCGAGGTCAATGACCGGCACCAGGGCTCCGCGCAGGCTGACCATACCTTCAACCGAGGGCGGCATGTCAGGCGCAGCAGTAATCACCGGGGTGCGCATCACTTCACGAACCTTGAAGACATTGATGCCGTACGTCTCACGCCGCCCGGTTCGCTGATCGACCCCAAGAAAGAAAAGCAGTATCTCGAGCTTGTTGGTGCCCGCCAATTTCGTTCGTGCGTCGATATTCTTCAATAATTCCGACATTGCCATCCTCTCGCTTGTCGCACGTCAGTCGCCCCCTCGATCACAGGAGGCGCGTTCAATGCGCCCGCCCCCATCACTACACGGCGACCAACCTGCCACCAGGGCCAATGCGGCGCCCAACCAATATTCTACGAAATTTGAAACAATTTACCAAAATTAGCAATATCTAGCACCTGTTTTACGTTGCCACGCACTCCGGCCAACGCCACATCCTTGCCCGCACCACCCAATTTGTCGCGCAACATCAACAACATACCCAATGCGGAGCTATCCAGATAATCGACCCCGGAAAAATCAACGGTGACCGACCTGACCTCTGAATCGGCAATAAAGGGTTCGTATGCGGCACGAAATTCGCGGTGGGTATTGAAATCAAAACGCCCCGCCAGCTTGATGACCACCTTGCCTGATTCGTTCGAAATACTTGTCTGCATTTGTTTTCCCATGCCAAATAGTAAAAATAGGGTTCTAGTTTAATCCTTTAGCCATTGCCAACAAGCCCGGCCGATTAATGCGTGCCAATTGCACCGATCACCCGCCTTGCCATGTCACCCAGCGCACACTGCTCGGCCACCGCCCCAATCAGAAAAGCCTCGCGCGGCATACCGTAAACAACACAACTGCCTTCGTCCTGCCCGAAGGTTTTCGCCCCGGACTGACGTAACTTCAACAAGCCTTGGGCACCATCCTTGCCCATACCCGTCAGGATAACGCCAAGTGCCCTGCTGCCGAGCAAACTGGCCGCTGAATCGAACAGCACATCGACCGACGGCCGATGCCGGTTGACCGGCGGCGAAGCCGCCAATTCGGTGAACAGGGCGCCCCCCTCACGACGGATCAGCAAATGGGAATGCCCGGGCGCAACATAGACCGTACCCGCTTCGATTTTTTCATTCCCTTGCGCCTCAATGACCCGCGGCGCACACAAGGCATCGAGGCGGCGGGCAAACGATCCGGTAAAGGACTCCGGCATGTGCTGAACAATCAGTATGGGGGGACAGTCGGCCGGCATGCCCTGCAAAAACTCCTTGATTGCCTCGGTACCCCCGGTCGAGGCACCGACCAGAATCACCACCCCACTTCCCGCGACGCCTGGCCTGACCGGCATCGCGATGGTCGGTGGCAACGATGAAGCGGTGGCTTTTGCAATTGAACGGTGCAGTCGCGCGCCTTTGGCCGCGCGTATTTTTTCGACCAGATCGTCGGCGTAGCTCTCGATGCTTTTTCCATTGTCAGTCCGTGGCTTGCCAATGTAATCAACCGCCCCCAGCTCAAGGGCTTTCAGCGTTATATCCGACCCCGCCTCGGTAAATGCCGAAACCATGACCACCGGCATCGGCCGCAGGCGCATCAGGCGTTCAAGAAACTCCAGCCCATCCATTTTCGGCATCTGGACATCGAGCGTCAGGACATCCGGATTGAGCACCTTGATCATCTCCCGCGCCTCCTGAGCGTCGGGTGCAGCACCAACGACCTCCATGTCCGGCGCCAGATTGATCATCTTGGTCAGCAGACTGCGCATCAACATCGAATCATCCACTACCAAAACTTTAGTTTTCATCGGCATCTAGTCAGAAAAATTTGAAACCACATGCATTTTGAGTGGCAAGCGCATCATACAAACAACTCCACATCGCCAACGAAGGTCGAACCACTCAGGCGGATCTTGTACTCGTTCTCCCGGCTGAACAGCGTGTCGTTATGAACGCGATGCAGCTTTTTGACCAGGGCCCTTCCTGTATGGGGAAAATAGTAGACTTTCCGCGGATATGAATCCAGCAAATCCTTAGCAACAATGGGGATTTTCTCAGTTTTAAGGAATTCAAGTACGAATTCCGCATTTTTTTCTCCAACCTGGCTGCCGGCCAGACTGGCCATCACCGATCCGCCACCAAATACCTTGGCCTCGAGGCGATTGCGCCGCGCCCCCAGTTTCAGCAGGTGATTGATCAGAATTTCCATGGCATAGGTGCCATAGCGGGCTGACGCCCCGAGCGGGTTGCGGCCACCATCATCAGGCAGCATAAAATGGTTCATCCCGCCGATACCCGAATCGGTATCGCGAATGCAAGCCGCCACGCATGACCCGAGGACGGTGACGAGCAGCGCATCGTCAGTCGAGACGAAGTACTCTCCGGGCAGTATCTTGGCCGCCTCCAGCCCAAACTTCCGGTCAAAATACCGGTTGGCGGCAAGCGGCTCATCGTAGGCGTGGTGCACCGTTTTCCTCTGCTATGGGGCGCTGGCCAGGGTATAGACGGTCTTGCCCTGAGACTTGAACAGGTTGGCCGCATGCATGAAGCTTTCGGAGTGGCCGGCAAACATCAGGCCATCCGGCTGCATCATCGGGGCGAATCGCGACAGGATCTTGTACTGGGTCGGCCGGTCGAAATAAATCATGACATTTCGACAAAAAATGACATCGAGCGGCCCTTTGACGGCATAGCTGGCATCGAGCAAATTGATCCTGAGAAATGAGACCATCCGCCGGAGCTCCGGCCTGACCGAGACAAAGCCCTCCTGTCCGCCGGTGCCGCGCAGAAAGAATTTTCTCAATTGTTCGGGGGTCAGCTTTTCGACCCTCTCCAGCGGATAAACCCCCTTCTCGGCTGTCGCCAGGACATGCGTATCCAGATCCGAGGCAATGATCGAGACGTGAGAAGTATCGGCCCCGAAGGTTTCTGCCACCGTCATGGCAATCGAATAGGGTTCTTCGCCAGTTGATGCCGCCGAACACCAGATGCGTATGGGGCGTTTGCTACCGATCCGGCGAAGATGTTCAGCAAAAATCGGAAAATGATGCGGCTCGCGGAAAAAGGACGTCAGATTGGTCGTTAGCGAATTGACGAAGCGCTCCCACTCATCGCCTTTATCGGTCTCCAGCGCATCCAGATAGGCGGCAAACGAAGTCATCCCGGTCGCCCTCAAACGTCGGGCCAAGCGGGAATAGACCATGTCCTGCTTGATCGGTGACAAGGATATTCCGGCATGCTGATAGATGAGCTGGCGGACACGTTCAAAATCGGCCAGAGAAAAGGCAAATTCACGCCCCGCCAATCCGGCAGACAACGGGGCTCGCAGCCCGGACACGACGGGGTTGATCGGTTTTGTCTCGGCCAAGATCAGAACTCCTTCCACTCGTCATCAAGGCGACGCGGCAAGGCTTCCGCCTTTTTCGCCCGGCCCGCCCCACGGGCTTGCTCATGCGGTGCCGACTGATCGCTGCCCGGCCCACCGAGGAGGAAATCACTGCCCGCATCAACCTGAAAAACCGATACCGCCTTGGCCAGGCTACTGGCCTGCTCCTCGAGGCTTTCCGCTGCAGCGGCAGCCTGCTCGACAAGGGCGGCATTCTGCTGCGTCACCTCATCCATCTGGCTGACGGCAATACTGACATGCTCGATGCCTGCACTCTGCTCCCGGCTCGCATCCGAAATCCCGACCATCAGCCCCGCCACCCGCCGGATGCTCGACACCACCTCGTCCATCGTCCGACCCGCCTGATCGACCAGCTTGCTGCCCGCCTCAACCTTGTCCACCGAGTCCGAGATCAGCCCCTTGATTTCCTTCGCCGCCGCCGCGCTGCGCTGGGCCAGATTGCGGACTTCCGACGCCACCACGGCAAAGCCACGCCCCTGCTCGCCAGCCCGTGCCGCTTCAACTGCCGCATTGAGCGCCAGGATATTGGTCTGGAAGGCGATCCCGTCAATAACCCCGATAATGTCAGCAATCCGGTTGCTCGACTGGTGGATGGCGGTCATTGTCTGCACCACCTGACCGACCACCTCACCGCCCTTGATCGCCACCTGCTGTGCGCTCCCCGCCAGTTCGCTCGCCTGCCTCGAGTTGTCGGCATTCTGCTTCACCGTCCCGGTTAGCTCTTCCATGCTCGAGGCCGTTTCCTGCAGGCTGCTCGCCTGCTCCTCCGTCCGCCGCGACAGCTCCAGATTGCCCGAGGCAATTTCCTTCGCCGCCGTATTGATCGAATGCGCCGACGACTGGATTTCCCCGACCAGTTCACGCAACTTGTTCACCGTTTGATTGGCATCATCACACAAGCGGGCAAAGGAACCCTGATACTCTCCGCTCAAGCTCTGATTGAGATCGCCATCAGCCATCCTCGAGAGCAAGGTACCGATCTCCCCGATAGCCATCCCGCTCGTTTCGAGCAAGCTGTTGATCCCGATACCGATTTCCTTGTAAAACCCCTCAAGAACCGACGTATCCAGACGCGCCTCGAGATCCCCGGCAGAGGCGCGGGAAACCAGTGCGGCAACCGAGCGTTGGGCATTCAGTTCCGCCGTCCGGTCGACCCACTCGCCGACCGTACCGAGGCGCTGGCCGCGTTCGTTGACGATCGGATTGGTAATCACTTTATAGATGCGACCGCCAATGTCGAGTTCTGCCTGACGCGCTCCCTGCAACTCGCGCAGCGCCTTGAGTGCTGCCTTCGGGTCAGGGTAAAAAGCACCGATATTGCTGCCCACAAAGCGGTCAACCGAGAAATCCGGCTGTTGCTTGCGCAGCCCGCCTTCGATCTGACGCAGGGTGGTCAGCAAGCCCCGGTTGGCGTAGATCACCAGACCGTCGTCATCGGCGATACGCAGGTTGGCCGACACGCAATCCAGCGCAATGCGAATCCGTAGATTTTCATTGGCGAGGCGCAAGCCTTCGGCAACGTTGAAGCCTTGTTGAATCTGCATCGACTGCAGGCCCTGAATAACCTGGCCGACCTCATCGTTGGAGCGGACATCAAGCGGCGTGTCGTAACGCCCCTCGGCAAGGTCGATAAAGGCCGGCAGGACTTTTTCCCGCAACGGCTGAACGATCAGATGGCCAATCAGCCAGTACAGGAAGGCCGCCAGCAAGAGCGCCAGCAGCAAGCCGCCGATCATGACAAAGCGGGAGACCTGACTGGACAGGGCGCGCAACTCGTCCACGTAGCTGCCACCGACGACCAGCCATTTGGCATCGGGCAGGGTATCAAAAACCGCCAGTATGTCCCGCGTCGATTTGTCGCCGGATTCTGCATCACGCCAGGGATAGGTCAGGTCACCGCTGCCACGCTCGAGCATCTCGCGAATGAATTCGCGGCCAGCGGCATCCTTGGCCTCGAGGATATTGCTCCCCTCCTTCGCCGGATGCACGATCAAACTGCCGAAACTCTTGCCGGGGTTGGCATCGACCACATAGTAGTAACCGCTGTCCCCGATCTTCAAGGTGCGAATCTGCTGCTTGAGTGTCTCAAGTTCGGTCGAGATATCGAGACCGATAAAGCTTGCCCCGATGACCTTGCCACCCTTCGCAAGAATCGGCGTATAGCTGGTATAGAAGGCCTTGCCGAAAAGAGTGGCCCGCCCGACATAGGGCTTGCCGGACAGCAACAGCGGCAGGCCCGGATGATCCTTGGCGAGGAGCGTACCAACAGCCCGTTCGCCATTCTCTTTCTTGACCGAGGTGGATATCCGCACGAATTCATCACCCTTGCGGACGAACAGCGTCGCGACGGCGCCGGTTTGCTCGGTAAAGTGATCAACCCGTTCAAACCGGCCATTCAGAATCTCGCCTTTGCCCAGACGCAATACGGGCATTTCATCCGTGCCGTCGAGGACAATTTCATCCGGAAACGACATCTCGAAACCACGGTTCAACTGAATGGCCTGTTTGCGCAAGGCGGCCAGATTGGTCTCGACGGCTGAACGAATCAGCCCGACCTCCGTTTTCAGCGTGGCCCGCCCTTGCGTATCGAGCAGCGTCGCGATATGTCCGCCAAGGAAGCGGGTTGCCCCACCCAGAATAATCCCGAAGCCCAAGAGGACGCCGATGGCAATCTTCTTCGACGACGAGGCATTTGAAACCCAGCGATTGAATGCCCCGACCAGCCCGCCCGTAACGACACGACCGTGAAACACCTGTTTCCCGCCGGCTCCCTTTTGGCGAATAGCCTGATACGCGGCCTCGGCCGACAAAATTTCCGACGCCGTTGCCTTGCGCCGCACCGACATGTAGCCGACCACCTTGCCGCCTTCACGCAACGGCGTGGCATTGGCCACCACCCAGTAATGATCCCCGTTCTTGCAGCGATTCTTGACGACACCAGTCCACGGCCGGCCATCCTTCAGATCACGCCACATGTCGACAAAAACCTCGGCCGGCATATCGGGATGGCGGACGATGTTATGCGGCTGACCAATCAGTTCGCCTTCGGTAAAACCGCTGATGTCGACGAACTCCCGGTTGATATAGGTGATCTGACCTTTCAGGTCGGTCTTCGAGACAATCAGGGCATGATCGTCCAGTGTGATTTCCGCACCCGTTACCGGCTGGTTATTTCGCATCGTCTCAATCCGTCAGAAAGGTGTATCAGAACTCTTCCCACTCATCCTCAGTAGGCCCTGACAAAGCCAGCACCGATACGGAGGGCTGTTTTCTGCCAGGTGTCCCGGTCAACTGCCGGGACATGGCAATATCATCTGTACTGCGCAAATTCTCCAAAAGACCAATCACCCGCTGGGAGCGCGCAGAAAATTCGCCGGCAATCTCGCGGCGCGCCCGGTCGGTATCGCCACTCTTGGCAGTGCGGATGATTTCTGCGGCACAACGGTGAAAGCCGGCGTGCTCGGTTTTAAGATCGCCGTAGCCGGGATGACCATTGAGTACCCGGCCATCGCCATGAATCCAGCATCCCAGCGCACAGACGTCATCGCGGCCGACAATAACCGGATCCAGTTGTGCCCCGCCCCCCGCCACATAGTCGGTCAGGTGCTGCTTCCAACCCCGATGGGCGGATATCGCTCCATCAATGTCGAGCCCCCGGAGGTTCTGCTCACCGGAAACCACCACGCCCCCGGACAATCTGAAAACGGCAACCGACAAGGCAAGGTTTCCGGCCTGCTCCTCGAGGCTTTCCGCTGCAGCGGCAGCCTGCTCGACAAGGGCGGCATTCTGCTGCGTCACCTCATCCATCTGGCTGACGGCAATGCTGACTTGCTCGATGCCTGCACTCTGCTCCCGGCTCGCATCCGAAATCCCGACCATCAGACCCGCCACCCGCCGGATGCTCGACACCACCTCGTCCATCGTCCGACCCGCCTGATCGACCAGCTTGCTGCCCGCCTCAACCTTGTCCACCGAGTCCGAGATCAGCCCCTTGATTTCCTTCGCCGCCGCCGCGCTGCGCTGGGCCAGATTGCGGACTTCCGACGCCACCACGGCAAAGCCACGCCCCTGCTCGCCAGCCCGTGCCGCTTCAACTGCCGCATTGAGCGCCAGAATATTGGTCTGGAAGGCGATCCCGTCAATCACCCCGATAATGTCAGCAATCCGGTTGCTCGACTGGTGGATGGCGGTCATTGTCTGCACCACCTGACCGACCACCTCACCGCCCTTGATCGCCACCTGCTGTGCGCTCCCCGCCAGTTCGCTCGCCTGCCTCGAGTTGTCGGCATTCTGCTTCACCGTCCCGGTTAGCTCCTCCATGCTCGAGGCCGTTTCCTGCAGGCTGCTCGCCTGCTCCTCCGTCCGCCGCGACAGCTCCAGATTGCCCGAGGCAATTTCCTTCGCCGCCGTATTGATCGAATCCGTAGCATCCTTGATCGACAACAGCATTTCCTGCAGATTATCGACCGTCACATTGGCGTCGTCCTTGAGCCGGCCGAGAATGCCCTGATAGGGCGTTTCGATTTTTTGCGTCAAATCGCCCTTGGCCATCCGCGCCAACATGGCGCCAACATCGTCGAGGGCATCCGTACTGGCCGCCAACAGCTTGTTGACCCCCTCGGATACCTGCCGGAAGAAGCCGTCCATACCGCTGCTATCGAGGCGCTGACTGAAATCCCCATTGGCCGCCGCTTCGATAATGGTCGCAACTTCGCGTTCGATGGCCACCTCGTCCGTGCGGTCCTGCCATTCGACGACAGTACCGAGCCGCTCGCCCGCTGCATTGATGACCGGGGAGGCAATCAGGGTGAAGTCGCGACCGCCGATCTGCAACCGGGCCCGATGGGTTCCCTTGAGGCCAGCCAGCAAGTTGCGCTGGTGAGCGGGTTGCCGATGGTAGATATCAAAATTGGCCCCCAGCATGGTATCTACCCGAAAGTTCGGCAAATCCTGCCGGAGGTCATTTTCAGCATTGCGCATCATGCCAAGAAGCGCCGCATTGCAGTAAATGATCGTGCCCTCGGGATCAGCCACCATGACGCTGTTGGAGGTCACGTCCAGGGCCACCTTGAGGCGCATGGTTTCGTTGGCAGCCAGGCGATCTGCCTCGAGCCGGCCGCGCAACTGGCTTTGCATGTCCTCAAGACAATGCACCATCTGGCCGATCTCATCGTTGGTCTCGGCCCGCAGCTGGACATCGAGTTCCCCGGCCGCGATCCTGTCGAGGGCATTCGACACGCTGACCACCGACCGATGAACGCTGCGCAACATGACGAATGCCACGATGGCAGCCACCGCGACAAGCGCGAAAACAAGCACCAGGACAAGCAGGCGTTCACGCTCAATCCGGGCGATCCGCTGCATCAGCTCCTGATCAAGAAACCGGGTTCCCTCGTCGTAAAGCCGGAAAGACGCATCAATGCTCTGCGTGGCTTCATCGAAATAGCGGCCAGGATCATAGGACAAGGTTTCCGCATCGAGCAGATTCTTCTGGATATTCCCGATAAAGGTCGCCATGCCAGCTATGGCCGGGGCAACGGCACCGGCCAAGCGGGCACGGTTGCTTTCATCGGCGGCATAAATTTTTTCGCTATCGGCGAGAACAGATTTTTGCCGAATCTGGGCTTCGGCCAATCCTTCGATCAGCGAATCCCGCCGTTTTGAATCAAGCAGCTTGTCACTCAGAACCAGCGAACCGAGAGCCCGTGCCTGGCCCATCCGTTCGGTCAGGGGAGGCAACTGGATAATGTTCATATCCATCGCATAGTAGGTCACCACCTCGGGATCAAGGACCAACTCAGACTGCTCGGCGACACTGTCCATGACATCCAGAAGGATGGCGATCAAGGCCGTGTGCTGCCTGGCATTTTCCTGCGGACTGAGCGTCGCGTAGCCACCTTTGAGCGTCTGCCAGCCGCGTTTGAACTCGGCCCATTGCCGGGCCTTTCCGATACTTGCCTCGGCGTTCGCCAGGGCGACATCGGCGCCACCCATTGCGGCATCGGCACCGGACATGGCGCGATCGGCCCGCTCCTTGAATGTTTGCTTGCCGGCCAACAAGGCCGTAGAAGCCCCACGATGACGCTGGACCTCCTGCAACATTTTGCGCAGTTCGCCATGGACGACAACACCGACGCGCTCCTTTTCGGCAATCGCGATCTGGCTGTTGAATCCCTTGACCAGCGGCACAATGGGCACAGCCAGGGCGATGGCCGCCACCAGTCCGAGACCGATAAATTTGTTGGCCAGTTTCTTAGTCGTCATTGGTCACACCATTCCTTTGGGCAGGCTTTGCTCGCCAGCGCCGAGCCCGGTCGCTCAGGCAACGGCTCCGTCAATCAGTTCCATGTCAGCACTGGTCATCAGCCGCTCAATATCGGAGACGATCATCATCCGCCCATCCATGGAAGCCAGACCGACGATGTATTTGGTGTCAAAACTGCCGGAGAAATCGGGGGCAGGACGAATTTGCGATGCATCCAGCGAAACGACATCGGAAACACTATCGACCACGATGCCGACGACCCGCCCGGCGACATTCAGGATGATGACTACGGTAAACGGTGTGTACTCGACTCGCCCCAGATTGAACTTGATGCGTAGATCAATGATGGGAACGATGATGCCACGCAGATTGATGACTCCCTTGATGAAGGGTGGCGTGTTGGCAATCATGGTCGGCGGCTCGTAGCCACGAATCTCCTGCACCTTGAGGATATCGATGGCGTACTCTTCGCTGCCCAAGGTGAAGGTCAAGTATTCGCTGGCGATCAGGTCATCCTCGCCGGTTATTGCACCGGCCTGCACTCTCGGTTCCATAGCTTGCTCCTGGTTTCGGCGATCAGCCGGCTTTCCGCATATTCGATCTGGCCATGCCGGCGATCACTGATGCATCGAGAATCAGCGCGACATGTCCGTCTCCCATGATAGTCGCCCCGGAAATACCGTTCACTCGGCGGTAATTGGCTTCCAGACTCTTGATTACCACCTGATGCTGGCCAAGCAGCGCATCAACGAACAGGGCTGCCTTGGTTCCGTCGGCATCGATGACGACCATGATGCCCTGGGTAAAATCGATACACCCGGACGGGATATTGAAAATCTCATGCAGGGCGACAACCGGCAGGTATTCGCTGCGTACCTGCATGACCCGCCCCTGATTGGATAGTGTCTTGATGGCCCCGGCTTCCGGCTGCATCGACTCGACAATATAGGACAACGGGAGGATATAGGTCTGGTCGCCGACCGCCACCGACATTCCGTCAAGAATCGCCAGCGTCAGCGGCAGGCGGACGGTCATCCGGGTACCGATACCGAGCATTGACTCGATCTCGACCCGACCGCCCATCGATTGAATGTTGCGCCGTACCACATCCATGCCGACACCACGCCCGGACACATCGGTGACCTGCTCGGCGGTGGAAAAGCCAGCTTCAAAAATCAGGTTGAAAACCTCCCCGTCGGTCATCTGATCCGAGACTGGCAGACCGCGCTCACGCGCCTTTGCCAAAATCTTGTCACGCGGCAGGCCGGCACCATCGTCGCCCACTTCGATGACGATATTGCCACCCTGATGATAGGCCTTCAGGGTAATTGTACCGAGCGCCCTCTTCCCCGCGGCGATGCGCTTTTCGGGTAGCTCGATGCCGTGATCGAGACTGTTCCGGATAAGGTGGGTCAGCGGATCTGCGATGCGCTCGATCAGCCCCTTGTCGAGTTCGGTCGTCTCCCCCGTGGTTTTCAGCTCGACCTGCTTGCCGAGCTTGGCCGACAGGTCGCGCACAACCCGCGGGAAGCGTGAGAACACAAAGGATATCGGCAGCATCCGGATGGACATCACCGACTCCTGCAAATCGCGCGTATTGCGTTCCAATTGCCCCAATCCGTTGACGAGTCGCTCCGGCGCACTCTCCTGCATCTGGCTCACCGTCTGCAGGAGCATCGCCTGGGTAATCACCAATTCGCCCACCAGATTGATCAACTGATCGACCTTCTCGACACTGACGCGAATTGACGAGTCCGCCGCGGCGGCAGGCGCAACAGGCTTGCCAGCCCGAGGGGACAATTCGGCAATCTTCTTATCGGCCAGCTCCCCACCGGCCGGCGGCGGTGACGACAAAGCCGGGTTGGCTGACGCCTCAACCACTAGCGATGGCGGCGCAAAGAAGCCGAAACCCTCGCCTTCCTCGGCCACCGGCACCGCGGGCGCTACGGCAGTTTGAGGAGGCAATGGCGCGAAAAAGCCGTAACCCTCGCCGTCGTCGCCAACGCTCTCTTTGACGGCGGTTACTGGCACCGGTTCAAAGAAGCCGAAACCCTCGTCATCGCTAGCCGCCGGCTCGGGTGACACACTGTCTTGCGGGGCGAAAAAGCCATAGCCCGGGTCTTCCTCCGGCGCCCCTGGCGCGCCGCCAAAAAGACCAAAAGCCCCCTCGTCATGGTCGGTGGGGGTCTCTTCAACAATACGCCAGGCCCCATTTTCAGCGATGAAATCTATCTGATCAGAAAACAGGTCTTGTGCCGCATCGGTTTTCAACCGCAGTTGCCAGTAACCGACATTATTCAGCTCTGAAGCCGGCTGACTGAGTATCTCCAACGACCCCAGTGTGCGCAGCTCGGCAAGCAGGTTGGCCACCCCGTCACCTCTTGCCGACACATCGGTGGGCACGAACTGGATATCGAACGAGCGCCTGACCAGCGGAGTTTGCCTGGCCGCGGCGACGACCTGGGGTGGCGGGGTAGTTGCAGGCCGGGCGGCGACGACCACTTCGCCCGTCGACAATTGCCGCAGACGGGCAGACATCGCAGCAATCGCCTGGGGATCAACCTCGCCCCGCCCCTGATGTGCCTCAAGCATGTTGCGCAGGAGGTCTCCGGACTCCAGGAAAGCATCGACCATGTCAGGTCGCAAGGGCAATTCCTGCTTGCGAATCCGGTCGAGCAGGTTTTCCAGGATGTGCGTCGTTTCGGCGAGATCCGTGAACCCGAAGGTTCCGGCACTGCCCTTGATGGAGTGGGCGGCCCGGAAAATGGCATTGAGCTGCTCCGAATCGGGATTTTCAATATCCAGATTCAGCAACAAACCCTCCATCGCTGCCAGATGTTCTGCCGATTCCTCGAAGAACACCTGGTAGAACTGACTCATGTCGATAGCCATGCCACCCCCTGATCTCGGTTCCGTAGCCTCACGATACCGAAAATTGAATGCAAAAGACCCGCGCTATTGCGGGTCTGCCGGCTTCACTCAGCCGATCACCTTGCGTACGACTTCAATCAGTTTTTGAGGGTCAAAAGGCTTGACCAGCCAGCCAGTAGCTCCCGCCGCCCGGCCTTGCAACTTCATCTCATCGGAAGACTCGGTCGTCAGCATCAGGATGGGGCTGGATGCGTACTGCGGCAGGGCGCGAAGATTTTTGATCAGGGTCAGCCCATCCATCCGCGGCATGTTCTGGTCGGTCAGCACCAGATGAATGGCTCTGGCTTTCGCTTTATCAAGACCATCCTGCCCATCCACCGCCTCAACCACATCATATCCGGCACTCTTCAGGGTAAACGAGACCATTTGGCGAATGGAGGCCGAATCGTCAACTGCTAGAATGGTTTTTGCCATTGTTTCCTCGTAAAAATCAGAACAATCCAAGCTCGAGGCTGGTGAAGCCAGTTTGATTAAGGGAATTATTGTCCACTTCTGGCGAAACAACACTCATTTTTTGCGAAATCTGGTCAACTCGAAAATGACTCGGCGACTGCATCACCAACATTCCATCGAAAATCGCTTCGCTTCTTTACGACAGACCAAGCCGCATGCCCCGCCCCTGTTTCGAAACCTGGCATGCTTAGCCACCAGATCGCCGGACCGCGCCTCACTCAGCCAGACGTGCCCTTTCCGCCGAGCGGCAACTTCAGTCCCTCAGGAAGCAGCTCTTCACCGCCAACTTCGGAATCTGGCCCCTCTTCCTGCAGGATGGCATTCTCGGTCTTGCGATTCAGGATCACGATACTGATTCGCCGGTTGACCGAATTGAGCGGATCATTTTTGTCGAAAAGCACAGTTGCGCCAAGCCCGACGACCCGCATGATCTTGGCGTCATCCATGCCGCCAATGACCAATTCTCGCCGGGAAGCATTCGCCCGGTTGGCCGACAACTCCCAGTTCGTATACCCCCTGTCGCCTCCCGAAAACTGCGACGCATCGGTATGTCCGGCCAGGCTGATCCGGTTGCCGACGCCATTCAGGGCCTTGCCGATCTGACGCAGGATATCCCGCGTGTAGGGCTTGAGGTCGGCGCTGGCTGAGTCGAACATCGGACGATTCTGTTCATCGACGATCTGGATCCGCAAGCCTTCGGAAGTAATGTCGAGCAACATCTGCTTTTTGAACTGAGCGAGTTGCGGACTCTTCTCGATCATTTTTTCGATGTCGGCCTTCAGGCTTTCGAGTTGCTCCTGTTCCTTGCGACGGAATTCGGCATTGGCCTCCTTGGAAAAGGAAGTCGACTTCTTGGCCTCGATATCACCGCGCTTGACCTGGCCAGCCTGGCGCGTCAGATCCTGGCCGCCCCCCTTGAGCACACTGGTCGCATCGCCGGAGCCACTGCCGCCCTGGCTGGCAACCTTGAGCGGATTCTGGAAATGATCGGCAATCCCGGCCAAGTCACCCTGTGCCGTCGACCCAAGTAGCCACATCAACAGGAAGAACGCCATCATCGCCGTCACGAAGTCGGCGTAGGCAATCTTCCAGGCGCCGCCGTGGGCACCACCGGCCACGACCTTCTTGCGCTTGATGATTATGGGACGTGTCGAATCGTCGCTCATCTTGTTTTATCCAATGTCAGGCGACATGCTATTTACCCTTGCGCGCCTTCATCTCTTCTTCAAGTTCGGTGAAAGTCGGGCGCTCATGAGAACCCAGCGTCTTCCGGCCAAACTCGATGGCCACTTGTGGCGCATAGCCCGACATCGAAGCGAGCAGGACCATCTTGATGGTCTTGTAAATCGTGCCGCCTTCTGCCGCCTTTTGTTCAAGCAGCTTGGCGACTGGCTCCACGAAACCGTAAGAAATCAGAATACCGAGGAAGGTTCCGACCAGTGCGCCACCGATCATCTTGCCGAGAACGGCTGGCGGACTACCCACCGAGCCCATCACGTTGACCACCCCCATCACCGCGACCACGATACCGAAGGCCGGCACTGCGCCGCCGACGGAGGCGACCACATGGCCCGGTTCAGCCGCTTCGTGGTGATGGGTCTCAAGCTCGACATCCATCAAGCTTTCAATTTCAACGGTGTTCAAATTGCCCCCGACCATCATGCGCAGATAGTCGCAGGTGAACTCCATGACGTGGTGATCATGCACCAGATTCGGATATTTGCTGAAAATCGGGCTGGCTTCGGGGTTTTCGATATCCCCTTCGATCGACATAAGGCCTTCTTTGCGGACTTTGCCGAGAATCTCGAAAAGCATCGCCAGGGCATCTATATAAAACGCCTTGTTGTATTTCGACCCTTTGAAGATCCCCGGAATGGCACCAACCGTCGCCTTGATGATCTTGATGTCGTTGGCGGCAACGAAATAGCCAATCGTCAGACCCACAATTGCGATGTACTCGGTCGGCACCCATAGCGCAAGGAGACTGCCGTGGATGGCATAGGTTCCGAGCGCCGAAGCCAGAATGATGACGTAACCAACAATCAGAAACATGCAAAGCCCCCTGTCGCACCCGCGGAAACCGGCCTAGATCCGCCCGCTAATTGGTTTCCGCTATTGTAGCCACTTGAATTGCCGGCGTGCAAAGAAAGAGAGGGCGACGACGTCTGAATATTCAGAATTGGCGGGTGTTACACTGCGCAGCATCACTCCACGATGCGACTCTCCGTGATTCAATACTGCAACCATTGCGCCGCCAATGTGATTTTCGCCGTGCCCCCCGGCGACTCACTGGCGAGATACGTCTGCCCGGCCTGCGGCCACATCCAGTATGAAAATCCGCGCCTGGTGGTTGGCTGCGTCGCGGAATGGGAAGGTCAAATCCTGCTCTGCCGGCGCGCCATCGAACCCCGTCTCGGCTACTGGACATTACCGGCCGGCTTCATGGAAAACGGCGAGACCACTGCGCAGGGAGCGGCCCGCGAGACGCTCGAAGAAGCTGGCGTGGCGATGCGGATGGATGCCCCTTTCGCCATGATCAGCATCGCCCATATCAACCAGGTCCACCTGTTTTATCGTGGCCGCATGAACAGCCCCCATTTTTCTGCCGGAGAAGAGAGCCTTGAAGTCAGCCTGTTTGATCCGGCGAACATCCCCTGGGACGAGCTGGCATTTCGTAGTGTCAGCCTTTGTCTCGACTATTACTTGGCAGACCGGGCCAAGGGCAGCTTCGGCTTTCATGAAGCGGATCTTGCGCCGCTATAGGCGAATCAATCGCCTGGCCCATACACCACCGGCACCGAAACCGTCAGGGCTCTTCCGCGTAGCCCATCCGGGAGTACCGCCTGACTTGCCGCCTGAGCAATCATTTGTAGCGCCTGATGGTCCAGTGCCTCATGGCCAGAGGAACTTTCAAGAACAATCCGCGCGTGACCCTGACTCGCCGGCCAAACGATGCCAACAACGACTGTGCCCTGCCGTTCATCACCCTTAGCAAGACGGGGATAGACATTAAGCTGGCGAGCGCTCCGCGCGATATTTAGACGATATTGACGGAGCATGTCCGCCGCTGGCGGCGTATCGACCCCCTTCGCTTCCGCAGATGCCATGAAAGAAGGCTGCCCCGACTCACCCGCCTCGACCGGATTCGGCACCAGTGCGCCGGACAACCGGGATCGCAGACGTTTTCTCGGATCGGGCGCAGCGGACTGGCGACCATCGCCTTTTGCTGCAACTGCCCCCCTGGCCAGCTGCGAGATATTGGCCCGCATACTGCCGTTGCCGCCCACAACATACAGTTGCGGCGAGGCCGGCCCGTGAAGCTCGCTGGTATTCTGGCGAAATCGACCTTCCTGATCAGACTGCGGCAGCAGGATCAGTGCATGCAAAAGTAGCGAAATATAAATGGCGCGAAAAATCATTTGTCATTTTTACGCCACTCCGCACCAAAAAACAAACCCCCGACCGGTTTCCCGATCGGGGGTTCATGACCTGCCAACGCTCAATGAGCGACGCGATCAAGCGCCTTCACTTACCGGCGTTGCGCGACTCTTCGTCCATCTTGTTGGAGTACATCTTGCCCATCACCGCACCGATGACCAGAACGCCAACGATGACGGCAAAGCTCATCAGACCAAAATCGCTATTAAACAAAAGTTCCCAAGCCATAAGTCACCTCCCAGTAACAGATAAATAAACTACTTTCCCGCCTTCGCCGTCAGGCGCAGGGGTTCCACCGAATCAGCCTGCCAATCGCCTTGAAGCCGCCATTGAGCAGCAGGATCCTCAATCGAAACAAGCCAACGCCCCGAGACTCCTGCAGACAGCTTGCCGCTGTAGAAGCCCTGTCCTTCCAATGTCATCTTGACCATCTGATCCTGGCCGGCGCGCGTCGGATGCACCAGCTTGAGGGTAATTTCCGATGGCAAACTGACCTCGCCATCGGCGCTCAACAGCAGGCGCATATTTTCGCCGGAACGCATGACATCACCATGCAAACCAAGACTACCGGCCTGGTGATCACGCTGCAGGCTCTGGTTAACGGCCAATCCCTGCTTGTAATAGTCATCAGTCACCAGCCCATCGTTACTAGCGACCGCCAGCCACAAGGTGATGAAACCGGCGACGATGACGATCCCTGGACCAGCCATCAGGAACCACGGCCAGCGCTCCTTGTACCAAGGTTGATTGTCGTTCTTCAGGGTCATTGCATTACTCATGTCAGGGCATCAGGAAGGAGGCCTTTTCGTGAACCGCAATCTTCTCGTGGTTCTGGGCCTTGATATCAAAATAAATGGTGTTCGCGCCCTTTTTGCCGGATTCGGGCGGGACGCGAACGACGATTGTCACTTCATGATTTTCCGCGCTGGCAACCTCGACGATACGATCCCCGACGATTTCCACGCCCTCCATACCCTCGACCGACAGCGCATAACGCTTGGGTTCCTCGGTCGTATTCATGATCTTGAGGTTGTAGACGTTTTCGATGCGCCCGTCGTCAGCCTCGCGGGCCAACAGGGAACGGTCGCGAATGACATCAACCTTGAGCGGTACGCGCACGGCCAGCGACCAGATAGCAGCGACGGTGATGGCCGTGAGAATGACGGTGTAAAGGATAATTCGCGGACGAACCAGATGGGCCAACACTTCCTTGGGCGAAAAGTGCTTTTCCAGGGCATTCTCGGTGGTGTAGCGGATAAGCCCGCGCGGCAGGCCAACCTTGTCCATGACCGGGTCACAGACATCAATACAGGCACCACAACCGATGCATTCGTATTGCTGCCCCTTGCGGATATCGATGCCTGTCGGGCAGACCACCACACAGAGACCGCAGTCGACACAGTCGCCCTGTCCCGCCGCCTTGGCATCGACCGCCTTCTTGCGGGCACCACGCGGTTCGCCACGCTCGGGGTCGTAGGTAATGATCAAGGTATCAGGGTCAAACATGACGCCCTGAAAGCGCGCATAGGGACACATGTACTTGCAGACCTGCTCGCGCAGGAAGCCAGCCTGCATGTAGCAGAAGCCCCCGTAGAAGAAGGTCCAGAACAGTTCCCAGCCGGAAAAGTCAAAAGGCAGTGCGGCGAGCAGTTCGCTGACCGGGGTGAAATAGGCGACCAGCGTAAACCCGGTCCACAACGAGATCACCAACCAGATCGCATGCTTCAGGGCTTTGAGACGGAATTTTCGTGCCGTCATCGGTCCATTGTCGAGCTTCAGGCGGGCCGACCGATCACCTTCGATGCGGTTTTCGACCCACATGAATATTTCGGTATATACAGTCTGTGGGCAGGCGTAGCCGCAGAAGAGGCGGCCGGCAATGGCAGTAAACAGGAACAGGGCGTAGGCCGAAATAATCAGCAGCAAGGCCAGGTAAAAGACGTCCTGCGGCCACAAGACCAGGCCAAACAGGTAGAACTTCCGTTCAACCAGATGCAGCAGGACAGCTTGACGGCCATTCCATTCCAGCCACGGCGAACAATAGAAAACTATCTGCGTGACCCAGACCAGGACCCAGCGCCAGCTATTCCACCACCCCTTGACGTCGCGGATGTAGACCTTCTTGTGCTTTTCGTAAAAAGACACCTCAGCCGGCGTTGCGGCGGAGTTGGCAGGAGGGTTGTTATCGGTGGATTCGGTCATGATCTTATCTGTATCGAAATCACGCTGCGCGGAAATTACCTGGCGCGTTGATCAACGCAATTTGGATACAAACCGGTATTTTGAGAAACAAAAGAAAAACGGGGCGGCTAAGCCGCCCCGTTTCAGCCAATTACTTGGCGCCTTGGCCCAGGCTGATCACGTACGCAGCCAGCAGGTGAACCTTGGCATCGCCGAGGAAGTCCTTCCAGGCGGGCATCTTGTTCTGACGGCCCTTGGTGATCGTTTCGGTGATGGTCGCTTCAGAAGAACCATACAGCCAGACCTTGTCGGTCAGGTTGGGGGCACCGACAGCAGCCATACCGTGGGCATCCATGCCGTGACAACCGACACAACCAGCCGAGGTGAAGGTTTCCTTACCCTTGGCAGCGCGGACGGCATCGTTCGGCAGACCGGACAGCGAGCGGACGAAGTTGGCCAGATCCTTGATCGAATCGGCACCCAGTTGCTCGTGCGGCGGCATGACGCCCATACGACCATTGGCAATGGTTTCCTTGATCTGTTCCGGCTCACCACCAAATTGCCAGTCGGAGTCGGTCAGGTTCGGGAAGCCCTTGGCACCACGGGCATCAGCACCGTGACACTGCATGCAGTAGGTCAGGAACAGGCGCTTGCCCATTTCCATGGCCTGCTTGTCGGCAGCAACCGCCTGGAGATCCATGGCCATGTACTTGTCGAACAGCGGCTTGACGGTGGCATCCATCTTTTCAACTTCAGCCTTGTGTTGACCACCAGACGTCCAGCCCAGCATGCCCTTGTTGTTACCCAGACCCGGATACAGGGCCAGATAGACAAAACCAAAGATGATGGTGATGATGAACATCCAGCTCCACCAACGCGGCATCGGATTGTTGTATTCCTCAAGGGTTTCATCCCAGACATGACCCATGGTCTTGCCCGGCGTGAAGGTTGCCTTGCTCTGCATGAAGAGAAGGATTGCGCAGGCAAGAATACTGCCCACCACAATCACAATCACGTACATGTTCCAGAATTCGCTAACGAAATCGCTCATTTGCTTTCCTTTTTTCAGCGAGGGCGCGAAGTATCGGACATCGCGCCCTGATCATCGTGTTCTGCGAACGGCAAGTTGGCAGCTTCCTCAAAGCCCTTCTGGCTGCTCTTGCTGTAAGCCCATCCGATGATTGCCAGGAAGCAAAGCAACCCGACAACCGTCACAATGGAACGCAGATCGTTGATGTCCATGGCTATTACTTGACGTTCTTCAATGCAGTACCCATGCCCTGCAGGTACGCAATCAGAACATCCATTTCGGTCTGTTCACCGATAGCAGCCTTGGCACCCTTGATTTCCTCTTCCGTATAGGTGGGGATACCGCGGGCGTTCGCATAAACGCGCATAATCTGCATCTTCTTCTCGATGTCAGCACCGACGGTGTCCTTGGCCTTGTTGCTTGCCAGGAAGGCAAATGCCGGCATGTTGGACTCGGGCACCACATCGCGAGGATTCATCAGGTGAGCGCGCTGCCATTCGTCAGAGTAACGGCCACCGACGCGATGCAGATCCGGACCGGTACGCTTCGAACCCCACTGGAACGGATGGTCATAGACATACTCGCCAGCGACGGAGTAATGGCCATAACGCTCGGTTTCAGCACGGAACGGACGAATCATCTGCGAGTGGCACAGGAAGCAGCCTTCGCGGATATAAACGTCACGACCGGCCAGACGAACGGCTTCGTAAGGTTTGACACCTTCAACCGGGGTCGTGGTCGACTTTTGGAAGAAGAGCGGAACGATTTCGAGCAGACCGCCCCAAATCACGGTTAGCAGCGTCAGGACGATGAGCAGGCCAACGCTTTTTTCAATATGCTCGTGCTTGATCATTATTATCTCCCCCTAATCAGGCGTGATGAGCGACAGGAACGTTCACCGTGGTATCAGCAGTCTTGCCGCCAGCCATGGTCTTGAACATGTTGTATGCCATGAGGAGCATGCCCGACAGGAACAGAACGCCACCCAGCCAGCGGATCGCCCAGAACGGGTAGGAACCCTTGACCGACTCGACGAAACTGTAAGCCAGCGTACCGTCAGCGTTAACCGCACGCCACATCAGGCCCTGCATCACACCGGCAATCCACATCGAAGCGATGTAAAGAACGGTGCCGATGGTAGCGATCCAGAAGTGGGTCGTGACCAGCTTGGTGCTATACATTTCGGTCTTGCCGAAGAGGCGCGGGATCAGGTAGTACATGGCACCGATCGACACCATGGCAACCCAGCCGAGAGCACCGGAGTGCACGTGACCGACGGTCCAGTCCGTGTAATGCGACAGGGCATTAACGGTCTTGATCGACATCATCGGGCCTTCGAACGTGGACATACCGTAGAAGGACAGCGAGGTGATCAGGAACTTCAGGATAGGATCGTCACGCAGCTTATTCCAGGCACCCGACAGGGTCATGATGCCGTTGATCATGCCACCCCAGGACGGAGCCAGCAGAATCAGGGAGAACACCATACCGACAGACTGGGTCCAGTCCGGCAGGGCGGTGTAGTGCAGGTGGTGCGGGCCCGCCCACATGTACGTGAAGATCAGCGCCCAGAAGTGGACGACCGACAGGCGATACGAATACACCGGACGACCAGCCTGCTTCGGTACGAAGTAGTACATGATGCCAAGGAAGCCAGCAGTCAGGAAGAAGCCCACGGCGTTGTGACCATACCACCACTGGATCATCGCGTCCTGGACACCAGCGTAAGCCGAGTAGGACTTGGTCAGCGAAACCGGCATGGCGGCGCTGTTCACCAGATGCAGCAGGGCAACGGTCAGAATCATGGCGCCGAAGAACCAGTTGGCGACATAAATATGCGACACCTTGCGCTTGGCGATGGTACCGAAGAAGACCAGAGCGTAAGACACCCAGACCAGCGTGATCAGGATATCGATCGGCCACTCCAGCTCGGCATATTCCTTACCGGAGGTGATACCCAGCGGCAAAGTGATGGCAGCGAGAAGAATGACGATTTGCCAGCCCCAGAAAGTAAAGGGAACCAGCGGACCGCCCCAAAGACGCGTACAGCAGGTGCGCTGAACGCACCAGTAAGACGTTGCGAACAAGGCGCAGCCACCAAACGCAAAAATAACCGCGTTGGTATGCAACGGACGCAGACGGCCAAAATGCAGGAAGCCAATATTCAGCTCCGGCCAGACCAGCTGCGCAGCAATGATGACACCGACCAGCATGCCAACAATGCCCCAGATGACGGTCATAACGGTGAATTGCCGTACGACCTTATCGTTATATGTGGTTTGCGTTCCAGACATGAACCCACCCTCTCGTAAAAAAAAAACGGAATGCCCACCTCCCTGAACCCAAGGGGACACATAGAAAGCGATGGTATTCTAGTTCAGGCTGAGCGTTTTGACCTAGATCAACCTACCGATTATCTAAGGGCAGTAGTTCAAAATATCTAGGCGAAGAAAAGGGCTGAAAAACGCAGACAAAAAAAGGGTGCGTCGTAACGCACCCCAACCCCAACAGAGAATTGCTGTGAAGCATCGCGCTCCACAATGGGGCCATTCTGCCAAGCGTCTATCCCGCTAACGTTGACACAGGTCAAACATTGTCGGGTTTGTTGGTATCCACGACCTCTCCGCCCGCCTTTGCCTGATTGCGCTTCAACGGATCCTCGTCCATCAGGACGCGAAAGCCCGGCCCTTCGAGATCATCGAACTGGCCGCTGCGGACCGACCACCAGAACGCAACGGCAATTCCGAAGACCAGAATGACCGATACCGGGATAAGCAGATAGACACTTTCCATCAATCGATCTCCAGGCGCTGAATGCGCAGTGAATTGAGGACCACCAGCAAAGAACTGGCCGACATGCCGATGCCGGCAATCCATGGCGTAACAAAACCGGCAATGGCCAGCGGCAGGGCAACGAAATTGTAGGCGAAGGACCACCAGAGATTCTGGCGGATCACGCGCAGGGTTTTTCTCGCCCGCCGCAAGCCGTAACGCAGATGATCCAGGTTTTCCGAGAGCAGGATGAAATCAGACTGGGTTCGTGCCAACTGTGCGCCACCGCCCATCGCCACCGACACCTGCGCCTGAGCGAGCACCGGGGCATCGTTGACGCCATCACCGAGCATCGCCACGATGGCGCCCGCCGATTGCAGGCCGGTTACGCAATCGTGCTTGCCCTGCGGGGTCACGCCGGCCCGAACATCGGCGATGCCGAGTTGGTCGGCCACGCGATGAGCTACCGCCGGAGCATCGCCGGTTAACAGAATTACCTGCTTTCCGGACGCCCGGAGTTCGGCGATCAGCGCCGCCGACTCCGGCCGCAGCTCATCACCAATCCGGAACAGCGCCAGGCAACCCGTTTCATCGGCCAGAGCAACGACGGTATCGCCGCTTTCCAGCCAGTCGCCGGCTGCCGCCGGCAAATTTTCTGCACTCAGCGCCAACGCATAGTCAGGTCGTCCGATCCGGCAACGACGTCCGTCGACCAGCGCCTCGATACCCTGACCCGGTTCGCTGATCACCGCCGATGTTTCCGGCAACTGGGCACCGGCCGCCTGGCGCAGCGCCGTCGCCACTGGATGCTCGGAAGCCTGCTCCAGAGCTGCCGCCATGGCCAGGCAGGCATCTCGATGCAACCCGGCAACCGGCAGTACATCAACGAGATGCATCTGTCCGGTAGTCAAGGTGCCTGTTTTGTCGAATACGAAATGGGTCGCCCGCGCCAGGGTTTCAATGGCATGACCGCGCGTCACCAGCAAGCCGTCCCGGGCCAGCGCACCTGCCGAAACGGTCAGCGCAATCGGCGTCGCCAGCGAAAGAGCACAGGGGCAGGTAACCACCAGCACCGAAACAGTGATCCACAAGGCTTTCGCCGGATCGACGAAATACCAGCCAACCGCCACAAGAATAGCCACCGCCAGCAGAACCGCGACAAAATAGCTGGCAATACGGTCAGCGAGCACGACAATTTTCGGCTTTTCGGCCGCCGCCCGCTCCATCAACTGGATAATGGCCGACAGGCGCGTCCCCTCGCCGACCTGCTCGACCTGGACGACGAGCGGACTCTCGGCATTGATCGAACCTCCGACCACCGTCTCGCCGGGCGACTTGGGAACCGGCTTGCTTTCGCCGGTCAGCAGGGCCTCATTGGCACAGCTGATGCCTTCAATAACCCGACCATCAGCCGGCACGATATCGCCGGCGCGAACCAAAATGTAATCGCCTTGGCGCAGGTCGGCGACGACACACTGCTCGGTATTGCGGTCCGCCGGAAACCGCGCCATCTTTTGGGCAAAAGCCGGCAGCAGCCGGGCCAGTGCCTCGGTCACGCTGACCGCCTTCTGGCGCGCCGTCATCTCCAGATAGCGGCCACCCAACAGGAAAAAGATAAACATCGTGACCGAGTCGAAATAGACTTCCCCGGCCTGGGCGAAGGTCGCCCAGCAACTGGCGACAAATGCCGCGCCGACCCCGAGGGCCACCGGCACATCCATGCCGACGCGACGCAGCTTGATGTCACGCCAGGCGTTACGGAAGAAAGGTGCCGAGGAATAGAAAATGACCGGCAGGGTCAGGAACAGGCTGGCCCAGCGCATCAGGCTTTCGATATCGGCCGTCATGTCGCCGTTGGCGATATAGACCGGATAGGCATACATCATCACCTGCATCATGCCAAAGCCGGCCACCCACAGGCGCCACATTGCCTCGCGCCGCTCCTTGCGGGAAATTTCCTCGTTCTTGGCGGCATCGTACGGATAGGCCCGATAGCCAATAGCCGCAACCGCACCGAGAATATCGGAGAGCTTGACGCGGCTTTCATCCCAGCGCACACGGGCCCGACGGGTCGTGTAATTGATATTGACCGCCGTCACCCCGGGCAAGCGGCCAAGGTGCTGCTCGTTGAGCCAGATACAGGCCGCGCAGGTAATACCCTCGAGCAACAGCGACGCCTCGCGCTCGTTTTGCCCCAACTCCTTGACAAAACTTTTTTGAAATTCGACATGGTCGTACATGACCAGCTGATCGAGAATCGCCGGCATGGCCTCGCGCGGCGATTCGGGCATGGCATCGCGACTACGGTAATACTCGGCTAGGCCGTTATCGACGATCGACTGCGCCACCGCCTGACAGCCAAAACAGCACATTGCCCGCGGCTCACTGCCAACCGTCACCGACAGATCGACATCTTCGGGAACAGGCAAACCACAGTGATAACAGGAAGCGGCGGGCATACAAATGAAAAAGGCACCGAAGTGCCTTTTGGGGTCAAGGACGGAGCCGAAGTATAGTTTATTTGACGCCCATCCGGATGGCACCATCCAGGCGAATCACTTCGCCATTGAGGTAGGCGTTTTCGGCAATGTGCCGGACCAGTGCGGCATACTCGGCCGGCTTGCCCATGCGCGTCGGGAACGGCACCATCTTGTTCAGCGAGTCCTGCACTTCCGGCGGCATGCCGAGCAGCATCGGCGTTTCCATGATGCCCGGTGCGATGGTCATGCAGCGGATGCCGCTGCGCGCCAGTTCGCGGGCAACCGGCAAGGTCAGGGCAACGATACCGCCCTTCGAGGCAGCGTATGCGGCCTGCCCAAGCTGACCTTCGTAGGCGGCGACAGAAGCAGTATTGACGATCACACCCCGCTCACCACCAGCGTCCGGCTCGTGCTTCATCATCGCATCAGCCGCCAGACGAATCATATTGAAGGTCCCGACCAGATTGATATTGATCACCCGGGCAAAGCTCTCCAGCTTATGCGGACCTTCCTTGCCCAGGACCTTCTCGGCCGGCGCTACGCCGGCACAATTCACCAGACCATGCAAGGCACCAAATTTCGCCATTGCCGTATTGATCGCGTTAAGTGCTGACGCCTCATTGGCCACGTCGGTCTCAACAAAGCAAGCATTCGCCCCAAGAGCCGCGGCCTGCGCCTCGCCTGCCTGACGATTGAGGTCAACCAGCACCACCTTCGCCCCGGCCTCGGCCAGAACACCTGCCGTTGCCGCCCCCAGCCCCGAACCCGCGCCGGTTACCAGAAAAACCTTGTCCTTGATCTGCATTGTCGCCATCTCCTGAATATTTGTCTTTTTCCATACCATACCGTATGGAAGGAAAACATATATTACCCCAGGTCAGCAACAAGGAAAACGTGTCCACCTACCCATTCCCCACACATGGCGGTGCTATGATCACGCAATATGCTGACGCACCAAGCCTATCCGACCATTTTCGATCCGGCCGCCTCTGGCCCCACGCGGCCCAGCGTCCTCGTCATCGACCCATCGGCCGCCAACCGTGCTCTCATCTGTGAATGCCTGCGCCAATTGCCAGACATTCAGACCGTAGCAACCGGCGATGGGGAGCAGGCTTTGCAGATATTTCGCGACGCCTGGCCGAGCCTGGTTCTCCTCGACATCACCCAGCAGCACACCAACGGCCTTGAACTGACCCAAAAAATCCGGGCCTGGGAACAATCCAGCCATGAAGCCGGGGTTTCGCGGTGGACGCCGATCGTCTTCCTTTCCTCGGTTACCGACGAAGACACATTGGCTCAAGGCATTCTGGCGGGCGGAGATGACTTCCTGAGCAAACCGGTCTCCGAGGTCGTCCTGCTCGCCAAGGTCCGCGCCATGCTGCGCATCTCCATCCGACAACAGGAAATCTGCGAGGTCCATCGACGCCTCAAGGAAATCGCCATTCTCGACGGGCTCACCGGCATTCCCAATCGGCGCCACTTCGATGACACCTTGCAGGTTGAGTGGAAGCGCTGCCTGCGCAATGAGACGCCCCTCAGCCTGATTCTCGGCGACATCGATTTCTTCAAACAATTCAACGACATATATGGCCATCAGGCGGGTGACTCCTGCCTCAAGGCGGTGGCCAACTCACTCAGCGAATCGATCTTTCGTGTCGAAGACACCCTGGCCCGCTACGGTGGCGAAGAGTTTGTCGCCATCCTGCCGGGCACCGATGCCGATGGCGCCCACGCGGTCGCAGAACGCATGCGCCAGTCGGCGCGCGACCTCTGCATCCCGCACGAACGGGGCGTTGATGGCCAGGTGTCATGCAGCTTCGGTGTCGCCAGTACGCTGCCCAGCGCCGAGAGCGGGCCGCAGCATTTGCTGAAAACGGCAGATAACAGCCTTTACGCGGCAAAAACAGCGGGCCGCAACCGGGTCATCCTCAACCTGGAGTAACCGCCGGGATTGCGCAGAGCCAATTCCACCCGAAAATGAAAAAGCCCACACGAGGTGGGCTAAATCAAGATGGTGCCGCTTGCCGGAATCGAACTGGCGACCTTTTCATTACGAATGAACTGCTCTACCAACTGAGCTAAAGCGGCAAACCAAGGCCGCGAATTGTACAGCAGCGAAACGGTACGGGCAACAAGGCGCGTGCGGAATTACGATTGCTCTACCGCGCCACGAGGCCAGCCCAATGCCATTTAGCGGCTTCCAGGCCAGTGCAGCGTAGAATTAGAGGTTTCAGCAATCCACAATCCAATGAATCTGCTGCGCGCACTGGCCACGGTCAGTGGCATGACCCTTCTCTCGAGAATTCTCGGCTTCGCCCGCGACTTCGTCATTGCCCGCTCTTTCGGTGCAGGGCTGGCTACCGATGCTTTTTTTGTCGCCTTCAAGCTGCCCAACCTGTTGCGGCGAATGTTTGCAGAGGGGGCTTTCTCCCAGGCTTTTGTCCCCATCCTTGGCGAATATAAAAACAAACGCAGCGAAGAGGACACCCGCACCCTGATTGACCACGTCGCCAGCCTGCTCTCGCTGGCGCTATTCGCCGTCACGGCGCTCGGCATCGCGACCGCCCCGCTACTGGTGTGGATTTCAGCTCCGGGCTTTGCCGCTGACGCCGGCAAGTTCGAACTGACTGTCTCGTTGACCCGCATCACCTTCCCCTACATTTTCTTCATGTCGCTGGTCGCCCTGTCGGGCGGCATCCTCAATAGCTGGAGCCGCTTCGCCCTGCCGGCATTCACCCCTGTCCTGCTCAACATCGCCATCATCGGCATGGCCCTTTTTGCCGCGCCATATTTTGATCCACCCGTCTTGGTGCTGGCCTGGGCCGTATTCCTCGGTGGCTTACTCCAGCTGGCGATCCAGATTCCGGCACTGCGGAAAATCGCCATGTTGCCCCGCCCGTCACTGAACTGGCGCGCCGCTTGGGCGGATCCCGGAGTGCGCCGGATAACGACACTGATGGCACCCGCCATCATCGGGGTATCGGTGTCGCAAATCAGCCTGCTCATCAACACCATTTTTGCCTCATTCCTGAAATCCGGCAGCGTCTCCTGGCTCTATTACGCCGACCGCCTGATGGAATTCCCTTCAGGGCTGCTCGGGGCGGCCCTTGGCACAATCCTGCTCCCCTCACTGTCCCGCTACCATGCCAGCAACAACACCGTTGAGTATTCGCGCCTGCTTGACTGGGGGCTGCGCCTGACGCTCCTGCTCGCAGCACCAGCCGCCCTCGCTCTGGCCATCCTTGCCGTACCACTGATCTCGGTACTTTTCTATCACGGCGCCTTTACTGCTGACGACGTCTTCCGCACCCGCGAAGCGCTGGTTGCCTATACCGTCGGGCTGACCGGCATGATTCTCGTGAAGGTCCTCGCCCCCGGCTTTTACGCCCGGCAGAACATCCGTACCCCGGTACGCATCGCGCTGATCTCCCTCGCCGCAACGCAAGCGATGAATCTCGCCTTTGTCGGCTGGCTGGACCACGCCGGCCTGGCACTGTCGATTGGCCTGGCGGCCTGCCTGAATGCACTTCTGCTCTATCGCGGACTGCGCCGTCTGGAAATCTACCAGCCGCGGGCCGGATGGCTTGTCTTCAGCAGCAAACTATTGCTGGCCTTGATAGCGATGGGTGCATCCCTGTGGTTTGGCATGGGCGAGGAAAAAAGCTGGTTGCAAAGCAGCTTTGTCGACCGGACAATTCATTTAGCTTGGCTGGTTCCGATCGGCGTCACTGCCTACTTCGCCACGCTGTGGATTCTCGGCTTCCGCCTGAATGACTTCAAACGTCAAGCTGCATAATCGGAAAGGTAAAGATGAAACTGACCAGCACTAGTTTTTCAGAGGGACAGGCAATTCCCGGGGATTTTTCTTTTTGCATACCTGATCCTGCCCATCACGTCTGCCTCGGCAAAAACATCAATCCCCACCTGGCCTGGAGCCATGCGCCTGCTGAGACAAAGTCCTTTGTAATCATCTGCCACGACCCGGATGTGCCCAGCCAAGGCGACGATGTCAATCAGGAAGGCCGAACGGTGCCCGCCTCACTGCCCCGCGTAGATTTTTTCCATTGGGTTCTTGTAGACCTTTCCGAAACAATCAATACGATCAATGAGGGCGCGTTCAGCCACGCAGTAACACCACGAGGCAAAGCCGGCCCACAGGCGATACAGGGTTGCCGGCAGGGCATCAACAATTACACCGACTGGTTCGCTGGGGACCATGACATGAACGGGGACTATTACGGTTATGACGGCCCCTGCCCCCCATGGAATGATGAAATCATCCATCACTACGTCTTTACGGTTTTCGCCCTCGATATTGAAACGCTGCCGATCGACGGAAAATTTGGCGGACCAGAAGTTCGCGCGGCCATGCAAGGACATATTTTGGCCGAGGCCAGCCTGACTGGTACCTATACGTTGAACCCCAGCCTGGCGACCTGACGCATCCTGACGACTAAACGCCAAAGGCCATGCGAAAGCATGGCCTTTGTTCTTTAAGCGCCGGTCAGCCGACCGGCCTTCCCGATCAGCGTTACTTGACCAGCCCCTTGCAGCCGCCGCTGTTGTTACCGGCACAAGGCACCGATGTCTCACGGTTGATCAGCCAATTGCCGTTGACCCGGATCATCTCCAGCGTCTTACGCGTCGTATCGTTGTAGCCCCGAGACTGATAATCCTGGTGGAAATCGGCAAACGCTCGATCAGCGCCGTCCATCCGGACTTTCATGTCCTGGATATCAACGTGAATGTCTCCACGCGCCGAGATACGGCCACGCCGCAACTGTGCCCAGTCCTCTCGGCTCAGGCCACCATCCGGCGTAAAGGTCGAGGCATAGAAGCTGCTGTAGGCAGCATAGTCACGCGCCGACCAGGCTGCAGCCCAGGACTTGACCCGCTCCTGAACCAGGGCATCGGCACCTTGTGGCACTACCGCAACGGGCGCGAGCGCCGGGCGGTTGGCACTGAGGGCAGCGGCCTTGGCATTGAGCACACCCCGATCGGGCAAACCAAGGTCGATCGCCTCACTTGGGCAGAGCTGGCTCGGATCAATGTTGGCGAGGTCGCGGCTATCCGGTTCGGCGTCGAGACGTTGCAGGCCGAGTTGTTCAAGCAGAGTACCCATACCGGCGTAGGTACGTAGGTAGGCGAGGGTCAGATCACTATCGGCATTGACATTCGAACGGCGAGCCGCAAGCAGTTCATTTTCGGTATCCAGCAGGTCTAGCAGCGTGCGCTGGCCAACATTGAACTGATCGCGGTAAGCGTCACGGGTCTTTTCGAGCAGCGCCACCTGGCGCGCCGTAAAGACGGTTTGCTCCTTGAGGCGAAGGACGTCGTTGTAAGCAATGAGAAGGGTTTGCCGGGTATCGCGGCAGGCCTTTTCACGCAGATCAAAGGCCAGATTCTTTTTCTCGACGGTTTGTTTGTCACGCGCACGGTCCGACCCGCCGTTGAAGAGGTTCCAGCTGACGACAAGTTCGGCCACGTTATAGTCGCGCTGACCGGTATCACCCAGATAGTTGCGGGTGTGGTCGGTGCGCGCCCGGAAATCAAGCTTCGGCGAATAGGCTCCCCGTCGGGCATAAACCTCATACTGGCTGGCTTCGATATTTTCCGTGGCGGCGAGCAGGGCCGGGTTTTTCCGGAGCAAGGTATCGACCGCTGCCTTGGCCTGCTCGGGGAAACCGGCATTGAGCTGACTGGGCGGCACGATGGCATCGGCTGGCTGATGGCGAATGAGTCGCTGGTAACGGGCGGCCACATCGTGCAGGTTGGCCGTTTCGGTAATCATGTTGATTTCGGCCAGGGCCAGTCGGCTGCCCGCCTGCTCAACATCGACGCGTCGACCGACACCGCTTTGCGTGCGCCGCTGGATCTGGTCGAAGGTAGCCTTGTGCTGGACGTAATTGTCCTTGGCCAGATCGACCAGATGGCGATAACGCAGAACATCAAGATAGGCGCGACCAGCTTCGAGCGCAACGGTCTCCGATGCTTCAAGAAGCTCGTAATAGCGAACGAGCCGTGCCTTGTCGAGGCGACGGACTTCGTTGCGCGTGGCGAAACCGTCAAAAATCATCTGGTTGAGGCTGAGCAGGTAGCCGCTGCGGGTGTAGTCGCGGCCTGCCGCTTTGGGCTGGCGCAAGCTTTCATGACCGCCCCCGGCAGTCAGGTCGACGCGCGGGAAATAGCCGCCCCGCGCCACGCCGGTTTCCTCTTCTGCCGCCCGATAGGCATGCCATTTCGAGGTCACTTCCGGGCTGTTGAGTACGGCGCTTTGCGCCACTTCCTTTAAGGTAACGGGCGCAGCAGGCTGGGATTGGGAAACCTGGCCGGCAACCGGAAATGCGGCGGAGACCAGCAATGAGACGATAGCTATATTTTTCATGGGCGAGTTCTTTATCAAGTCAGGAAGAGGGGGAATCCCTCCAGGCCAAAACCGGACCCCAAAAGACACAATTAATGCCATAGAGATAAGTGACGCCGATTATAGTAAATGTCCAAAAATTGATTGTAAGAATTGGTAAAGCCGCATCCGGAAGTGTCATCCACCCCGCCTCGCCTCAGCCAAAGCAAGGCCCCGGCAAGCCCCCCAGGGCCCAAGGTCCACCCTTCGCCACCAGCCCTTATTTCAGACCTTGAAACTTTCGATACAGGGTCCGTTGGCTAACCCCCAGACGAGCCGACAGCTGCCCCACGTCAAGGCCTTCGTGGCCTTTTGCCCAATCCAGATAACGCCGCTCCAGGGACGCCAGGGGAATAACTTGATCGACAAAAAAAACCTCATCATCCACTGAAAAATGAACCGGACAGGCATCGGCCATTTCATCCAGATGCGACCGATCAATCAGATCGCCATCGGCCAGCAGGGTGGCGCGCTCGATTAGGTTGCGCAACTCCCGGATGTTGCCCTCGTAACGGCGGCCGCTCAGCCAGGTCAGTGCCGCCGGCGTAAATTCCCGCCCGACCTTCCGGTCCACCCGCTCGAGGAGCGAAACGGCCAGCAGCCGTATGTCCTCGGCCCGCTCATGCAAGGCGGGCATGCGGATCGGGAAGGTGTTGATCCGGAAGTACAGGTCGCGCCGAAAGCTGTCGTCGCGAACCATGGCACGAAGATCGCGGTGTGTCGCAGCAACCAGCCGGAAATCCGCCGGCAGCCAATCAAGCCCGCCAACCCGCCGGTAAGTGCCGGTTTCCAGCAGGCGCAGCAACTTGACCTGCAAGGCAAGCGGCAACTCGCCGATCTCGTCGAGAAACAGGGTCCCTCCGGATGCCGCCTCGACCAGACCGAGCTTGCGGTGAGCCGCCCCGGTAAAGGCGCCTTTTTCATAGCCAAAAAGTTCGCTTTCGAACAACGTTTCGGTCATCCCGGCACAGTCAACCGCGACGAACGGACCATCTTCCCGGCCGCTGGCTTCGTGGATGGCACGGGCAACCAGTTCCTTGCCGGTTCCGGTTTCGCCAAGCAACAATACCGCAGCATCCGAATGCGCCACGCGCAGCACCTTCTCCAGCATGCCGATGAAAGCCGGCGAACGGCCAACCAGGCCTTGCGCCGCCGGCCGGCTGCTGGCCTGGCGAACGACCCGCATGGTTTCGACGAAATAGACGACACGGCCGTGTTCGTCCCGAATCGGCGTGGTTTCGACGGCCACATGCTCTTCTCCGCGCGGCGTGTGATGCAGATGAAGTACCCGCTGCGGCACACCGGAGTTCTGGCTCTGCTTCAGGGGACAGGATTCGCCAGCCTGGTCGCACGGAACATCGAAATGATGCGAGACTTCGTAGCATTTCCGCCCGACAATCGGCCGCTCACCACCGAAGTCACGAATATAGGCAGTGTTGGCTGCAACAATCCGGTAATCGGCATTCATCACGATCCGCGGTTCAGGCAAACCATCGAGAAAGGAAATCAACTCACCCAACGACTTAGCTCCACCCATGCCACCCCCGTCACCAATGTCAAATCAGACAGTCAATTTTGACACAGCTTGTCAAATGGCCGCTTGGTGTTATATATAAGCAAATGATTTTTAAGCAACTTGACACAAAAGTCGTGCAGGCACGTATCTTGATAGTAAATATGCCTGGAAACCGGCAATGACGGGCCTGTTGCGATTTTCCCCATCGCCCCGCAGGCTGGCTTGACGCAGCAACCCGTCAATATCGGTAACGCCGGTTTCCAACCCCATCTTCCATCCCGACGAAAACGCCAATGAATCAACCCAAGGAAAACCCGGAAGCAGCCAAACCCGCAGCGGTTTCTTTCTATGAAAAACACAAAATCATCTACGCCAAACGCGTGCGTGGCTTTTTTGACAACTGGCGGATCGCTCTAGTCCTGTTCACCCAGGTACTGTTCTATGGCGGCCTGTGGCTGACCTGGAATGACCGGCAGGCCATCCTGCTGCACTTGGTCGAACGCAAGTTCTACATTTTCGGGGTTGTTTTCTGGCCGCAGGATGTCATCTACCTGACCGCCCTGCTGATTGTCTCGGCCTACGGGCTATTCCTTGTGACGGCTATCGCCGGACGCCTTTTCTGCGGCTACGCCTGCCCGCAAACGGTCTATACACAGATTTTCATGTGGATCGAAAACTGGGTGGAAGGGGACCGTAATGCCCGCATCAAGCTCGACAACGGGCCGATGGATGCGCGAAAGCTCCGACTCAAAGTGACCAAGCACCTGCTTTGGGGCATCGTTGGCTTGTGGACCGGCTTTACGCTGGTGGGTTATTTCACGCCGGTCGAGGAACTGATCAACAACGTTCGCACCGGCCAGCTCGGCCCCTGGGAAACCTTCTGGATTTTCTTCTACGGCGGTTTCACGATCCTCATGGCAGGCTTCATGCGCGAGCAGGTGTGCAAGCACATGTGCCCGTATGCCCGCTTCCAGAGCGTGATGTTCGACCCCGACACCCTGATCATCACCTATGACGAGGAGCGCGGCGAGCCACGTGGTGCCCGCAAGAAAAATGCCGAACCGAGCGCCACCCGACTGGGCGACTGCGTCGATTGCAACCAGTGCGTCCAGGTCTGCCCGACCGGCATCGACATTCGCAAGGGCCTGCAGTACGAATGTATCGGCTGCGCCGCCTGCATCGATATCTGCGACCAGGTCATGGACAAGGTCGGCATGCCGCGCGGCCTCATCCGCTACTCGACCGAAAATGCCATGGCCCAGCATCTCGGCAAACAGGAAATTGTCGCCCACATCATCCGTCCGCGCATCCTTCTCTACACCGCCATCCTGATCTTCATTACCGGCCTGGCCTCGTGGTTCCTGATGAACCGGATACCGCTCAAGGTAGACATCATCCGCGACCGCTCTACACTCGCCCGCGAAGCCGACGATGGCCGTATCGAGAACGTCTTCATGCTGCAGATCATGAACACCGAGGAGCAGCCACATCGCTACAAGGTCACCGTAGACGGCCTGCCCGGCGCTGAAATATCCGGCAACGGCGAAGTTGACGTCCGGGCTGCCTCGCTGCAATCGTTCAATACCGTGGTCAGCGTCCCGCCTGAAGCCGGCAAGACCGGCTCGAACCCGATTCATTTTGAGATCGTTGCGCTCGATAACCCGGATATCAAAGTGCGCGAGAAAGCAGCCTTCCTGCTCCCCAGATAATTAACCGGGCAGTCGCCAAAAACGGGAGCCCGCCTCCCGTTTTTTTTCGCCCGGCCAATGGACACTCAGGGATGTGGCTGAAAGATGGCCCCACTAGCGACGCCGCGCAACGTCCGGTAGAGCGTGACTGACCAGAAGAAGCAGAGCAGTAGCCAGGCACCGACGCCAACCAACAAGGTACTACTCCAGCCAAGCACCTGAGTAAGCCGCAAGCTCTCGCCAACAAAAGCCCCGACCGGGAAGGTGAAGCCCCACCACGACAGGGCAAATGGCAACTGTCCGGCGCGCCGGGCGGCCAGCGTCAACAGGCAGGCCATGACCAACCACCATACCCCGAAGCCCCAGATCAGCAGCATCAACACCGTTGCTCCCTCGCGGGCTGCCGGGTAAGGCAACTGTTCGACGACATTGAGCAGACTGACCGGAATGACGCCAATCGGTGCCAGATGAATCCATATCGTTGGCGTCAGGATGCCCGCTGCTGGCTTGTGCAGATAATGCCGGTGCAGGGCCAGCCCGAACAACCCGATATACATCATGCTCCCCGCCCCCAGACCGACCACATTGATGGTGAGCGCCCACTCCCGCCATACACCATCAAGATGACCCAGGAGCGGACCGCCAGCCAGCGGCATGACGACCAGGCCAACCGCGGGAATGAAGTGAGCCGGCGTCACATGATCAAGACCAACCTGGTCGCCGCGAAAGATAATGAAAAGAACGACGAAACTGAACGTGAAATGCAGGATGACGCCGAGCCACCACAGCGTCATCGCCACCTCGACACAGGACGCAAAGGCGAGCCACTGCGCGGCGAGGACGAGCAACGCAATCGAGAAGGTCGGATAAAAATTGGCTTGCACCGGATGATGCAAGGTCTGCACTGCCGCCGAACGAAAAGACAGCCATCGATTTAGCCAGGGCACGGCGAGGAGCACGAAGAGCACGCTATTGAACCAATGCAGCGCTTCGGCAAGCACGGCCAGCACCGGCCAGCGCAGACCAAGGCTGCGCGTTGTCAAGGCCAGAACGCCAGTCCCCATCACCGCCGCAAACCAGCCGGGCGCAAAGCTCCGGGAAATGTCCGAAAAACCGGGATAACTCATGGCATCGCTTCTCAACTATAAGATCTCGCTAATTTTATCCGCTTGACCGCAGTATCGCCGCCGGCCGGCGATATACTGAGCCAAAATCACCAATAACAAACCGGAGACCGGGCCACTATCAAGCCCCTGCGCCCATGGATACCCTCTTCCTGCTCGCCGTTGTCACCGTCGCCATCGTTCTGATCTTCGATTACACCAACGGCTTTCACGATGCGGCCAATATCGTCGCCACCGTGATCGCTTCACGGGCCATGACCCCGGCTCAGGCGGTAATCATCGTTGGCGCATTCGAGTTTCTGGGGCCGCTGCTCGGAGGGACGGCGGTGGCCAACACCATCGGCAAGTTTGTCACCCTGGATGGCGTCGCCCCCATCCTCTCCCTGTCGATTCTGCTCTGCGGCCTGATCGGGGCCATCGTCTGGAACCTCGGCACCTGGTATTTCGGCATCCCCTCCTCATCATCGCATGCACTGGTTGGCGGCCTGATTGGCGCTGTCGCGGTTTCAGTCGGCGCCGACCATGTCGCCTGGGGCTTTGCCGAGCTGGCCGACGGGCATCTGACTGGCATCGTCAAAGTGCTGGCGGCACTGTTCCTCTCGCCGCTGATCGGATTCTGGGCGGGCTTTCTGGTGCACCGCCTGCTCAGCGCCCTGCTCGTCGCCGCCAAGCCGGCCGCCAACTCCCGACTGCGTGGCCTGCAATTCATTACCGCGGCCGGCCTGGCGTTCTCGCATGGTGCCAACGACGCCCAAAAGAGCATGGGCATCCTGACCCTGGTACTGCTCCTCGGTGGTTTCATTCCAAGCTTCGAAGTTCCCTTCTGGGTCATGCTCTCCTGCGCCACGGCAATCACCTTGGGCATCATGTCCGGGGGCTGGCGTATCGTCCGCACCCTCGGCTTCGCCATCTACCGGGTCCGGCCCATCCATGCGCTCGGCTCACAATTGACGTCAGCAGCCGTCATCATGGCCGCCTCGCTCGGCGGTGCGCCGGTATCGACCACCCACGTCGTCGCCACCTCGATCATGGGCATTGGCGCTTCTGAACGCCCCCGCGCCGTGCGCTGGTCGAAGGCCAAAGACATCGCCATTACCTGGCTGATCACCATTCCCGGATCGGCCATCGTGGCCATCCAGACCTACGCCCTGGTCCATCTTTTTCTGGGAGCAACACCATGAGCGAAGAAGCACGCCCATCCGTCTTCCGGCGCCTGTTTGACCGCGTTTTCCCGAAAATGCCAGACTTTTACGCCATGCTCACCGACCAATGCCAGCATGTCGCCCAGACTGCCTCGCTGCTCGTTGAGTTCATGGAGACAGGAGATCCGGCTATCGGCCAGCAGATTCGCCAGGATGAACATGAGGCAGACAGGGTCAAGGTGCACAACCTGCACACCCTGAACGAGGCCTTCTCGACACCAATCGACCGCGAGGATCTCTACCGGGCGATCATGGACCTCGACGAGATCGTCAATTACTGCAAGACGACAGTCAGCGAAATGGAAGTTCTTGGCCTGGCACCCGACAAGCGCTGCCTGGAAATGGCCATGCATATCAAGCTCGGCGCCGATGCACTGGCCCTCGGCTATTCGCGACTGGCCAAATCTCCCGCCCTGGCCGCTGGCGATGCCGACGCCGCACGCAAGGCAGAACGCCGGGTGGAAAAAAATTACCGCCGCGCCCTTGCCGAACTATTCGTCGGCGACGACTATATCCACATGTTCAAGCGCCGCGAAATCTACCGCCACCTGTCCAATGCCGCCGACCGCATGGCCAACTGCGCCAATACGCTGCACGACATTGTCGTCAAAATGTGCTGATGTTGAAAAATATCGCCCGCCGCCTCCTTGCCCTCTTCGGATGGCAGCTCATTGAACCGCCGCAGCGCCCGGCCCGGGCCGTACTGGTTGGCTACCCGCACACCTCGAACTGGGATGGAGTCCTCGCCCTGCTGGTCAAACTGGCGCTCGGTCTTGATGCGCACTGGGTGGGCAAGGACTCGCTATTCCGCTGGCCGCTGGGCGGGATGTTCCGACGACTCGGCGGCATTCCCATCGACCGCAGCGCCCGCAACGGCTTCGTCGCCACCATGGCGGGCCAATTCGCCGTCCGTCGCGAATTTCTCCTGGTCATCGCCCCGGAAGGGACACGCAGCCTGACCCAAGGCTGGAAAACCGGCTTTTACCGGATCGCCCTCGCCGCCGAGGTCCCCGTCGCTCTGGCCTTCGTCGATTACGCACGCCGGGAAGCCGGCATCCTCACCCACCTGACGATGACCGGCGACCCGGCCACCGATATTGCCGCCATCGCCGCCCACTATGAAGGGCGACAGGGGAAATACCCTGCCCTCGCCTCGCCGATCCGCTGGCTCGACTAAAGGCCGACTATTCGGCGACGAGCACCACTTCTTCGCCGGCGAAACTGACCACCTGCCCGGGGCGCATCTTTGCTCGCTTTCTGGTATCGACAACCGCATCGACCCTGACCCGCCCTTCGGCGATGGCGGCATGGGCTGCTCCGCCCGATTCACATAGGCCGGTGGCCTTGAGCAGCTGGTCAAGCTGGATGTACTCGCCACGCACGGCAAAGGTCACACTCACAATAGTTCCCCGATCAGGATCAGATGTACCCGGCACGGCCCGTGGGCGCCGAGGACAATGGTTTGTTCGATATCCCCGGTGCGCGATGGCCCGGAGATGAAATTGACGGCGCGCGGCAGAGTGCCGCGCTCAGCCTTGAGGAGCGCGTACGCATCCTCCATGGTCGCCACGATACGCGAAACAGCGACCAGTGCGATGTGCGTTTCCGGCAGCAGGCTCACCGTGGCAGGCGAATCCGGCCCGGAAAGCAACATCAACATGCCGGTCTCGGCGATGCCGCAAAAACAGCCGGAAATACCCGTCTTGTCGGCATCGACGGCGGGCCGCACGGCAACCCTGAGGGCGCTGTCGGCCCACGCCAGCCCCCCGACATCGGCCGTCGCCACCGCTTCGCCCGGCAACCCATTGGCCGCCAGATAGCGGGCCACGGCGGCCGGCGCTGCGGCCAGTGCAGGAACGGCCTCGACACTGCTCGACAGATATTCCGCCTTGCCCTGGAAACGACTCACGAGGTCGGCGCTCATCGCCGGCCGGGGGCCGCGCGGCAACGTTTGCATCGCGGCAACGGCGGCCTCCCGGCGCCCGACAAAATCATCTTTGCCGACGCCTCGCCGAACCCGCCCGAGGATATCGTCCCTGGCGCTCATGCCACCCGGTTCCGCGGTGCCCCGACGACGAAGGCTTCGATATTGTCGATCAACTGGTCAGCCAGTGTCTGCATGGCCGGCCGACTCGACCAGCCGACATGGGGGGTAAGGAGGAAGTTGGGCAGTGCCAGCAGGTCAGAATCGACCATCGGATGATCAGCCAGCGGCGGTTCGGCCGTGATGACATCAAAGCCGGCACCGGCGATCCAGCCCTCCTGCAAGGCTCTGATCAAGGCCCGTTCATCAACGATGCCCCCACGCGCCGTATTGATAAGCAGGGCAGTACGCTTCATGGCCCGCAACTCTGCCTCGCCGATCAGATTTTTCGTCGTCTCGGTCAGCGGACAGTGCAGGCTGATCGCATCGGCCTCAGCGAGCACCGCGGCAAATGATGTATAGCCCGGCCGCACCATCGCCGCACCCGGACGCTCTGCCCGCAACACCCGCATGCCGAAAGCCTCGGCCAACCGCGCCACGCCATTGCCCAGCGTGCCGCTACCGATCAGGCCGAGCGTCGCGCCATGCAGGTCGCGGATCGGGTGATCGAACAGACAGAACTGTTCGGCCTGCTGCCACCCCCCGGCCCGGAGCGTATCGCGCCAGGCTACGAGGTTGCGGGAAAGCGCCAGCAACAGGGCCATGGCATGCTCCGGCACCGTGCGCTCGGCATATCCACGGATATTCGAGACAACAATGCCGCGCGCCCGGCAAGTATCAAGATCGACGTTATTGGTCCCGGTCGCCGAGACAGCAATCATTTTGAGGTCGGGCAAGGCAGCCAGCGCCGCAGTGTCGATAGGCACCTTGTTGGTGATGGCAATCGTCGCCCCGGCAAGGCGCTCGACCACCTGGCCCGGCGCTGTTTTGGCGTGATCGACCCAGTCATGCGCGAAGGCTGGTCGCCGGACATTGGCGATCAGGGATTCGCTTTCAAGCTGGACGATGCGCAACATCAGGCAGTCTTCATTTCAAATGGCGTACCGGCCGCTTCGGCGATAGCGCCGACCTGAACGCCCAGCGAGGCCTGTCCGGCATAGACGAGACGATCTATGCCGCTGGCACACAAACCTGCGATGGCCGCCGTATCGCCCTGCATCAGGTTGAGCACCCCGGCCGGCCACTCGGCACGACCAGACAGTTCGCACAAGGCATAAACCGTGGCCGGCGCTTTCAGGCTCGGCTTGACGACCACAGTCGCCCCCGCCATGAGGGCCGGTGCGATTGCTTCGGCGAGGCCGGCCAGCGGCCGCGAGGCGTCGAGAACCAGTGCGAAAACACCAGTCTCACCAACCGCAGCACCCCGCAGGGCAGCCACGGCGTCGACGACCTCGGCGGTCGCGTGGGCTTCGTCGAAACCACACTCCTTGCTCAACATCTTGGCGAAGTGCCCGGTGTAGCGGTCAAGCGCATCAGCCAGGCCAGACAGACAGACCCGCCGCGCCAGGAGACCCATCATCGCCCAGGCCGGCTGCGCCGCCTGCGCTGCGCTGACAGCCTCAGCTGCCTCACTGGCCCACACAAGGGCACGCGATAAATGGCCTCACCGGTTGCCGGATTAGTCACATCGTAAAAAGCATCGGTCACGGTCAGAAAGGCATGACCGTTGACCCACAACGGAATGGCCTTCGGGCCTTCAGGAGAAAATTCCATGTTCAGGGTTTCTTTCGTGCTGAGTAAAGTTCGTGAAATGTCCGGCCGGAGGATACCGGAAGGTCGCGCCCCTCGGTCCAGGCCGGGGCCAGTCCGAAAATTCGAATACGGCCTTTGCCGCCAGCCAGCCAGTTGAGATAACGCACCGCTCGCCGGGTGCACCAGCGATAGAGAGCCGGATGTCCGGCCAGCCAGGCCCAGGCCTTGAGGGCCAGGCGCTCGGACCACGGGCGGAGGCCACGCTCTTGCTGTGCCTCGCGCAGCCGGTGCATCAGCGTCGGCAAGGGAATATCGACCGGGCAGACGCTGCCGCACTGATTGCAGCCGGTCGACGCATGCGGCAGATCAAGGGCATTTTCGATCCCGGTGTACAGCGGCGTCAGCACCGACCCCATCGGTCCCGGATACACCCATCCGTAGGCGTGCCCGCCGAGCGAGAAATAGACCGGACAATGATTCATGCAGGCGCCACAGCGGATGCAACGCAGCATGTCCTGATAGTCGGAGCCGAGCAGATTGGCACGGCCATTGTCGACAAGTATGAAAATCGTTTTTTCGGGGCCGTCGTGGTCGCCTTGCCGCTTCGTCCCGGTCAGCAAAGAGACGTAATTGGATATCGATTGCCCGGTCGCCGAACGCGGCAACAGGCGCATCAGGGTGGCGAAATCATCGAGCGTCGGGATGATTTTTTCGATACCGGTAATCACCACATGGATTTTCGGCAGCGTCGTCACCATGCGGCCGTTGCCTTCGTTGGTGACAAGCGCCGCACTGCCCGTTTCAGCAATCAGGAAGTTGGCCCCGGAAATACCCATGTCTGCGCTCAGAAAATGCTGCCGCAGCACCGCTCTCGCCTCTTGTGTCATGGCCGGGATGTCGGCCGAAGTCCGCGCCTCCTCCGGACGCCCGTGCGCCTTGGCGAACAGCGTCTCGATCTCGTTAATGTTCTTGTGTACGGCCGGCGCGATGATATGCGAAGGCGCTTCTCCGGCCAACTGGACGATGTATTCGCCAAGATCGGTCTCGACTGGCCGGATACCGGCCGCCGCCAGGGCCTGGTTAAGCTGCGCCTCTTCGGAGAGCATGGACTTCGACTTGACGGCCTTGCTCACGCCATGCCGGCGGGCGATATCGACCACCAGCTGACTGACCTCGGCACCATCGCGGGCCCACAGCACTTTCGCTCCGCTCGCCGTAGCCCGCTCCTCGAAGATATCCAGCCAGACATCGAGATCGTCGAGCGTCCGGTTCCGGATGCTTTTCGCCGCAGCGCGCAACCCTTCAAAATCAAGACCGTCCTCAGCCAGCGAGGCGACCCCCTTGGCCCGCTTGCCGACGAACAGCGGCTTGGCCTTTTGCAAGGCGCGTTGCAGGACAGCGTTCCTGACCTTTTCGCCGGCCCTTGCCTGGAAATACATGGCCTGCGAATGCTTGGTGGTCACCATCAGGAGTCGCCCCCACCCGCCAGCACCTCGGCAATGTGCAAGACCCGCGTCACTTCATCGCCGCGCCGGCGCAAACGCCCTTCGATATTGATCAGGCAACCCAGATCGCCACCCAGCACTGCATCAGCGCCGGCATCGGCAATCGAGGCACATTTGCGGTCGACGATCTGCGTCGAGATGTCGGCGAATTTCACCGAGAAGGCACCACCAAAACCGCAACACTCCTCGCAGTCAGGCATTTCCTTCACGCTCAGGCCACGCACCTTGAGGAGCAATTGGCGAGGTTGCTGCTTGATGCCCAGTCCGCGTAGCCCCTTGCAGGAATCATGGTAAGTGACGGTCCCGTGAAACTCGCCCGGCACCACATCTGTCTTGATGACTTCAGCAAGAAAGGTCGTCAGTTCGTAAGTTCGCTCGGCCAGCAAACGGGCCCGAGCCTCCCATGCAGGATCACCCGCAAGCAGTTGGGGATAAACGTTTCGTACCTGATCGGTGCATGAACCGGACGGAATGACGACATAGTCGTAGCCCTCCAGTTCAGCTATTGCCTTCTTGGCCAGATCCGTAGCCAGCGGACGATTCCCTGCACTCCACGCCGGTTGGCCGCAGCAGGTCTGGCCTTCCGGGACGATCACCTCGGCACCACTCGCCTCAAGCAGGCGCAATGTGGCAAAGCCGACCGAGGGACGCATCAGGTCAACCAGACAGGTGACGTAGAGAGCTAAGCGCATGCTAATATTGCGGCGCACAAGAAAATGAAGTGGCTAATGCTACTCAAACCGCACCAATAAAGGAATCCAGTTGTCAGAAGCTGCCAGCGGGCCGGCCAAAACGCCAGGCACCATCCAGGTCATCGAGCGCATGATGTCGCTGCTCGACGCCCTTGCTGCGTCTCCCGATTCGGCAAGCCTCAAGCAACTGGCCCAGGCTACCGACCTGCATCCTTCGACCGCGCACCGCATTCTGGCCGCCATGAGCGCTGCCCGCTTTGTCGAGCGTCAGGATGCCGGCACTTACCGTCTCGGTATTCGTCTGCTTGAGTTGGGCGGCATCGTCAAATCCCGCATCAACATGCGTGAAGTCGCCCTGCCCTTCATGCAGGAACTTCACGAAAAAATCGGTGAAGCGATCAATCTCGGCGCCCGCCATGAAGACGAAATTGTCTATCTCGAACGCACCTCGTCGGGCCGCGCCCTCGTCCGCGTGGTCTACCTCGTCGGCGGTAGAGCACCGCTGCACCTGACCTCGCTCGGCAAACTATTCCTCGCCGCCGAGACGGCACAAAAGGTCCGTGATTACGCCAAACGTACCGGCCTGCCGGGCAAGACACCGCATTCACTGACCAGTCTCGTCGCCCTTGAAAAGGAACTCGACAAGGTCCGTCGTCACGGCGTGGCCTATGACGACGAAGAAGCCGAACTGGGTCTCAAATGTGTGGCCGCCCCCATCCATGATGATGAAGGCAATGTCGTCGCGGCACTATCTGTCTCTGCCCCGGCTGACCGCCACGATCCCGACTGGGCTCGTCAGGTCCGACAGACCGCCGACGCCGTCTCGAAAACCCTCGGTTACACCGGCAGCAAAAAATAAAGGCCTCACACGGCGGCCTTGGTGATGGCAGTCAGATGATCAGACCCGACGGCGCTCGGTGACCAGACTGGCACTTTCCATCCAGCGCTTGATCCGGTTGGCATCACCGACGCGAGTCATCTTGCCCTGCGAATCAAGCAGTACGATGACGACCGGCTTGTCAGCCACCCTGGCCTGCATGACCAGGCAACGACCCGCCTCGGAAATATAGCCGGTCTTCGACACGCCGATCTCCCAGGTATCACTGCGCACCAGTGCGTTGGTGTTGTGGAAGTCGCGAATACGCCCGTTCAATTCGACCTTGGCCTCGGCCGTTGTCGAATAGCTGCGGATTTCCGGATAGCGGGCCGCCGCGGCAACCATGCGGGCCAGATCGTGGGCCGTCGACACGTTGTTGCTCGACAGGCCGGTTGGCTCTTCAAAACGGCTGTTGTACATACCGAGCGACTGGGCCTTCTTGTTCATGGCCTGGACAAAGGCCGGCATGCCACCCGGATAGTGTCGTCCCAGCGCGTGAGCCGCCCGGTTTTCCGAAGACATCAGCGCCAGCAGCATGGCCGCCTCGCGGGTCATCGTGGTCCCGACCGGCAAACGTGAGCGCGTGCCCTTGAGGCCATCGACATCCTCGTCACCAATTGAAATAACTTCCTGCAGATCAGGCTTGGCATCGAGTACCACCATCGCCGTCATCAATTTGGAGATCGAAGCAATCGGCACGACCATATCGGGATGCTTCTCGAGCATGACCTGTCCATTGCTTTGATCGATCACCAGCGCCGATGCCGAATAGAGCGCCAAGCGACTTGGGTCCATATCGGCGAGCGCGGCATGCCGGATGTGCTTTTTGGATACGCCATGGGCCAGCTGGGTTTTCGACCCGGTGGCGGCCATCGTCTTGCCCGAAGCCGACTTGCCGGCCACTTTGCGGGGCGCCTTGGTGCTTGCCGCATGGCCATGAGAAGACTTCTTGCCCGCCGATTTGGCGTGCCCGTGCGGCTTCTTGACCGGATCTTTTTTGGCCGACTGCTGCTCCGACTTGCCAACGGCTGCCGCCGACAGCGGCGACTGGGTCCCAAGGCCCAACATGGCAACGACCAGCAAGGCCGCCCTAAGTTTATGCTTCATTCACAACCTCCTGCCAACATCGGTCGAATTTTACCTTAGTTTAGCAGGGGGTCGCGAAATAACAATAAAAATAGATAGATACAACAACAACTTAAAGAAAGTAATTATCCGGCATCAACGACTGTCAACGCTGTCATATTGACGATCCGCCGCACTGTCGCCGTCGGCGTCAGAATATTGACCGGCTTGGCGGCGCCGAGGAGGATGGGGCCAATGGTCAGATTGTCACCAGCCGCCACTTTCAGCAGATTGAAGGAGATGTTTGCCGCATCAAGCGTCGGCATGATCAGCAGGTTGGCCTGACCCTTGAGACGCGAGTTGGGGAAGGCGCTGAGGCGGATGCGTTCATCCAGCGCCGCATCACCGTGCATCTCACCTTCAACTTCGAGATCCGGGGCACGCTGGTTAAGGATAGCCAGCACTTCGCGCATCTTGAGGGCGGTCGGCGTATTTTCCGTACCGAAAGTCGAGTGCGAAAGCAGCGCCACCTTGGGCTGGATGCCGAAGTTGCGGATTTCCTGGGCGGCCAGCAGGGTCATGTCGGCCAGTTGCTCGGCACTCGGGTCGTAATTGACATAGGTGTCGCCAATGAACACCGTGCGACCAGGCAACATCAGGAGATTCATGGCATAGCACCGATCGACGCCCGCCTGGTTGCCGATGACGCTCTCGACATAATGGCGGTGCGTTTCATGACGACCGAAGGTGCCGCAAATAAGGCCGTCGGCGTAACCGAGATGCACCATCAGCGAGCCGTAGAGCGTGGCACGGCGGCGAATTTCCCGGCGGGCAAATTCGGGCGAAACCCCCTTGCGCTCCATCAGGCGATGATAGGTCGTCGCGAACTCGTCGAAGTGCTGGTCAAAAAATTCGCAGTTATCCGCATGAATGACCTCAAAGTCTTCGCCTTCGCGGATACGCAGGCCGGCGATTTCAATGCGGCGATTGATTTCACTGGGCCGACCAATCAGGACGGGCCGTGCGATGCCTTCATCACGAATCACCTGGATAGCGCGCAGCACCCGCTCATCTTCGCCCTCCGAGAAGACAATGCGCTTGGGCGCCATCTTGGCCTGCGAGAAGACCGGCTTCATGATCATGCCGGAGTGGTACACAAATTCGTTCAGACCCTGGATGTAGGCATCCCAGTCCTTGATCGGTCGCGTCGCCACACCGGAATCCATGCCCGCCTTGGCAACAGCCGGCGCAATCTTGACAATCAGGCGCGGATCAAAGGGGTTCGGGATCAGGTATTCAGGACCGAAGCTGGCCACCTTTTCGCCATAGGCGCGGGCCGCGACTTCGGATTGCTCGGCGCGCGCCAGCTCGGCGATGGCCTTGACCGCCGCCATCTTCATCTCTTCAGTAATCGTCGTCGCGCCGACATCAAGCGCACCACGGAAAATAAAGGGGAAGCACAGCACGTTATTGACCTGGTTCGGGTAATCCGAGCGGCCGGTGCAGATAATGGCGTCGTTACGGACACTCTTGACCAATTCCGGCGTAATTTCCGGGGTCGGGTTGGCCAGCGCCATAATTAGGGGATTGGCTGCCATCTTGGCGACCATTTGCGGCTTCAGGACCCCACCAGCCGACAGGCCGAGGAAGACATCAGCATCGGCGATCACCTCGCCAAGCGTCCGGGCATCAGTCACCTTGGCATAACGCGCCTTGATTTCGTCCATCTCTTCGATGCGGCCTTCGTAGACCAGACCCTTGATGTCGGTCACCCAGATATTGGCGGGAGGGGCGCCCAGCATGACCAGCAGGTCGAGGCAGGCGAGCGCGGCGGCACCGGCGCCTGAAGTGACGATTTTGACCTTGGACAGATCCTTGCCGATCAGGTGCAGGCCATTCAGGATGGCGGCCCCGACGACGATGGCTGTACCGTGCTGATCGTCGTGAAAAACGGGAATCTTCATGCGCTCGCGCAGCTTCTTCTCGATGTAGAAGCACTCGGGCGCCTTGATGTCTTCAAGATTGATACCACCGAAAGTTGGTTCCAGTGAAGCGATGGTGTCGATCAGCTTGTCCGGATCGCGCTCCTCGATTTCGATGTCGAAAACATCAATGTTGGCGAACTTCTTGAACAGCACACCCTTGCCTTCCATCACCGGCTTGGCGGCAAGCGGGCCGATGGCACCAAGGCCGAGGACGGCCGTGCCGTTGGTGATGACACCAACCAGATTGGCACGCGATGTCAGCGTACTGGCTTCACGCGGATCGGCGACGATTTCCTCGCAGGCATAAGCCACACCCGGCGAGTAGGCCATCGACAGATCGTACTGATTGGTCAGTTGCTTGATCGGGGTTACCGAGATCTTGCCCGGCTTCGGCTCGCGGTGATAGTAGAGCGCTGCTTCACGTAATTGTCGAGAATCCATGCCTGCCTCCGTTTTATATCGTGAAATTCAATTTCGAATCGCGAAACATAATACCACGCCTTTTCAGCACTTTCACCCCGTGGAAATCACTTAGACTGCAAAGTCAAGTGGATGTTTACCCTAGTTTGGTGCATAATTACGGGCTTCCCAGCCGACGGCTTCAGCGCCGCTCGAAGTCTTGGCAGCAGCTCCCGGCGACTGGCGTGAAAACTAGCTATTTCAGTAACTTAGAGAGAGACACCGCCATGACCGCACCGCTGAATGCACCTGACTACGTCAAACACGAAGGCCTCAAGAAATGGGTCGCCGAGATTGCCGCCCTGACCCAGCCGGATCGTATCCATTGGGCCGACGGGTCGCAGGAAGAGTATGACCGCCTGTGCGCCGAAATGGTAGAGGCCGGCACGCTGATCAAGCTCAACGAAGCCAAGCGCCCGAACTCCTTCCTGGCCTTCTCTGACCCTTCCGACGTGGCCCGTGTCGAAGACCGCACCTATATCTGCTCCGAGAACAAGGAAGACGCCGGCCCGACCAATAACTGGGAAGCCCCGGCCAAGATGCGCGAGACCATGAACAGCGTCTTCAAGGGCTGCATGAAGGGTCGTACGATGTACGTCATTCCCTTCTCGATGGGTCCGCTCGGCTCGCCGATCGCCCACATCGGCTTTGAAATCACCGACTCCGCCTACGTCGTCGTCAATATGCGCACGATGACCCGCATGGGCAAGAAGGTCTTTGACGTGCTCGGCACCGATGGCGAATACGTGCCCTGCGTGCACACTGTGGGCGCCCCGCTTGAACCGGGCCAGCAGGATGCCAAGTGGCCGTGCAACCCGACCGTCAAGTACATCGTGCACTACCCGGAAACCCGGGAAATCTGGTCCTACGGTTCCGGCTACGGCGGCAACGCCCTGCTCGGCAAGAAGTGTTTCGCCCTGCGCATCGCTTCCAACATGGCCCGCGACCAGGGTTGGCTGGCCGAACACATGCTTATCCTCGGCGTCGAGTCGCCGGAAGGTGAAAAGTCCTACGTCGCCGCCGCCTTCCCGTCGGCTTGCGGCAAGACCAACTTCGCCATGCTGATCCCGCCGAAGACCCTGGACGGCTGGAAGATCACCACCATTGGTGACGACATCGCCTGGATCAAGCCGCGCGTCGACAAGGATGGCGTCACCCGCTTCTACGCCATCAATCCGGAAGCCGGTTTCTTCGGCGTCGCCCCGGGCACCAGCGAGAAGACCAACTTCAACGCCCTGGCCACGCTCAAGGAAAACATCATCTTCACCAACGTCGCGCTGACCGACGACGGCGATGTGTGGTGGGAAGGCCTGACCAAGCAGGCGCCGGATCACCTGATCGACTGGCAAGGCAACGACTGGACGCCGGAAGACGGCAAGGCCGGCAAGAAGGCCGCCCACGCCAATTCGCGCTTCACCGCCCCGGCCAGCCAGTGCCCGTCGGTTGACGCCGCCTGGGAAGACCCGGCCGGCGTGCCGATTTCCGCCTTCATCTTCGGCGGCCGTCGCGCCACCACCGTGCCGCTCGTCTACCAGGCTTTCAACTGGAACTACGGCGTCTACATGGCCGCCACGCTGGGCTCCGAGACCACCGCTGCCGCCTTCGGCCAGCAAGGTGTGGTGCGCCGCGACCCGTTCGCCATGCTGCCCTTCTGCGGCTACCACATGGGTGACTACTTCAACCATTGGCTGAAGATGGGCAAGACCGTCGATGCGACGCCGAAGATCTTCTGCGTGAACTGGTTCCGCATGAACGAAAAGGGCGAATTCATGTGGCCGGGCTTCGGCGACAACATGCGCGTCCTCAAGTGGATCGTTCAGCGTTGCAAGGGCACCGTCGGCGCCAAGGAAACCACGCTGGGCTGGATGCCGAAGTTCGAAGACATCGACTGGACCGGCCTCGACATTAACAAGGCCGATTTCGAAGCCCTCAGCACCATCGATCCGGATGCCTGGAAGTCTGAACTGGCCGGCCACAAGGAGTGGTTCGACAAGATGGGCGAAAAGATGCCGCGCGAACTCGTGCTCAAGCGCGAACTGTTCGAAATGGGCATTTTCAAGGACGCTGCCTGATCTTCATCAGCCTGCGATAATCAAACGGCCGCCTCCGGGTGGCCGTTTTGTTTTGGAGAAGCGCATGTATCATCCCGCCGCCCGCCTTGCCGAGATCGAACCCTTCCACGTCGTCGAACTGCTGACCCGCGCCCGCCAACTCGAAGCCGAAGGACGCGACATCATTCACATGGAAGTCGGCGAACCCGATTTCCCGACCCCCGAGCCAATCGCCAGGGCAGCCGTCGAGGCGATACAAAGCGACAAAACAAAATACACCGAGGCTCTCGGCCTGCCGGCCTTGCGCCAGGCGATCAGCACCTTCTACAACGAGCGTTACGGGGTTAGCGTCGCGTCCAGCCGCATTGTCATCACCAATGGTGCTTCCGGCGCCCTTAACCTGGCCTTTGCCTGCCTCGCTGATCCCGGCCGCGAATGGCTGCTGACCGACCCCGGCTACCCATGCAACCGTCACATTCTGCGCACATATGACGGGCGACCGCAGAATATCCCGGTCGGACCTGAAACCAACTTCCAGCCAACCCCGGCCCTCCTTCGCCAGCACTGGATGGCGAATACCGCCGGTCTGCTGGTGGCATCGCCCGCCAACCCGACCGGGACATTATTGTCGCTCGCCGACATTGAGGGGCTGGCCACCGTCTGCCGGGAAAAAAATGGGCATTTTCTGGTCGACGAGATTTACCACGGCCTGACTTACGAAACCGATGCACCGACCGCCTGTGCTGCCGGCGACGATATCTGGGTGATCAACAGTTTTTCCAAGTATTTCCAGATGACAGGCTGGCGGCTGGGCTGGATGGTCGTTCCCGAAGCGTACGTACGCGATGTCGAGAAACTGGCCCAGAACCTCACGCTCTGCCCGTCGACGCCGGCCCAGTACGGAGCACTGGCGGCCTTCGCGCCCGACACCATCGCCCTGCTTGAGTCCCGGCGCGCCGAGTTTCGCCGCCGCCGTGATTTTCTCGCCCCGGCCCTGGAGCGCATCGGCTTTCGCATCACAGCCCGGCCAGAGGGTGCCTTCTACCTCTATTGCGATTGCTCTGCCTTGACTGGCGACAGCTTTGCACTGGCTGCCGACTTGCTGGAAAAAGCCGGCGTCGCGGCGACGCCTGGCCTTGATTTCGGCAGCAATCAACCAGAAAGACACATCCGCTTTGCGTATACGACCAGCGTCGACCGACTGGCCGAGGCGGCTGAACGCTTAGGCCGCTATTTCGGGCGGTAGATCGAGGTCAGAATAACGACCCCGCAGGGCTGGCCAGTCGAAAGCCGGCCCCGGATCGGTCTTGCGTCCGGGGGCAATGTGACAGTGGCCTGCGATAGTGGCTATCGGATAGCGCTGGCGCAGGGCGTCAATGAGCTGCCACAGCGCCTCGTATTGTGCGGCCGCATAAGGCTGGCTATCTGAGCCTTCGAGCTCTATTCCCACCGAGAAATCATTGCAGTTGTCACGTTCGCACCAGCAGGATTGCCCGGCATGCCAGGCCCGCTGGTCGCAGCCGACGAACTGGACAATCCGCCCATCGCGGCGGATGTAAAAATGGGCCGATACCTGCAATCCGGCAATGGTCGAAAAATAGGGATGCGCGCTGGCATCCAGACGATTGAGGAAAAAATCCTCGACCCAGTCACCCCCAAATTCATCCGGCGGCAAACTGATGTTGTGCACGACAATCAGGGATACTGCTTCGCCGGCCGGCCGCATGCCGAAGTTGGGCGAAGGCAGCCAGCGCACGCCAGCCAGCCAGCCATCAGGCTGCCAGTCCATCACTCGATACCCAGGCGCTCAAGCCGGTAGCGCATTGAGCGGAAGGTAACCCCGAGCAGGCGAGCCGCAGCGGTTCGATTTCCTTCGGATTTCTGCAAGGCTTCAAGAATAGCCAGACGTTCCAGGCGATTGAGGTATTCGTCCAGCGTTTCGCTGCCCCGTCCCTGATCCTCGCTACCCGACATCTCTTCCGGGCCGAGGTGCAGATCCTCGACTTCAATGAGGTCGCCGGAACAAAGGGCAGTCGCCCGTTCGAGAATATTTTCAAGTTCGCGGACGTTGCCGGGGAAGGAGTAGTACGCCAGCGCCTTGAGCGCTCCGGTCGACAGCTTGGGCGGCATATCACCGTACACTCGGCGCAGGATGACCTCGACCAAGGGCACGATATCCTCCATCCGCTCACGCAGCGGTGGCATGCGCAGTTCGATAACGTTGAGTCGGTAATACAAGTCCTGACGGAAGCTGCCTTTATCGACCAGGTCACGCAAATTTCGGTGCGTCGCGCAGATGATGCGGACATCGACCGGCTCCTCGGCCACACTCCCTACCTTGCGTACCCGCTTTTCCTGAATGGCCCGCAAAAGTTTGACTTGCATGGCGAGCGGCAGATCGGCCACCTCGTCGAGAAACAAGGTGCCACCATGCGCCGCCTGGAAAAATCCTTCGCGTTCGCTATCCGCACCGGTAAACGCCCCTTTGCGATAGCCAAAGAACTCACTTTCCATGAGATTTTCGGGAATCGCCCCGCAGTTGACGGGGACGAAGGTCCCCACCGCACGCGCACTGCGACCATGGATCAGGCGTGCGGCCAGTTCCTTGCCGCTGCCTGACTCTCCGGAAATATAGATGGGTGCCTGGCTGCGCGCCAGCTTTTCGATCATCGCCCGCACCTGCTGCATGCTCGGCGATTCGCCAATCAGTGCCTGCAACGACGGCTCGCCATCTGGCTCGCCACCGGGCAGGCGCAAAGCCGCCTTGACCAGGGTGCGCAACTGCTCGAGGCCAACCGGCTTGGCGAGATAATCAAAAGCACCGGCCTTGAGTGCAGCAACCGCGTTTTCGGCGCTACCGTAGGCGGTTATCACGGCGACCGGCGTCTGCGGATGAGACTCGGCAATGCAGCGAACGATCTCCAGCCCATCGCCATCGGGCAACCGCATATCCGTCAGACAGAGCTGGAATACATCGCTGGCCAGGGCGGCTCGTGCCTCCGCTACCGAGCCGACACACTCGGTCGCCAGGCCCATGCGGGCCAGGGTCAAATCGATCAGTTCGCGAATATCGGGCTCGTCGTCAATGACGAGGACCCGGCTCAGTTCGCCCCTTGGGCGCCGTTCGATTCTGCCACCAGACACTTGTCGTTTCTCCCTGCCACAATGAAATGCGCTCCACCTGCCGAAGAGACCAAGGCCAGGCTCGCCCCGTTGGTCGCGCACAATTCACGCGCAATGAATAAACCGAGGCCGGTACCATGCGTATGCGTCGTGAAAAATGGTTCAAATATCTGTTCGCGCACGGCTTCGGGAACCCCGGCACCGTCATCTATTACATGCAATTCTACCTGCCCTTCATGCGCCGCATGGCAGAGTTCGATACGGACCGCTCCCGGCCCCTGGCTTGAATGACGCAAGGCATTGCTGACCAGATTCCAGAGCACGCGATGCAGATGCGAACGATCAAAGCAAAGATTGAGGGGAACTGCCTCCAAAACGACCACATCGGGCGACAAACTTTCCGTCGCCACAAAGCGCTCGACGAAATCGGCGCAAAACTGGTCAAGCTGCAGTTGCTCCGGCTCGGCCACACTTTGGCGGCCGAGCTCCAGAATATCGACGACAATCCGGTCAAGGCGAATCACGTTCTCGTTAAGAATACGCAGCAGCCGATCCTGAATATCCCCCCGCCGCTCTTCTCGCAGTAGTTCGCCTGCATGGCCAATGGCCGACAAGGGATTGCGGATTTCATGGGCGATACTTGCCGTCAATCGCCCCAGCGACGCCAGCTTCAACTGCTGAGCCCGCTCCTTGATACGGCCAACATCGTCAAGAAATACCAAGACCTCGCCATCTGTACTCGCCGTACGTTCAAAACGCGCCTGCAAGTCACGGCCGTCGGCGCCGCAAAACTGCAAACCATCGTCACCCTGCCCCTCGTCCCATGCCTGCAGCGCCGTGGCCAGTGACGGGGCGGGTGCGATCAGGGCAACCCCACCCTCCGCATCAGGCAAGCCAAGCATCGCCCTGGCAACAGGATTGCTATGGCTGACCACCCCGCCCTTGGCAACGATCAGTACGCCATCCTGTACCCGCTCTACGACGCGCTGGCTGATCCTGATTTGGTTATCCAGCGCCTCGCCCCGTCGACGAGCCAGTTCCTCGTTGATCATCACCCGCTGTCCGAGCAAACGGGCCAGAACCGCAGTAGCAAAAAAGCCGGCGGAAATAAAACCCGCCTGAACGATCGATGCCTCGTCGAATCCGCTGGCGAAAATGCCATAAATCTGCGTCAGCAGAATCGCCAGGGTAGCCAGTGCCGCATAGAACAACACCAGCCGCCCACGCCCGACCAGACTGGCTGCCGCCAGCGACACCAGCAACAGCACACTCAAGCCACTGCCAACACCACCAGCCTGATACATGATCGAATTGACCACCAGCACATCGACCAGCATCTGGGCCGACAGTTGGCTGTTGAATCGATGCTGCCAGTACGTTGCCGAGAGTAGGCCGGCCACGGTTGCCAGAATATAGAAGCCGGTCACCCCGAAAATCAGGGGGGATGGCGACAGGTTCAAACGAGAGGTCCAGTCGTGGGGGAAAACCAGGGCAAGAAAAAGCAATACAGCAAGTACCAAACGGTACAGATTGAAGTACTGGAACGACCGCCAGTTGGCCTCCCAGGTCGATGAAAGCCAACGCGGCATCAGGGCGCCTTGGAACTGCCTGCGACGCGATGCGCTTCGCAGCAATAAAGCTGGCCACCACCGGCAAGGCCTTCGCTCTCGGGGAGATGGACACCACAATTCGCGCAAATCACCATCTTTTCAGACGGCGCCTCCGGCCGCTGCTGAGCATCTCGTCTCTCACCCACCTGACGCTTCGACCACACCCACCAGACCGCCGCAAGGAATGCCAACAAAAGCAGGTATTTCATGGAGAACCCCGAAAACAAAAAAGCCTGCAGAAAATCTGCAAGCTTCCATTTTTACCACACTTCGACAAACCCGAAAGCGCACCCAGAATTTATCTCCAAGCAATCGGGAGCAGTACAAAAACACCGACCACAAAAAGCAAAAAGCCACCCCGAAGGATGGCTAGGTGCTTTTTCTCTGCAGTGTTGTGGTCGGAGTGACAGGATTCGATTGCGTCCCGAAGCTTCAGAAATAGGTGTGTATATGCAGGTATTTAGTTTTGGGTTGAATGGCATCAATCGCGACAATTCGTTAATGTTCATACACTTAACATTCACGACCCAGATTGAAACTGTGACAACTATACAACGAACAACAACAAACAAATTCGATTCATGTCACACCTTCAACCCAAAAGCCCCCCTCGGCCTTGACTACTTCTTGCTGTTAGGCACTCGGAGTTGCATAAACGCAGTAGTCATGGCAGGATGACAACTAGCTTAAATAGTTTCAAGGCTTCGGCGACTCACTGCCGCTTAAAACAGCAACTTAGAGTTGCTGAGTAGGATTCAACTCCACTCCTAAAAATGGAGGCGGACCCAGTTTGGTTCGCGATACAGGTTATTTGCAAACTACCAAAGTTTGCTACCTCGGGACTAATTTGTCCACAATTTCCATTTAAAAAGCACCGCCCCGCAATAGGCCGTTCACCGACTTTTTGGGCATTTTCTCCGCTTAGCTAGCGCCGGCTGGCTCATCCCTTTTTTCGACTTCGTCGTTGAACGAGGTCTCGTCACGTCTATACCCGGCACCTGGATTTTTATCTTCCCATCAGGAGCATTTCCATGAGCATTTTTACCAATTACAGCAACACCATATCTCTTCCGATCGACCGACAAAAAGAAACCGAAAGAAATCTCAACTCAGAAATCATCGCAGTACGTGATTACCTTGCAGATGTCATCAGCGCCCCTGCCGACAAGCCGCTATTTGCTGAAGTAGTGGGTATCGCATCAAGCGCAATACAAATCTACGGCAAGACTCTGTTGTCACCGTCGCCGACGTTTATTGTTGTTGAAAAAAGTGTGGCCCAACTCGCAATCCATTTAAGCCAGAACGGGGACATTTCCCACAAAAAGGAAGAACTTGAGATCCCGATGTTCCGGCGTCTCCTTCCGTATCCAGGCTATTCGCTATGCGTGTCACTACATCAGGCCGCCACAGCGAATCTTTTACTGGAGCTTGAAGCAACGGGCCTTGCCATCGCATTGGCGCTTGCGACTGGAAAAAAGGTTGAAAAAGCTTTCGCCACTGCTATTCGTCGTTCTGTTGCACCAAAGTTGTTCGACGAAAAATGTAATGACGAAAAATCCCATTTGGCATGGGAAGGGATCTACCGCAAAAAGCGCGCTCTGGCTGCGGAGATCTTCGAAAACGGTAGCAATCCAAATCCAGAATCTAGCAACTGCGAGCGTCTATTTGATGTTCATGCTCGCTTCGAACTATCGCGCAAGATGCGGTATTCACCGCCTCGGCAGCGCCAAGCCGTCCTCGACCGCAGACACCAATCCGAGGCTCAGCTACTGGAATCAGCCAACGCACTGCTTAAGCGTGCTGAAGGCGGTGAGCAAACAGCGTTGCTGGAGCTCGTCGCATTCTCGTTGGGCCTAAGCTTGCGCACGTCGATATATATCCCATTGGCATCGATCGAAATTAGTGATGCTTGGATTATGGCGCTGGACATCGATGCGGGACTTATAAAAACCAATCTCGATCCGATAACCCCGAGCGCGGCTACACCAGAGACGAAAGCTTGCTGTTTCCGCCCTGCAAACAAAATTATCGTAAAGCCGATGCCAGCAGTTGTTGCCAATCTTCTAAGAAAACTTAAGCGCGAATATCCGGACGCATCAACACTCGCCGATTTACTACCTGATGCAAATACGTATGGCCGGCAACTAACCTTGCCCAACAGCGATGCTGCGCTGTCGCCATCGATAGCGAGAATGCTTTCGACAGCTGGCCCGTACTGCGTCAATCTTGGCATCGACCGGCTAACGGCGGCGATACTAGTTAACGACTATGCGCTGATTCCAGGGTCGAAACTTTACTACTGTCACGTGCAAAGGAACGAGACGTGGGCGGCAAGCAAAACTCTTTTTGCTGCCCTGGGATGGGGAGAACCAGTTTCATTTGAGCCTGGTTTGCCATTTGGATCTCGAATCGTACCCACGCGTGACGCACTTTACGACTGGCACACCTGGATGGTTTCGTCAGTTTTTGAGCTCAACCCAGGCCGTAATTCTTCAATCGAGCGCTTGATCGGTTTTCACAATGCATATGCACGACTTTGCGCCTCAATTGCAATCTTCTGTCTAGCTGGACGCGAAGTAAAAGAACTGAGGTTCAACACCCACAACCTGCTCCCAGAAGCCGATTTTTCGAGTTTCAACGATAAGTGGGTCGGCGCCTTTCCTGGTGAGACCAAAGTTCCAGTCAATTCAATCCTCAAGAAACAGTTGAAATACTGGTACGCCCACTGTGCCGCTTTGTATCGCCGCCTTCAAAAAAATCCTGTCGCTGAAAACCGCAAGCTAATCGTAGCACTAGAGGCATTTCACTCTGGCCGCTGCATGCCGCTGTTTTTTGAGATTGATGAAAACCAGGAATTTTCCCCGCTTGGCACCGCTGCATTGACAGGCTGGTGGCCGGATGAACTTCGTTTCAGCGGAGATCTGGGGCGTCATTTTTGGGAAACCGAATTGCGCGAAGCAGGTGTCTGGAGTTCGCGCATCGACCTACTTTTGCGGCACATCACGCACGGGGTCGAATCGCAATGTTCGACCTGCGGAGATCCACTGTCGCTTGCAGCTGCAGCAATCACTGGAGCCCAGGAAAAGCTTCTTACCCAACTCGGTATCGAGGCCTCCCCCGGCCTCGCTGTCAAATAAGGGGAAGTAAAAATGGCTATCAAATTGAGTCTGAAAAAAGGATCGTTGGATCCGAAAAACATCCTGCCAACGGTTTTCATTGACTCTGTTCGTCGCGTGCATTTTCGCTCTGCGCCGCTTGAGTCATACGCGGCGTATCGCTTCTCGAAAATCATTGATGCGACGCTCAAAGGCGAGATTTATTTTCCGAGTCAAGCATCACGAATTGGCTGGTCGCTAATCATCTTCGATGCAGTTGCCACGAAGCCAGATCTGGAAAATGCGATTGCAAACTTGGACTCCGTTTTCCGCTGGCGTGATCACGTCTGCCTCGATTGGCTCAATGCGGGCGGCTCACTTCAGCGGCGATACCTTAGCCCGTTCACTCAGGCAGCACTCGCCGCACCCAGAACTGAAAAAGTCACGACAAGCAAAGTGCTTGATGAGATAGCAATTGTGCTTACACAACTTTTTCCGGACTACGAAGGTGCCTACGATGTGCCCGTCCTATTATCCGATGCACTCGCATGGCTTCGTGAACATATCTCAGACCCTGTCTACGCCCACGTTTCAGGTCTAGTACCGATGACCTCTCTCCACAAAAGCGCATTGGCACGAGCGGAGTCGGGACTTGCCCTCGTCACGTTCACCGACGAGTCTCAAGAGGTCTATCACCACCAGGGTTTTCAAGTAGCTATCGCTGCCTATCTTGATCAAAACAATGACGACAGCGGCAGCTGGCTCGTCAGCGAAATTAAGCGTATTTGCCAGCGAAACAAGTCGGCGAGCAATTCAGACGACAAAAAACGGATGCTGAAAGAGTGCCTGGCTTTGGCATCTCACGCGTCCGAATCTGGCCCAATCAGTGGTCTGATCTTGGCGTGGGTCATTGATCTACTCGAATCAGGCACCCGCCGCAAACAGGTACTCAAAGCAATCACGCCGGCCAAGTATGTTTCTGCCGCTGCAAATTTGTTGCTAACAACGTTTAAAGGGAAAGTCCTCGAAGAAATCTCTGCATCGACCTACTTTACAACCTACAAAGGTCTGCTGGATGGATTGAGTTCGAGCAAAGCGCGCACACTCGCTTCTGCCATAGGCAGCTGGCATTTCTTTATCTCGACATGGTTTGATGTCGAGCCTCTCTGGACCTCACTGCACAAGTGGGTGCCGCCAGTACCCCCCAAGGCAAATATCGTTTGGCCACACGAAACTAAAACTGTTCGAACGTGGCTGGAAACGATAGGAAGCGACGAGCGTTCGCATGCTCAGCTTTCTGTTGCCTTTGAAATACTGTCCGGAATGCGAATTCGGGCAAACGAGCTGCTAACGCTACGCAAGCAGAACGTAAAAGTGATCAAGAATGTTGCGCACATCGAAATTGCCACCCACTCCAGGGATGGCGGAAACAAAAGCCCTGCGGCACAGCACCCTGGTGACATATTCGACCCTGTAGCTGTAAAGCTTATTGAAAATTGGCTGAAACGACGAACCGAGGAAGGCGCTTACCCTGGGGACTATTTTTTCGGCGATCCGTACCGGGCTGACAAGAAGTATCGGTCTGGGCACCTCTATATCAGCCTGAATCAATTGCTAAAATCGGCAACAGGGGATCCAACTATCGCATCACATGCGCTATCACATACCTTTGTATCGTTCAGTTGGTTGGCTGCAGCACGCGCACCTCAACATCTCGATATTAATCCATTTGAAGAACGAGCTGCCGCCACCGGGCATGAATCCCCCCATACAGGATTTTCGACGTATTTCCATTTTCCCGAAGTCCTTCTTCGGGAAGATTTGGACAAGGCGATCGCAGCTCAAATGGATCGATGGCCTAGCGTTGCACCCCACGTGGCGATGACTCACGCCGGATTCCGGCAGGCGCGATCTCGACAACGCCAGCGTAATTCGGGCCTGACAGACGGGGTGATTGCCCTTAATTTTGTTCAACGGGCAAACCCGACGCTACTCACCACAGAAGCAGCTCATGACTTTGATTTTATTGTTCCTGAAAGTCCACTACGCGCCAAGGCGAGTACGTCTCTAACGCTGTCCTGCGCGCTTGATCTACTGAACGATATCCAGGCGGGGCACTCTGCCAAGGCCATCGCACTTCGCAGCAACATTACAAGCGAAAGCGTATATTTGCTCGCCAATTGCGTCACGAGCACCCTTCAGAAAATTGGTGAAATCCCGCGGCAATGGGTTGCCTCCAGTAATGGCGACGCGCTCATAGCGCTATCAAAGATACTGAGCCCGACAACGTGCCGGTCCATTGATTTTCGCCGGACTGGGCAGGAAAAAGTGGCTTTCCTTTATGACCAACTGTCAAGAAATCTCGCGTCAGAAATCGCCAAAAGCGGGATTGCTTCGTGGCGTAGCTGCTACCAAAAGGGCTACCTGTCGCTTGAAAAACCAAGTTTGGCTGCCGATTTCATCCGGCTCTTAGATACGTCAGATTTTCCACGGTCTCGAATGGTTATTCGTGCCCAAGCTGACTTGAGCTTGTCGACAAAAGCAACCATCGAGGCAATTTTTCACACCGGCATAGCTGCCATGCCGAAGGGCGAACTCATCAAAAATCGCTATGGCCGTCCTTCCGCTTACCTAGCTCTGACATCAACCCCTTCAATGAACGGGGAAGAAAATTTGTTCCGAAACGCTGCACTCGGCATGACCGGCATCAATGCCCTGATGCTCGCTGCAAGCGCCTGCAACTTATTCAATGAACAAAAACAGTCTGCCAGCACTGGTAATGAAGGAAAGGAAAAAAATGACTGAACTGATTCGCGCATTTTCTATTCCTCTGTGTGCAGCAGATCCAGGACCGAGTGATGAGCAATTCGCCAAACGGGTGGTAGAGGCAGAAAAAATCGTGCAAGCGACAATGCCGTTTGCTACATCGCTAAATGAAAGCCAACTGATCAGAGGACTGGAGAGTAAAGATGGTTTTCTATGGAGGACATTTAGCCTCTCAGAAACACCACAGCTTTCACTCGATTTTGACACACAGCGAAAGAGGAATAAAAAAACGCCCTCGGTAGCTCACCGCATGCATAGCGAAATTGAGCAACTGAGAGAGGAAGCAGAACTAAGCATCATTCGCGTCGGAGACCTTGAGCGACTGGCCACCTCCCTTTCACACGCTGACACTGAACAGGCCAGACAGGCACTGGAGAACTTATCCGACCATGATCAGGCACTCTGGAAACTAGTTCACTCGAAGCAAGGCAAGCGTATTTCCATATCTTTCGAAGACCGAGAAATCGGTATCACGATGCCAATGTTCCAAGCATATGTTGCCGAAGACCATTTGCGGCACATTCGTTTTCAAGTCACCTCAGTGAACAAAAAATCAGCCAAAGTCACCGCTGTTCATCCCCTCGACGAAGAGAAAGCGGGGATAGCCAAGGGCAAAAAAAAGCCGAAGGGCGTTACGCAACTTAAGCGTGTCGGGAAGAAATCAAGCGACGATCCAGATAACTGGTTTTGCCTCTATGCAGCCGAATACCGCGATCACCCAGTAGAAGCAACCGTTCGTGTAGCACTAAACATGCAGGATCTTTCCCCAAGCCACCTTGAGCTGGTACGCATCGAAAATATTTCACAACTAGTTAGCCTTACGACAAGCCTTCACGCCAGACTAACAGCACCAAGCAGCGCCGTCACCGATCACGGGGGACATTAGAGGTCTAGTCACAAAGAGCGGGCAACGAATTTATTTCCAATGGATTGAGGTGCCCCCGGATTTAGTGCCAAGGGCGTTTTAGTAAAAGTCCTTGGTTTGCACTTCTAAAGACATCCTTTCCCGACAGGATCGTCGGGATCACTGGATCGGTGCTTGGCTGCAAACTCTGCGGGCGTCAGGTAATCCAGTGAGCTATGCGGCCGATGCTGGTTGTAGTCGCGGCGCCAAGCGGCAATCAGGATACGAGCCTGAGGCAAGCTCGTAAACCAATGGTCGTTCAGGCATTCATCCCGAAACCTGCCGTTGAAGCTCTCGATGAACGCATTCTGCGTCGGTTTGCCAGCCTGGATCAGCTTGAGCTGCACGCCGTGCTGGTAGGCCCATTGGTCCAACGCCTTGCCGGTGAATTCCGGTCCCTGATCGGTCCGGATCGCCTTGGGATAGCCCCTGAAACGCGCAGCCTGATCGAGCACCCGGGTCACGTAATGTCCCGATATTCCGAAATCGACAGCGAGATCGATGGCCTCCTTGCTGAAGTCATCGACGATGGTCAGCACCTTGATCCGGCGGCCATTGGCTAATGCGTCACTGACAAAATCCATCGACCAGACCTGGTTCGGTGAGGACGGCAATTCCAGCGCCTGCCGCTCGACGGCCACACCATGTCGCTTCTTGCGGCGCCGAACCGATAGGCCGGCATCGCTGTAGAGGCGATAGATACGCTTGTGATTGACCTGAACGCCCTCACGGCGAACCAAGGCATGCAGACGGCGATAGCCGAACCGGCGACGCTCGCTGGCTAGCTCAACCAGTCTTGCCTGCAATTGCTCATTCTCTGGCTGTGCCGTCGATTCGTAATGCAGGACCGTGCGCGACAAACCCACCAGCAGGCAGGCACGGCGCTCGGAAATCGTTGTCGATTCACGCATCACCATGACTGCCTCACGCTTTTGCTGGGGGCTCAGCGTTTTCGGCCTAAAGCAGCCTTGAGTGCCTCCGCATCGAGGATCGATTCGGCCAGCAGACGTTTAAGCCGACCGTTCTCGGCCTCTAATTCCTTCAGACGCTTGGCATCTGGAACCGACATGCCGCCGAACTTCGCTCGCCAGTTGTAGAACGATCCGTCACTGAAGCCATGTTGCCGACACAGTTCCTTGATCGGTATGCCGGCTTCTGCCTGCTGCAAAAAGCCGATGATCTGCTCTTCTGAAAACCGCTTCTTCAAGTCCATTCTCCTTCTCGAAAACGGACTTTACTAAATTCCCCGTGGCACTGTTTATGGGGGGCACCTCAGGATAATAACAATTTTACAAAAGCTGAGACTCGAGATGAATACTATAGCAATCCGAGATCTAAACGTTGGTTCCACAACAGAATCCATCGTATCCAGGGCCGCGCGTCAAATTTCTGAGATATCCAATGAGCGTCGCGACGAACTCATGAAACGACTTGGCCAACATCTATCAAAAGATGACTTAAATAATGCATGGAAACACTCAGCCCCAGGCAAAGCTGAAGCTGAATATCTCATTTTAAGAGAAGCACTAGCTTAGCCAACCCAATCTCCATGTCGCTTGGGATCGGACTCTAAAGTCCTCCCGCTACTCAGTTCCCGGAGGAATTGGCCGGTGCCCCCCGTCGGTCATGTAGCTGTTTTCAGAGAGGACTGTGGAGAGGGTTACTCAGCGAGCGTTGTTATGACATAGATAAATGTTGCGCCGAGGCCTGTCAGAAGGAGCAACCGTCCGGTAACACCTGCTCGATCCTTAGAATGGGCTTCGGGCAGGATATCCGACGTTCCTATATACAAAAGAAACCCAGCAAAAAAGCCCAAATAGCCAATCAACACATTCGAAGGCACCTGAAAAAACATCGTTGAAATCACCCCCAAAATAGGTGACGACGCGTCCAGAAAAAGCATTTTCAACGCACGCTTTCTGGTATTTCGATGAAGCAACATCAGGCTTACGGTATTGAGTCCATCACAAAAGTCATGGCTGATCACTGCAATAGCGACGACAACCCCGACGGAGGGGGATACCTGAAAAGCCAATCCGATTCCGACCCCATCAACAAAGCTATGTCCAACCAGTGCCAAGGCAGAGAGTACGCCTCGATGGGGGTGTTGATGGTAGGGATAATCAGACTCATGAACATGGTGAACCAGGGCATATTTCTCCAGCGCATGGAAAAACAGAAAGCCACCGAGCAGGGCAACCATTGCTCCGGTTGGCTCAATATTTTCCAACTGTGCCTGATGAAATATTTCCGGAAGTATTTCAAAGCAAATAACGCCTAACAATACCCCGGCAGCAAAGCTCAAAAGGTAATGCAACCTATCGCTGAATCTCAAGGCAACAAAGCCACCTGCCAATGTAGAGGCAAAGGCTCCAACACATAGCAAAAATGCGCTCATATTCTGTTCGGCGTGTAACTCGAGCTGCCCAACATTGATCTGGAGTAGTAATTCATCGCTCAGACTCCAAGGCGCGCCTGAGTTCAGTTTTTACGACCTTCCCATAGTTATTCTTAGGCAAGCACTCGAGAATCCTATACTCCTTGGGGCGCTTGAATCGCGCAATATGTTTTAGACATATCTCATCAAGGTCATCAAGATCAATCATTGCACCAGCCTCAGGGACAATGAAAGCGATAACCTCTTCGCCCCACTCATGGCTAGGGCGGCCAACCACGGAAACCTCTGCCACGCCGGGATGTAGCAGCAATATTTCCTCTACCTCCCTCGGATAGATATTCGAACCGCCGCTGATGATGATGTCTTTCGATCGATCCTTTAGTGTGAGAAAGCCATCTTGATCGAGCGCACCAACGTCCCCTGTATATAACCAACCGTCGCGCAGAGTATTCAGCGTTGCGGTCGGGTTCCCCCAGTATCCGCTCATCACCGTATCTCCGCGGACAATGATTTCACCGCTTTCTCCGGCAGGAAGAATCTGGCCACCGATATCGACAACGCGCACCTCTACCGCAGTCTGCGCAACGCCGACGGACCCCAGTCTCTCTAGATAACGTGGATGCCCTATGTTACCGATGTGAAATTTGGACAGGGCTGAAATTGTCATTGGTGTTTCGCCCTGCCCATAGATCTGTACAAAACGATTTCCTAATACATCAAGAGCTCGTCGGATGTCCTCAAGGTACATAGGGCCACCGCCGTACACCACAGTTTTTATGCCAGACGGATCGCTGCCATATCTGGCGCTATACTCTACAAGGCGCCTCACCATTGTAGGAGCTGCGAACATTGAGATATTTCGATACCTGTTAGCGAGATCGAATATTTCCTCCGGTAAAAACCCGGCGGATTCGGGAACCAAATGACGAGCCCCCACGATTACATGTGCAAAATTATATAGGCCAGCTCCATGAGACATTGGAGCTGCATATAGGATGCTATCTTCCTTCTGCGGCGTGTCGACATCGGTGAAATAACACATGCTCATTGTGAGAAGGTTGGCGTGAGTCAACATGACCCCCTTCGGTTTTCCTGTGGTTCCGGAGGTATAGAACAGCCATGCCAGATCACTTGGATCGTTCGATGCCACCGAGGCTTCGCCCCCTTGAAATAGCGCCAAATACTCTTTTGAATCAGTATCAATGACTTGCAGCAACTTGGTACTATTTGAAGTAAGAATCTGGTGATCCATCCCCGCTGTAATAAACAACAACGTAGAGCCGGAATCTTCAAGAATGAACTCCACCTCTTTCGGATGTAGCTTGTTGTTAATGGGAACTGCCGTTAGGCCTGCATGCCAGATTGCATAAAGAATTTCTAGGTAATGCGGGCTGTTCTGCATGAACAATGCGACTCTCTCACCGCGGCGTAACCCGAAATAGCCACGCAAACTACCGGATAAAGCCAAGACCCGGGCAGCAAGTTCTCGATAGTTATAGAGGTCTAACTCACCGCAAGCAATCGCGGGCCGATCGGGAAAAACCTTAGCCGTTCGGAAAAGTAAATTCGATAAATTCATGCATCCTCCATACAGGGAATTGCGCCTGGGAGAACCTATTGCAAAAACCATGCGCGACACTTCTTTCTATTCGCACAGGAAGATAAATCCTTAGATCGAAAACACCTCGAAATAAGGAAAAACATGGCCTTGCATCAATTTTCAGCCACGAAGCGAACATCAAATTCGAATAAATGGCGACCAATTCCATTCGCCCAGAATTCGGACACATCACCCGTCTTCCCGTACGACGATAGGACGCCCTTTCGGATACAAATCAGATACCAGATTCGCCCAACATATCTCGTTCGATCACTAAACAAATCAGATTCACGATGCTCGCGAACCAGGCAGAAATACGCTATCCAATTGTTTATAGGTGATTTTTTAAACGGCCGCCGAAAAAGGCTGGTCCATTAAACCAATCACGCTGCGCTGAACTCATCGAGATCACGCATGACTGGCATCCATGTTGCTCTATTGCCATGGAGAAATGGGAGGAGTAGGTAGTTGAAATACGGTCACTCCAACCCAGCAACGCCAAAAATACTTTCATTTCTCACCATTCAACCGGCCATGCGCATTTGCCACTAACTCACTGCTAGATGCAGGGCAGATCGGCCGCAACGAAGAAGGTTAATTGAAATGACGGTCTGCATCATTGGATGGTCCCATGGCAATTTTGGACGACTACCAGGCGAAAGTATTGAGTCACTTCTCAACGCGGTCACGCAAGGCGCATTAACCGATGCAGGCATCGATGCCGCCGATGTCGATGGTGGCTATGTGGGAATGTTGAATGTCGGCTTTTCTCGACAGGACTTTCCTTCACCCCTCCTCCTTCAGGCGAATGAAGGGCTGCGATTCAAACCATTTAGCCGCGTCGAAAACGCGTGCGCCAGCGGCTCGGCAGCTTTGTATGCTGGCATGAATTTTATCAAGGCAGGTGAAGGGCGCATCGCATTGGTTGCCGGCGTCGAAAAGATGTCCGACGTCTCAACAGAGCAAGCAGGAGAAAATCTTCTGACTTGCTGCTATCGCCCAAATGAGGCCGAAACGAAGGGTGGATTCGCGGGCATATTCGCGGGGATTGCCGAACAGTACTTCAAGACCTACGGAGACAAGAGCGCCTCTCTTGCTCGCATTGCGGCGAAAAATCATTCGAATGCTATGGCAAACCCGTTCGCCCAGATGCGAAAGGATCTGGGCTTCGATTTCTGCAATACGGTATCTGAAAAAAATCCGTACGTTGCTGGCCCTCTGCGACGTACTGACTGCGCTCCAATTTCAGACGGAGCGGCGGCAATCGTTTTGGCCGACATCAAAACAGCGCTTTCGATGCGCAAAGCCGTTGCTATTCGTGCGGCACAGCAAGTAACTGATTTCATGCCGCTGAACCGTCGTAATCCTATCCAGTTCGAAGGCGCACGAATGGCATGGAGACGTGCTCTCCAGTCTGCAGGAATTTCCTTGAAGGATCTATCGCTGGTCGAAGTACATGACTGCTTCACCATCGCCGAACTTATTTCATACGAGGCAATGGGACTGGTCCCTGCGGGTGAAGGAGCACGCGCGATTGACGAAGGCTGGGTGCAGAAGACTGGGAGGCTACCGATCAATCCGTCCGGGGGACTAAAAGCAAAGGGACATCCGATTGGGGCGACCGGAATCTCTATGCATGCGCTGGCCGCGATGCAAACAACCGGGACAGCCGGCGGGATGCAAATCCCAAATGTCAGCCTTGCAGGAGTTTTCAACATGGGCGGTTCAGCAGTAGCGAACTACGTCAGCATACTTGAGCCACTGCGTGCTTAATCTGCCCAATTTTTACTAACAGCAGCTATCAGGAGGCAACAGGTGGCAGTTAATAAGGTTTACCCAGATGCAAGATCCGCACTAACCGGACTATTGCGTGACGGCATGACCGTCATGTCAGGTGGTTTCGGCCTTTGCGGCATTCCTTCAATGCTTATCGAAGCGATTCGCGAGTCCGGAGTCCAAGATCTAACGATCATTTCCAACAATCCCGGCATCGACAATTTCGGGCTCGGTTTGCTTCTGCCGAAAAGACAGATTCGGAAAATGATTGGCTCGTATATTGGCGAAAACGCAACCTTTGCGAAGCAATATCTCGCCGGCGAGATTGAGGTCGAGTTCAACCCGCAAGGAACGCTTGCAGAACGCATTCGTGCTGGAGGTGCAGGCATACCCGCATTTTTCACCCGAACCGGTGTCGGTACGGTAATAGCCGAAGGCAAAGACGTTCGCGAATTTGATGGCGCCAAATATCTGATGGAAAAAAGCCTTCATGCGGACCTCGCAATTGTCCATGCATGGCGTGGCGACCCAGAAGGCAACTTGCAATTCCGTATGACCGCAAGAAACTTTAATCCCGTTATGGCAACCGCCGCAACAGTGACTGTCGCCGAAGTGGAAGAACTCGTCGCTCCTGGTGAGATCGATCCAGACCACATCATTACCCCCGGCATATTTGTTCAGCGGATTATTGAGGTCGGACCGGGAGAGAAACGGATCGAGCAACGCACGGTGCGAGCTCGTCAATCGGATTGTAGGGAGTAAATATGGCTTGGACTCGAGACCAAATGGCTGCACGAGCAGCCAAAGAAGTACGTGACGGCTACTACGTCAACCTCGGAATTGGTATCCCAACACTTGTCGCAAATCACATACCGGACGGCATTTCGACTCAGCTTCAAAGTGAAAATGGCATGCTGGGAATGGGTCCTTTTCCGTTTGAGGGGGAAGAGGATCCTGATTTGATTAACGCTGGCAAACAAACTATTACCACTTTGCCAACAACCAGCTTCTTCGACAGCGCAACCTCCTTTGCCATTATTCGGGGTGGTCATATTCAGCTATCGATTCTTGGTGCCCTTCAAGTTTCGGAGAAAGGCGACCTGGCAAACTGGGCTGTTCCTGGCAAGATGGTGAAGGGAATTGGCGGGGCGATGGACCTTGTTGCTGGGGTACCCAAGGTCGTTGTGCTCATGGAACACTCAGCACGTGGCGAGGCAAAAATCGTAAAGAAATGCTCGCTGCCTCTGACAGGCTCAGAAGTTGTTAGCCTGATCATCACTGATCTTTGTGTATTTGAAGTCGGCCCGGACGGACTGCTACTTACCGAACTAGCTCCTGATGTCACGATGGACGATATCGTTGCCAATACAGAAGCCAGCTTCGCGATTCATCCTGACCTCGCCCGGCGCCATTGATCAATGGCAATATGACTGACAGCTGATTCGACAAATTTTCGAATCAACTGTCAGTCAAACAGGCAAAAAAACCAATTAGTTCTCAACAACTCTCGCTAACCATTAATAGAAAATGGCTTATCCGGTTGAGTGGAACGCCATGAATCCATGGACTCATCCAGGGAGTACTTTTTCAGCTTCAGGTACAAAGTGCTTTTCGCAATCCCCAACTGCTTGGCTGCAAGCGTGGCATTTCCCGAGGTCTCGCGAAGCACCTTACAAATCTGTTCAAATTCGCTTTTTGCAAGCCCGCTCAAATTGGCAACAGAAACCTCGTCTCGGGAATCATCTCCCCCTTGCGAATCCATAAATAGCTCTGGTGGCAGGTCATGCTGAGATATAACCTCGCCCGGGACGGTTAATACCAAGCCCTCAATCGTGTTGCGAAGTTCACGAACATTGCCAGGCCAAGGATATTGCTCCAACTTTTCTAGCGCTTTCGGATCGAATATTTTTTCCTCAACTTCGTGATGCTCACACAGTTGTCTAATAAACGACTTGGACAATTCTCTGATATCGCCTTGACGGTCGCGAAGCGCGGGAATTCGGATACTGGTAACAGATACACGATAGAAAAGATCAATGCGGAACCTACCCTCAGCCACTTCCTGCCTGAGATCCCGATTAGTCGCAGCGATCAATCTAAACCGTACTTGCCGTGGCTTGGTATCGCCCAATCGATAAATCTGGCCATCCTCCAGAACCCTCAGAAAATGGGGTTGCAAATCAAGCGGCATTTCCCCCAACTCATCAAGGAAAAGTGTCCCGCCATCAGCTGCCTCAATTTTCCCGGCAACGCCCCCTCGCCGAGAGCCGGTAAATGCCCCCTCGACATGGCCAAACAACTCACTCGCCAATAGTTCACGACTAAGCCCGCCGCAATTCAAGGCAATAAACGGACCGTCGCAATATCTACTTAGCGAATGGATTCCTTGTGCAAACACCTCTTTACCAACCCCCGTCTCACCCAGCAAGAGGATCGGAACTCTCGATTTAGCGAGCTGAGTTGCCTTGTCGATAGCCTGCTGCAATTCGGGGCTACTTCCCTTGGCACCAGGGAAAGCCGCTTTTACCTCACCGGAAGCCCGAGCAGTTAATGGCTTACTAACACGGAATTTTGATTGTTGATTAGGAACTCTAACCACACTTCCGACACGCTCCCCGTTGTCGAATACGGGTTCCACCCACTCAGAACGAAGCCATTCGGGCAATGCATCCTCACTGGCAACTGGTTCGGTGCCAGTAGAGATTCCGTTGATTCTATCTGGATTGTTCAGATCAATCCGACAACCCAATGACGTAAGCAATGATGGCGCATTTTCATTGAGCTTGATCGGAAATCCATGTCGGTCAATCAGTATCGCGCCAGACCCATCCGATGCGCTCAACTGCATTGAGGAGCGATCCATCAAACGAATCCTGAATTGCAATTCTTTCTTGGCCAGGAATGACTCGATACGATGGGCGGTAGAGACAACCATAGATAGACTGTGGCGCGAATAATTTCGACTCAATCCAGAAACGTCAATAACGCCAAGAATCTGGCCATGAACGGGGTCTCTAATTACCGCAGCTGAACATGTCCAGCGCTTGATACCCTCACAGAAATGCTCTTCCGAGTGGATCTGTACCGGCTGCCCTAGTGATATGGCGGTTCCAATCGCATTCGTTCCACACTGAGCCTCATCCCAACTTGCCCCAGGGAGAAGATGGATTTTTTCAGCAGGCCCCATAGTCGAAGAGTCACCCTCAACTTCGAGAACGATTCCCTTTTGATCAGTCAGGACCATCACAGTACCGGTTTCAGAGAGAAAATCCCTAGCCAGAACCATTACAGGCTTACTTGCCTCCAGCAAATCCCGAAGTTGAAATTTCAATACGGAAACGTCGCGCGCGCCTAACGGACTGGCGGCCTGATTAATCGTTGGATCAACATTTGCGCCAACACATCGCCTCCATGAGTCTTCAACGAGGCAGCGCAAGGAGTCCGTTGCGGCATCACCATGACTCAGGAAATTTTCCCACGACTGCCGAACCCTTCCGTCATCTTCGGGCCGCGAGAACATGTCTCGTACGTTGCTCAAGCTCATCCCTCTCCTCCTCACTGCAAAAGCATCAGCAACTTTTTAACTTTTATTAGGCTGACCCGCTATCAAACCGGACTGGCAGACTGCACTAGTATCCAAAAAATCACTCTAAGATACCTGCCACGTCGACGGAAAATGCGAATTGTATAACCCGTGAACGAGCACGAAAAATCAACAATCCATAACAGTTTAATTATAGTGCAACAATCGATGGGAAACAAATCATTCGGCCTGCAGCAAATGCTGCTGGCGAATTGAATTGCAAAACAAAGAAACGCATAAATTGGAATATTTAAAAATATGCCGCGCCCTCTAGATCGATCGTTCTGCCGCCGCGTATTTCGCAACTAAGCGTTAGCGTATTTCGCGGAAAAAAAGGGGCCCGCCGAAGCGGGCCAAAGCCCGATTTATCTGCCTTATAGCTCGCGCATGAAAAAGCGATAAGACGTGTGGAAGTAGACAAACCGGGAACGCATAAGAATTACTTAAAAACCCATCAACTGAGTCACAGCCAATCACAAATCACATTACTAACGAAAATATCTTAATCATTAAACTCAATAAACAAAATCAACCAAACCGAACGATGCCATCTAAACTAAAGCTCGAATTTCGCTGACCTGTAACTTAGGAATCAAATCGGTGTAGTTTTGGATATCTCCTTGAATCATATCGGCATGAGGCCCAAATGAGGCCTTGAAGGCTTCAACAGACTCAAAATGAAGGTGCCCCATCACAGAGAACTCCGGCTGCATGCAGCCATCAACAACCAAACCAAAATCCACGTCAATTCTCTTTAGGTCATCACCCAATAATTTTTTGACCATTGGAACATGCCTACAAAGGTAATATTCAGAATCAAACCTTGATCCAAATACGTACGGATACATTACTGTAACTTTGATCATCAAAGCGCTCCAGTCGGTTCAGCAGACAGACAAACCAAACACGTCAATGAATTAACAAAAACATGAAAATATTATGCTCGCCATCAATACAACGAATAATTTTTAGCCTCTAGACCCCCCCATCCGGCACCTACAAAACTCCGGAAAATCGTCAAGTCATTAGCAATGAAAATTATATATATGGCAGCAACGGATTAATCTACTTATGCTTGATTACCTCACTAAACGTCGTACCAAGCAATATTCGACACAAACATTTCGAATTTAGAATTCAGATTCAAATCGCCTCGAGGCAATTGCCTCGAGGCGAACACGTGGTCACACAGACTTAACCACCAGTAGCGACCTGCTCAAGTTTCTCAAGGGACACATCCGTTTCCTTTACGCCCTTGGGATTAGACTTCATGTTTGCAGACCAGGTCGTGGAGTGCTTACGTTTCACGTCAATGACGTGTCCAACTACTGGCATGACCGCCTTATAGCCATCCTCGCCTACGTCAGGACGGTTTTGGAAAACCATGAATTTCCAGAACTCGCCTTTCTGGTCATACATTTCTCCCAGGTACGGACGGGGGAAATCTACTTCCATGTAAACCACCTTCTTGCTATACGGGTGCTGCGGAGGCGGAGTGCCCTCAACCACGTAAACTTCACGCGGCTCCCAAACAATATGCTTGGCCGGGAAATAGTAAGGCGCATCTTTCAGACCAATGGAGGGAAACTCCTCCAGGGTGTCTTTTTTGGAGACATCAACGCTAACCTCCGGACTGTGGGCAATTGCAAAAACCCAGCGTTTGCCAACCAGCTTGTTAGCACGATACTTGGTTGGGAAGGCATCCCAAATATCCCAGTCATCATAAAGCTGATCGGTGCCACCGATCGGATCCATCCAGGCGCCACCAGAAAGGCGGCGAGTGCGACGAACCGATTTCAGATACGCCCAAGTATCGTCCGGCTTGGCCGAATCCGCCTGGTTGTATCGAATAGAGAACGTCCCCAGACCACGAATATCTTGCGGGCTGGTCGCAAACAGATAGGTTTTCTGGGCAATGGAGCCATCCCCAACCGTGGTTGCGCCACCGTCCAGACGACCTTCCATGTAATAGCGACGAGACTGCCAGCGCTGGACACGTTCGACGCCTTTGTCACCAGAGATGAAGGTAAAAGAAATGTTCCGCAGGTCCATCGTGGCGCCATACGTTGCCGCACGGAGATTCCAGATTACCTTGTCGCCGGCGTTTGGATCATCGAGCTTGATCGACTCAGGCGGGAACGGCATCCCGGCGGTCCATCCACTCATCGTGCGATCGGCAGGATTGAATTTGACGTTCTTGGAGAGCTTCTGGGTCGCCTCCACATACTTCGAATCCATCTGAATTTTCTTGGAGTGCGCAATCTTGAGCGTCAAACCTTCGCTCTTGATCATGTATTCCATCTTTTCAGGAATCATGCTTCCGATGGTTTTGCCTTCGAACGTGTCGTTACGGATCTTGTCGAGATTATCCTTGCTGATGACGGTACCTTCCGCAACTTCCGCTGCGTTGACGATACCCGCCGAAAGCCCCATGGCCATCAGGACAACGGCAATAGACCGTGCTCCGACACCAAGCTGAAAATTCTGCTGATTGGTTGTCAATTTACCTCTCCTTTGGTTAAAACTGGCGCGTCAAACGAACGACAAGCTGATCGTTATTGGCGAAATAGCCCATCAACTGCGTGCCGGGCGCATCTGTATCAAACAGTTTTTTGCTGTCCTTTTTGGTCCAGAAAACATCTGCCTCGACCTTCAATCGCCACTTGTCGCCGAGCACAAAATCGACTGCAGGAATGAAGAATCCACCACCGTTAGTCAGATCGGTACCAATCGCGAAGGACGGATTGATCGTGTCGCTTCGGAAATTCAAAACGGTAAATGCCGTCAGGATGGTGCTGTGTTCTTTAACATTTGATCCATAGGCGAACAGGCGTGCCAAATCATCCGAGCCCTTGTAGTTCAGGATCATCGTGTCGAACAACTGAATGGACGAGAACGAGGGACGATTCGTGCCTAACAGACCCTGGAAGTCGATGTTCTTGTCAGCACGGATCATGGTTGTCAGGGTGTCCTTCTTCATGATTCCACCCAGGCCAACGCCTACATGACCAAGGAAATTCGGGGTCCCGAACCCACCCGTACCGACGTTGTATGGAGCATCCTTGGTATAGGCAACCTCAGCACTCAATACAGCATCAATTGCAGGCGTATACCCACTAACGGAAACGCCGAACACATCGATCACCGGATGGATCAGGTCAAAGAAGGCACCGGTTGGTGCTTTCTCATACGGTTTGAAAACCGAATTCGCAACTGGATCTGCGGCAAAAGTCCGGATATAAGCCAGTGAGTAATTGAGGGAAGCGGCCTCACCAGACCATTTAATACCTCCGGTCACATCCTTCTTGTCGCCATCCGGATGACGACAGTCGTTATCTGTAACAGCGGTCAGGTCATAACCACGGTATGGCTGGAAGAACCAACGGCCACCACGAATATCGTAGGTATTACCGATATCCTTGCACTGGTCGATACCAGGACGGATAAACGCATGAATCTGCCCACTTGCCTCTGGAACCTGTACCTTCGTTGCAAGAAGCCAAAGCGGCTTACGCCATTCTTCGTTCTCACCTTCGAAGAATAGGCGCCAGCTCATGTCATAACCGTGCACCACATCCATTGCATGGAAAAAGTCGCTCTCACCCCAGACGATCTGTTGCTTACCCAGGCGGAAGCTGACCCGTTCGCCAACGTTAAACTCGGTCCACAACTCGCGGATGTCGGCCTTGTTGTAGTTGTCCATAATGTTGCTGGACTGGCCACCAGTTCCGGTTCCATTGGTAGCGCGGAGTGCCTCAAGATCCTTCAGATAGTCGGTCTTATATTCCCGATCAGCTCGCGCAACAGCTTTCCACTTCAGGGGCCCAGTCTTGGCATCCATGTCCAGCAGTAATGATCCACGGATCATCGACGGCTTCCATTTGTCGTCAGCCTTCGTTTCCGGCTGATCTTTCATATTGAAAGATGCCCAGCCACGAACATAGCCACCCAAGTGGAAGCTATTCCCATTGTCATCAGCAGACGTTGACTCCTCAGCACTAACTGCCACATTCCATTGCGACAACGCCAGAGAAACAGCCACCCCTAAAATACTTCGATACAAATTGCCACTTTTTTGTCTCATCTTGTTTACCCTCTTCTCGTTGAGAACCATCGACAAAGCGCTTGGTATAAACGCCATCGGTTTGGCTATGCCGGTTGAACTTCCTGCTCCGCGATTTCCACCGGATGCCTTTTGCTGCCTACAACAAACTCTGGCCTGAACACATAGACCAAGGCTGGCATGACAAACAATGCAGATGCTGCAGAGATGCCCAGCCAGATAGCGATCAGGATTCCCATGTCAGCCTGCAGGCGCAGGGACGAGAAACTCCAGATAATCACGCTGGTGATCAAAGTGATTGCGGTGACCAACACACCCCTACCTGCGCTACGCAAAGCCTTGGTGATGGCCTCTTCAATGGTGCAGTTACCGTGATGAAGCTCTTCGCGAATGCCATCAACGATGTAGAAGGTGTAGTCCACACCCAGGCCAATTCCGAGAGCAACCACCGGCAGGGTGTTGATGTTCATGCCAATGCCCTTCCATGCCATATAGCTAAATGTCAGCGTATTGGAGAACAGGACGGGGACCATGAAGAACATGCCCGCTACGGTAGAGCGATAGGTGAATGCACAGCAGGCGACCAACACCAACAGGGCAAGTGCAATAGCCTCAATCTGCCCGGATAGAATCACCTCATTAACTGCCGCTAGGACACCAACCAGTCCGCCTGCAAGAAGGATCTCTGCATCCTTCATCGGATGCGTTTCGATGTAATCCTTGATACGTTGCACTGCAGTGCTGATGGTGACGCCCTGGTGATCACGGAAATACAGCGTGATAGCGCCATTTTTGGCCTGCGGATCGGCGAATCTGTCCATATCGCCCGGGTCTGTTCCCGAGACAAACATGTAGACCAACTCGCCGTTCTCGTTCGCGCTGTTCCCCAACTCCTGATAGCGGGAGTTCCCTTCTCGAACTACACGTTTAACGGCGGGCAGTACGTCTGCAAGAGAGATACTCCCGCCGATCTCAGGCTGTGCTTCCATATACTTCTGAAAGCTTTCCATACCCTTTAAAACATCAGGCTCTCTCAGTGCGCCCTCTGCTTTGCCTTCAACAACAACAAACATTCGATCGGAGCCCTGAAATTTGCCGTTAATTGCGGCGGCATCCTTGTTATATCGAGAGTCCGGCCAAAGGATCGGCGACCCCGGGTTGGCATCACCAACTTTCAGGTTGAATGCGTAAATGCCGGTCAAAACAAAAGCAATCCCGGTTGCACTGAGGACCACATAGCGCCAACGCGTCGAAACGATATGGATACAGACGCCAAGAACAGCATCAAGAACTGGAGAAATATTGACGGGGTGAACTTTCTTGCCACTAGTCGAAAACCAGGAAAGCAGCACCGGAGTCATCAGTAGCGCCGAAATCACGATGGAAAAAATCCACACCGTTCCGATATAGGAAATTTTTTCCAGCATCGGGATCGGCGTCAGCGCTACGACAAGAACACAACCGGCATCAGCAACAACGGCAAGCAGACCCGGCTTAAACAGATTCTGAAGACTGGCCTTAGCGGCAGCAGCCGCACTCGGCATACCATTAGCCACTTCATCATCGAAGCGCGATACAAGTTGTACCGAATTTGAAATTGCCTGCGCGGTGATCAGGAATGCCACCACGATCACCAACGGATCGAGATGGAAGCCCATCAGTTTGGCCGCGCCCAGGGCCCAGATCGCGCTCAGTGCACCAGCTGACAACGGCAGCAGAGTGCCATGCCAACTCCGGGTAATCAGGAATAGCAGCGCAACCAGTGCAGCAACAGTAATCAGGAAGAGATGCAGTGTCTCCGTCAGATAGTGACCGACAATGCCATAGAGCAGCGGCTCTCCAACGATGCGAACCTTGACGCCATCACCTTCGGCCGCATCCGTAATTGCACTGATCTGATCGTAAATCTTCGAATAATTGATACCCGCGTCAACAAAGTCGACCGTAATCAACGTTGCCTTCATGTCGAGAGACACATAGGCACCAAACACCAAAGGATTGTTAAGCACTGACTCCTTTAGGATTCGAATCTCATTTTGATCTTTAGGTAGATCTGGCCACATGAGGGGACGAGACTCAATGCCATCGGTGGAGGCTCTGACCTCCTTGATCTTCTTGGAGGCCAAGGAGACGATTTGATAGCTATCGACGTTGGAGACCTGCTGAAGCGCCTTGGTAATTGTCTGAACACGCTCAAGGACCTTCATCTGGAATACGTCGCCATCCTCAACTTCGAGCATGATGCTAATCATGTTCGAGCCGCCGAATGTCTGCTTGAACTGGTCGTTAACCTTGATGTACTGATGGTTGCGCGGCAGCAGGTCGCTAAATACCGTCTTTACCTCAATCTGCGCGGCGAGATACCCCATCAGCACAGTAATTGTCATAACGAATGAGACAACCAGGATTCGATGGCGAATGAACCATTCAATCGCCCCTCCAACCATCTTGAAAGTTTTATTTTTCATGGAATTTTCTCTGTCGATCAGTCTGCTGAACGGCCGAACACGGTGAGATGATCGGGCGTTAGATGAGCCAAGCTAGCGCCGGCCAGAATGTAGTTATTTGCCTTGCCTGCTGCAGGCATGCGCAACACCTGAGTGTTCCAACCCAAGTTGCCTTCGCTGACGCGCCCGGCCTTCCAGAACCGACCCTCAGCGTCGCCAGTGACGATCACGCCCTTGTCACCAACCGCCACCCATTGGGCGCCATCCCAAATCACATTATTGAGATGCTCGAGCGTCTGACGCTCAGCCATGAACCATTGCTTTCCGCCGTCATGGGTAACCAGAATCACCCCTGAAAGGCCGACAGCAACACCGTTAGATTGATCACGCAAATACACCGACATCAAACTGGAACGGACTCCACTAGTCGATGACTGCCAAGTTGCACCACCATCTGTCGTTTTCATGGCTTGGCCAAACTCGCCGACCAGCAATCCGTAATTACCAACGAAACTAATATCGTTCCAAGCTTGGTCCTTTTCCGGCAAGGCACGCTTCCAGGTATGGCCAAAATCAACGGTTTGGAGGACTGCGCCCAACTCACCAACAGCCCAACCCTTTCCATTGTCGTAAGCACGCACACTAAGCAGCTTGTTGGCCACTTCCGACTTAGGCACCTGAACCTCATTCCAGGTCTGTCCAGCGTCATCGGTCTGAATCAGAACGCCATTGCCGCCAACCGCAACTGCTCGGTTGCTATCCCACGCAGCAATCCCCTGCAGGTTTTCTGCGGTAGGAATAGTCTGGGCCGTCCAGGTTTTCCCCATATCGTCACTACGAACCACCTTGCCATTGCTACCAGCAGCCCAGATGACATTCTCTGCGGGCATCGCCACACCAAGAAAGCGATCACGTCGCTCGATCTCAGGTGGCTTTACAGACGAAACCTCAGCCGTTGCTTTGACAAAGAATGCGGCATACAGCAAGGCTCCGATCACTGCGACCGGTATCAACGAGGTCGCAACAGTCACCCCCACCCGTGTCTCTTTTTCGAATTTTTCCAAGCTTGGTAGCATTTACCCTCCCCCTTAACGACCATCAAATAGCTGATTGGCGACTAACAAACCGAGTACGAAATAGCCATCAACGGCCAACCCACTCGCGACAAAATTTCTGGGGGCCAACATTTCCCCTGACACATCCAATAGCAACCTGGATGCCACACCGAATCCGAATTAAAAATAATTCAACAAGCCATTGTATTTACAAATATTTTTTAATCTCATTGGAATACACGATTGGGCAATTTGCGGATATTGCGTCGCAGCAATTCGGTATCCATTCGGACGCTTTGAGACTCAAACGTGTGATTACCGGACGGGGCAAATTACGTTTTGTGAAATCAATTGCGCGCCAAAGGCCACCTTAGTCAGGTACGTAATTACTCTGGCCTTTTGCTTTTTCGCGCCTCCAAAAAAGCAAAGCGGGCTGCCGGAAAATCCGACAGCCCGCCCGCTAATGCCTTTGCTGCAACTACGCTGAAAGTGACATACGCTAGTTAAATGAACTACGTACGCACTCGTGCAAGACAGTCCAATACATGCTCAGGACGTTCGTCTCTCGGTACCTCGGCGAAATAGAACTGGTTCGCCTTTAACGGCGGAAGCGCATCATTACTCCAGAGAGTGGCACTTACGTTGACTCCCTGTGCCATTCCGCTTCTTTCCAATCCAGATTCACTAATTAAGACCTCGATCTCAGACAGCGCAATATTGGAAACCACTGCAGCATCTCCGAGCCGAACTGCTAGTGGCCAACGGTAGTGTTTTGCCACATTAATGATTGGCCGATACAACTCGAGATCGATTGGTTCAGAGGATTGATCGCCTACTGCCTCTTCAAACAGTAGGCCACCCACCTCATATACCGAAACGGCACGGGCCAGATCTGCGATATACATTGCCGAATCCTCGATACTGTCTGAATCGACGTCTATCGCTTCACGCCCAGCCAAGGTATTGGCATGTTGCAACCAATGCCGAGGGGAAGGCATGGCCAGCACCAATGGCTTTTGGCCCCGCAGGTGAGCCAGAACAGCCTCAACAACTTCAGCCAATAGTGCACGAGGCTGAGGCTGTTCGAGCAATTTCCTCAATGGATAGGAAAGCTTTCGCTTTCCCACCATCTCAGGCTTGAACTCGGGATTTCTACTCAGCCATGAATCAAAAAGCTCGCCCACCTCGATCACTGCCACATCCGGCTTCAACAAGCCTTGGGCCTGAGAGAAATAGGCAAGATATTGACTTGCACTCACCCACGGATCACCCGATGCCCCAAGAAGAAGGCGCTGGGTATAAGCAGAAGACTTAAGCCACATCCGGAGCCCAACCGGAACTCCATCAGCGTTTATGAGATCGGCGAGGCTTTGGCTCATTTCTTTTCGTCTCCATGAGCACCCAAAGCAGCCAGACGTGCCTCTAGTTCGTCAATCCGAACGTCCTTAGGATTACGCATGTAGTTCGGACGGGGCTCGTTTGCCTTCCGTGTAATATCCGGGCTGCCGACGTAGAGCGTGTCTACATCATCACCCCAGCAGCCGAAATATTGCAGGTAAGCAGGCGGCTTCGGCTTGTTCCAGGTCTTGATAAACTCGGCAAATGGAACACCGCGGGCCAAGCGAGCCTTTCGTTCCTCATTGCGGGCGGCCTTGGTGGCGTCATAGTTTACCGACAAGGTAACCGGATCAAACTTCACCTTGTAGAGCTGCTCAGCCACACCCTGAGAAATCAGGTGCTCTTCAATATCCTTGATGACTGCGTCCGGATTCCGCTCGAGCAGATCGCCATAACCGGCACCTGCACCCTGCGAAATCATGAACAGCTCGCCCTTCTTGGAAATTTCAAAGCCCATGCCCATGTGGTGGGTGGTGTAATCCGCACCTTCAAACGGCTGCTCATTCATGATTTCCGCGATCGAGTGCTTGAACTTCTCAGGCTCGTTCAGGAGAACATCATAGACATTGACATCCTTGACCTTGCACAGAGGATAGGCGCCGCAAGCATAACCACCAAACAGCCCCTGGATCGGCGGAATCTTGGCGCCCTGACAAACGGTCATGAAGCCCCACTGTTCACTGTCCTTGGTGGAAACCATCATGGTGTAACCCTGACCACCACGATATTTGCCAGGTGCAACAGCATCCATGGTCATCTTCTTCGAGACCAGCTGGAGGAAAGGCACGTCTTCTTCGTTCAGCTCCTGCTCACCGATGTCGGCCATCGTGGCAAAAATTGGGGCCAGAGCATGCTCACCATCCATATCGGAGCGAGCGCCAGCACCCATGCCGTTCAAGTCTGCACAAAGGTTACCCAGCGTTTCGCCGTGCTGACTCACACCACCCCAAATGAAGGTGTTAATCATGTTGAAGGTCGGGGCGTGAACCTTGGTGTACTTCTCAGGGCAGCTGTAGAGGAACTTGGCAACAGCGTGCTGGCCAGCCGTAAAGCCAGTAAAGATTGACATCAGACTCTGCGAATTAGGCGCATCGTACGAGCAATTAACGATCGAATGCGGATCAGTAATCACTTCAATCGGCGCAAAAGCAGCCTGACCTCGCGGCAGATCCGGCCATACATAGCACAGGAAGACTTGCGCGAGCATGCCCTTGAGACCGGCTACGATGGTATTGGTCGCTCGGTTGGTAAACTCTGGACTGGATCCACGGAAGTCGAAGATCAATCGATCGCCGGTTTTGGTCAGTTTGCAATTGATCTTCACCACACAGTTTTCGCGCAAGGTCGAGTCCTGGATGATGTACGTACGAACAGTCATGTCCGGCCATTCGCTAACTCGACGAATGACTTCTGCCCGTACGTTTTCCATGGTCAGGCGCAATGTAGAAATCAGCGCTTCCGGACCATCGGAATTGAGCGTCTCTTCGATACGCTGTTTGATGCGAAGACAGGCGTAGAGCTTGACCTTCATATCTTCGTACTGCAGCTTCGGCTCACGTACGGAGTTTTGCAGGAAGGTCAGAATGTCACGCTTGATCTGATAGTTTTCAACAACACGGAACGGGCTCATCTTCAAGCCTTCATCGCACGGACTTTCCGCCATGGAAGGCATACCGCCCGGCTCGATAGCACCGTTTTCACCTTCATGCACAGTCGAAGCAACCCAGCAAACCAGTTCGCCCTTGTGGAAAATCGGAATGATCATGCTCTGGTCAGTGTTATGCACATTGCCATAGCGTGAGTCGTTGTGGATGAAACCATCACCCTCGCGCACGCCAACCGTCGGATCGTTCATCCAGTTCTTGATAATGAACTTGATCGGGTGATGCACAAGAGCTGAAAAGATCAGCACGCCACCAGCACTAGCAATCGCGAGGTCACCAGAAGCAGAGTAGACGCCAGTGATCACGTCGCCCCACTTGGCCCCCGGGGCTGCACCCATTTGCTCAACCATTTCATAACCTTCATCACAGCCCGCTTGAATGCGGTCGCGAATCTTGGCGATCGTGTGTGTTTCACTGACCTTCTTGATGCATTTATCCTCGATGTCGGTGCGCGGCATCAAGTCGTGGTTCTGCATAATTTCCGGGTCTGGGCCCAGGAAAAGCGTTGTATCACTGAGGAACTTCTTAACCAACTTTACGTCCTCAGGGCTCAACGTTTTGGCCGCATTCGGCATTTTCATATCGCTCATTTTTAATCCTTGCAATTATTTAGGGTCCGTCTAACCGGTATCGATCAGGCGCGAAGGAACCAAGAGGCGCCCTGCTTCGCGGACACAAAGTTCCAGCCCGGATCAACCAGATAGGTAGTCACTTCGGAGGCGATGATGGCGGGGCCCGGAATCTGGACGCCCGGGACAATCGCTGCCCGATCCCAAACCGGAACATCGAACGCCTCCTTATGGCCGACGAAATAGCACTTGCGAGAAGACGCCGGGGCCGGCGGGCCCTTGCGTTCATGCGAGGGCACTGGCTTGATATCTTCGAACTGCACCGTTTCAAGGCGAACGAACGCCGCTACGCGAATGGTGTTGATTCGGATACCAGCCTCCGGAGCCTGGCTACCTTCACCAAAGCGCTTGCCGTAGTCGTTGGAGAACTGAGAAATAATCGCCAGCACATCAGCTGGGCCGTGCACCTCATGCGCAGGAATCACAGCCGTCGTCTGAACCAGTTGGTTGCCATAACGCAGGTCAAGCTCAAGGCTATGGAAAATTTGCTCACGCGGCACACCCTGGCGGAGAAGATCCTGAGTACCCAGTTCCTTCAGTTCCGCAACGATGTTGTTAAAACGATCGTAGTCATCAAAGATGTGACGGGTATTGGAGTCATACAGCACCATGTATAGCGATTGCTCATGAATATGCAGCTGATGCATATTCCCTGCACCTACGGCAGAAAACACCGAGCTAAACGGGGGAGCCAAAATCTTTTCGATACCCAGATTGCGAGCAATACCGCAGCAGTGAAGCGGACCATTACCACCGTACGCCAGCATGGTGAAGTCCTTGGGATCGTAACCACGAGCACGCAGTTCGGTGAACAGGCCATTGGCCATGTTGTCATCGACCTTTTCGCGAATAAGCATGGCTGCTTCGATCACCGAACAATCAAGGTCATCACACAGCGCATCTTCAATCGCCGATGCGGCACGCCGAGCATTCAGAGGAATCGAGCCGCCCGCATAATTCTTGGCATCCAGATATCCGAGAACGAGGTCAGCATCGGTCACGGTCGGATTCATACCGCCACGGTCATAACAGGCCGGACCGGGATCGGAGCCAGCACTTTGCGGACCACACTTGACGGTATCGTACATACGATCATAGCTAGCAATCGATCCGCCACCAGCGCCAAGCGTGACCAGGTGGACCATGGGCACAGAGACCAACCAGCGATCGATAACCGGATTGAAGTCATAGTGCTTGATACCACCGTCAACCACGATACCGATGTCGTAGCTGGTACCACCCATATCGGTGGCTACCACATTACCCAAACCAGCCTGCATTGCCAGGTGCTCGGACGCTGCAATACCGGAAACCGGGCCAGAGTGGATCGTCTGCAGCGCATCGGTTGAATTCAGCTGAGCCATACCACCGGAGTTATGAATCACCAGCATCGGCTTTTCATAGCGATGTGCCCGCAGATTCTGCTCAAGTGCAGAAAGTGCGTGATACATGGTTGAGTGCAGATAGCCGTCAACAATGGCAGATGTAGCGCGAACATACTCGCCCTTACGGCCAGCCACCTGGTGGGAAAGAATTACCGGAATCGCGCCCAGCAGATGGGACGGGTACTCTTCAAGGAGGATTTCCTCGATACGCTGCTCGTGTGCCGGGTTAACCACACTATTTACCAGCGCAACAACGATGATTTCCGCACCCTTGTCTACCAAAGAGCGAATTTGAACGCGCACATCGTCCTCATCCAGAGCCATAACCAACTTGCCCTGAAAGTCGACACGCTCCCGAACACCCCGAATCATGTGCGCCAAAACCAGCGGATCCGGACGGCACGCATTGGGCATGTCCGACTGACCCAGACCATCCAGGCCCTCACCATAGCCGCGGGCGCGGCTCAGGGGTACAGTCGCCTCAAAGCCGGCAGTAACCAACATGCCGATTTTCGGGCCTTTGTGCTCAATCAGCGCATTGGTACCCAAGGTCGTGGCGTAACGGACAGAGTCCACCTCAGCCAGAATTTCCTCAAGCTCCAAGCCCAAGACGTGATACGCCTTGCTGAGGGCTTCATTGAAGCCCAGCGCCAGATTATGGTGAGTGGTTAGGGCTTTGGCCTCAATGTATTTGCCATCCCAAACCACGAAACAATCGGTGAAGGTACCACCGATATCAACAGAAACTCGCCTCATATTATCTCCTTGATTCCTCGCTCCGGGCCCCGCTCACCTTCTTCAACAGGTAAGCGATTCGCCTGGTCAGTATTAGTGGTTGCCATGTCCAGTACCGCGGACGACCTCAGGCCCAACCACCGGTTCAGGGACCTCTTCACGGGTCGACCACTGCGCCTTCAAAGCAGGCAGATCAACTTCCATGTCGTAGAGGGGCGGATGGCCAGGAATGGCATACTCGTTCTCCACCATGGTTCCGCAAGACGGGCAGTAGTACTCAAGAATGCGAACCCACTCCGGATCCGGACTAAAGGTAAAGCGGTACTTATCCGGATCGATAATCGGCGGATGAATTTCACGCGGATCGCGGTTATGCACCAGCATCCCTTCCTTGTAGCTCTTGGTAGCCGGGCCAACGACGTGATTACAGACCCGGCATTCCCATTGCTCTTTCTCCAGATCAATACGGAGATATTCGGTCATCAAAACTTTCATTTTTTTCAGCCTTTCTTGTTCAGCAGGATGTCGCCCGCGTCGCTGATGACAAAGCTCCAGCCATCCAGCACCCGGCAGGTAAAGAAGTCTTCTTCGATAATGGCGGGACCAACACCGGTGTCTCCAGTGGCCATGCTCGAAAGCTTGAATACCGGAACATCAACTCGCCCCTTACCCTTCGTCAGAAGAGTCCGCGTACCATCCGGATTTGCTTTCTTACCGGCAACAAACGTGGCCTGCTTTTGGTTCTCAGTGCGAAGCGCCTTAACTGCGCTCAACTCAAGCTCCATCAGCGAAGTTCCCTTCAGGGCATCAGGCACAACAGCACTATCAGCCAGGTCGTAACCGACCTCTTTGCCGTCGACCAGCACTACCAGACGGGCACGAATGTCATAGCTACCCTCGGCAAATCCCTCAGCAAACATGTCGCGAGATGCCTTGGTCTTCAGCGCGGCAAGCGCCTCACGAAGCGCCTTGTTATCGCAGTCATGAAGGGTTACGGCGTAGTGGTGAGAGATATCGCACTCGCCAATACCATAGGCACTAAACACCGCCGCCATCTTTGGCACAGCAACGCTGCTGATACCCGCCTTTTCAGCAATGCCACAGGCATTAAGAGGACCTGCACCACCAAAGGCGAGAAGCTTGGTGTCCGGCGACACTTTGGTAAACCGATGCAGCTCAATCGCGACTTTTTCTTCATACGCGTGCTGCATATGCAGTAAGGCATCATCCAGACCGAGGCCAAGTGGCTGAGCAATATTCAGATTCACAGCCGCAGCGGCACGCTCGGCATCAAGTGCTAAGTCACCACCGAAATACGACTTCGGATCGAGAATGCCGCACAGCAGGCTGGCATCAGTGATCGTCGCTTCCTTCCCACCACGACCAAAGGAAGCTGGGCCAGGAACTGCACCAACGCTTTCAGGGCCAATTACGATGCGTCCTTCATGTGCCTTGAAAATCGAGCTACCGCCAACACCAGCACTCATGACCTCGCACAACGGGAAAGACACCGAGATGCCTTCAACATGACCACGACGTTGCTCAGCAACAGTGCCATTTACATACTGACCAATGTCGGTCGTTGTGCCACCAATATCGATAGCCACAACATCGGAAAAACCATATAGACGGGAGAAGGATTTCATACCTTCCATACCACCCCGAGGACCAGAGCTATAGGTCTTAATCGCAACCGTCTTGGCAACGCGCGACGAGTCACCATCGTTGCGGAAGATCAGCAAGGGGTTCTTAGTCCGATATTCGCGCAGGCGATTCTCAGCATTGAACAGGAATGCCTCCATCGCCGGATGAAGGAAGGAATTAATGAGCGCAGTCCAGGTACGGCGCACCACATCACTGTCGGAACCAAGATCGCTGCCATAGAGAATCGGCACAGCCCCGAGAAGGTGGCGCGGATATTTGCGCAGAGCAATCTTCCGGAACAGGTTTTCACCGTCAACGAAAGTCTTGCCATCAAAACTGACGACAAGACGGTTTGCACCTGCGGCTGTCAGTTTGTTGATCGCCTTAACCGCAACCATCTGCGCGTCGTCACGCTGCATTGCATCAGGCTCAAGATGAACAACCCGGTCACCCACCAATGCCGCGTAGAGATCTTCATCCTGCTCCGCCAGACGAACCGCCAGATCGTTCGCCGGACCACAGTAGATCAGCCCCAGGCGAGAACCCTTACGTTCACAGATAGCATTCGTACCCTGCGTCGTCGAATAACGGATCAAGTCGACTTCTTCCAGCAAGCGAGCAACATTCTGCTCACCATAGATGACGCCAGAAGCCTTTGTCAGCCCGTCAAAAAAGCATTTGCTCAGATCATAGGGCGTAGTCAGAACTTTGGTTTTACTGACCGATCCATCTTGAATGATGCAGATATCGGTGAGCGTCCCACCGTTATCTATATTGATTTGCAATCCCATCCTGCATTTCCTCCTACCAAGGTTTGCTAATTAATTTCCTTGCCCGTATCACCGCCCCCAATAGGTAAACCGTGTGAACGCTGTGCGATTCCGGGTGTGGGTCTTGTCCAACCGTTTCAGCTACCGGCTGGCTCGATCACTCTTTCGCAAAGGGCGTGCCACTGAAGAGAAAAAGCGTAACTATTTGAATTAACGAACTTTATTTTTCCAACCTGCTTCGTTTATGGAAATCCATGGCGTCCGATTTCCGGATGAGCGTCCGATTGTTGGATGGCAAATCGCGCCGCTGATACGTCCTAGTTCCGACACAAATACGTAAAGGTCTAGACGACCGGAAATTGGTCACCAGCGTACGAAAATGTCCGGAAGTCCTACGCAGAAAAAAGCGTTAACGCATTCATTTCCCTAGTCGAGGGAAGAAATTTCCATATAACAATCAAATGAATACAGAAAAATCCGCAAACAATCCAAAAGATCGGCATAGCTTTTGCTGTTTAGGAGGCAGGGTGAATCTGACACTTGTCACTCACCACATCTGTCTCCTCTGCTAGGCCTCGCCCCCTCGGCTTGGCCTGTGGCAGTTTCGCCGGGGCTGAGCCCCGGCATTTTTTTCTACTGCTTGTGGTTAGTCATGCCAGAGAAACAAGGGACCCAATAATGACCAGCGAGACCTCCGCATACGCCTCCATACCAACGGCTACGGACGACAAGCGGATCCCCGTGACTTTGCTCACGGGCTTCCTAGGCGCAGGAAAAACCACCCTGCTGAACCACCTAGTTCATCTGCCTGAAATGGCTGGCGCAGCTGTGCTAATCAACGAGTTTGGAGAAATAGGAATCGACCATCACTTGGTCGACAAGGTCGATGAAACCTTAATGATTCTCGACTCAGGTTGCCTGTGCTGCAGCGTTCAGGGGGATTTAGTAAAGGCGCTGAAAACCCTCGCCGACAGAAGTTCGAAACGAGAAATCCCTCCTGTAACGAGAGTACTGATCGAGACGACAGGTCTGGCTGATCCTGTCCCGGTGATTTACACGCTCATGCAGGAATGGTTTATCTCGGCACGCTACCGCTGCGACGGGGTCATTACAGCAGTCGACGCCACACATGCGACGATGCAGCTGGAGTTCCATCAAGAAGCCGTACGCCAGGTCGTTATGGCCGATCGCTTGTTGATCACCAAATGCGACCTGGCAGACATCGACACTCGCCTCGAACTTAATAAAAAGTTAGACACCCTTAATCCGAGCGCAAAGAGAATAATTATTGATCACGGTCGAATTAGACCTGATGCTCTATTTGGATGCGGAATCTACACGTCAACAGGCAAGACACCTGATGTCGCAGCCTGGCTGGGCGAAGAACAAATTCGCGACGAACAAACTCGTAAGGCTGGAAAAAGTGCACCACCAAGCTGGCGAGGAAGGCCTCAAAGAGCGCAGAGCCATGGGCAAAAAGTGGCAAGACATGATGACTCAGTAAAAAGCTTTATCGTGGAATTTGACACCCCGACTCCGTGGTACGAATTTGCTGTCGGTATGGGAAAGATCCTGACCACATACGGAAGCCGTCTGTTACGTGTCAAAGGACTAATGGACATCGTTGGTGACCCCCTACCACGTGTAATTCACTGCGTACAAGACGTTGCATACCCACCCATCAATCTCGCAAAGTGGCCCGCACAAAGTGCATTTACTGACCATCGAGGGCGGCTCGTCTTCATCGCAAGGGACTTAGCCCCAGAAGAGATTGAAGATATACGGCGAGGGCTCGCCAACCTTTCCAACAAAGATGCGGTCGAAATCAAGAATTCACCATGTCCGGTTCCAACAATTTGCTGGCTAAGCCACAACATTCCAAGCAGCAAATCTCCGGACATTGAAGTTGAGGGTTGGAATATTCAAATTAAAGGTTTGGGAAAACGGAAAACGTACGCGTAGGTGAAATCGCGGAATCGAGCTCTACACAATCAGCAACTCCATTGAGGAATCGGCTATGGCACATAAAGCAATCGTAGTTAACCCAGGTGGCGGCTACGACAATGTAATCATTGGCGTACGCGAAGCAGCGAATCCCAAAGAGGGCGAAATTACCGTTCGTATGCACGCAAATTCGCTCAATTATCACGACTTCGCAGTCGTAAGCGGAATGTGGGGGCCGGTCGAACCTCGGATTCCAATGGCTGACGGGGCAGGGGAAGTCATTGCAGTAGGTCCTGGCGTCAGCGAGTTTTCGGTTGGCGATAGGGTGGTCAGTACCTTCTTTCCGACCTGGCTAGCTGGCACGCCACCAGTTGAAGGGTTTGCAACCGTTCCGGGTGATGGTATCGACGGCTATGCGAGAGAAACCGTCACTAAACATGTAAATGCCTTCACCCACGCTCCGATAGGCTGGAGTCATACAGAGGCATCTACGCTAACGACAGCCGCATTAACGGCATGGCGAGCGCTGATAGCTGATGGCGCACTCAAAGCGGGAGATACCGTATTGGTTCAGGGCACCGGAGGCGTATCTATTTTTGCCTTGCAGTTCGCCAAAATGGTCGGAGCTAAAGTAATTGCCACGTCATCTTCGGACACAAAGCTCGAGCGTTTGGGTGCGATGGGGGCCGACTACACCCTGAATTACCGAACCACGCCCGACTGGGGCCAAGTTGTACGCGAACTGACTTCCGGTCGCGGAGTCGATCACGTGGTGGAGGTGGGTGGCCCTGCGACGTTAGAACAATCTATGATCGCAACACGGGTTGGTGGCCATATCTCGCTGATTGGCATACTTACCGGTCTCGGCGGAGAAGTTTCCATCGTTACAGCCTTGATCAAGCAACTCCGACTGCAAGGTGTATTAGTTGGTAATCGAGCGCAGCAGCAGGACATGATCCGAGCCATCGACGCTAATGGGATGCTCCCAATTATTGACCGCTGCTTCCCACTAGAAGAAATTGTCGAGGCTTTTCGATACCAGGAGTCGAATCGTCACTTCGGAAAGATCTGCCTCGAGATGTAGGGCCAAGTCACCCGAATAATCAAATCGCTGCAACGGCGTGTTATTGCGCTACATGGCTCTATTTCAATTCACGATATCGCCATGAAAACGCACTCGTAGAGTGATCAAGAGCAACAAAAAATACGGGGAGGCGTAAAGCCTCCCCGTATTTTCTTTGAATAGTCCCGCTGTTTTCTGTCGGCGAAAAACTGGCCAGCTACAATAAATACGCTGCGACTTCACATAGTCACCATCAGATTCACTGAAGAAATCCGGCTGACTAAATATATTGCATTTTCCGATGCAAAGAGCACCGTGTCATATCTGATCGCAGTTCATTATCGTTCATAAACTGAACGCTTCACGGACTATACGCGACTGTTTCAGCCAAACAAAAAAACCCACTGAATCAATGGCTTTAATATTTTCCATGAAAATTTTGCGTTGATTTTCCACTGTCTGGCGCAGGTTTTGCAGTGAGTGCTATTGAACGCTGGCCTCCACTCGGAGATGGGGGAGGAAAGATTCAGACGGGGCCAAACAAGCCCCGGTGTTCACCCACACAAAATGATAAAGGAACAATTCAATGCAGAAAAAACTCATTGCGCTGGCCGTGGCGGCTATTACCTCGAGTGCAGCATTTGCTCAATCCAATGTCACTATCTATGGCACTGTCGATATGGGCTACCTGTACCGAGGTGGCAATAATGGTGCCTTAGCTAAAACACAGAGCCAACATGCACTTCAAAGCAATTCGGCCGAAAGCAACATCGGCTTCAAGGGTGTAGAAGATCTGGGCAATGGACTTAAGGCAATTTTCGACCTCCAATATGTCATCACTCCAGACCAGAGCTCCGGTCTGGGAAATGCATATGCCGATGTCGCAGGCCTCGGCAAGGGTCACCAATACGTTGGGCTCACCGGTGGTTTTGGTACCGCAGTCGCAGGGTTACTGAATGGCCATCGCTACGCGCTATTTGCCAAGTACAATCCCTTTGGCAATTACTCCGTAGGTAATTTTGCTTCGATGACCACTCAATACGACCGCGCATCGAATGCACTCGCTTATATCTCCCCTAGCTTTAACGGCATCTCCTTGCTTCTTGCCACGTCAACCAATACCCAAACAACTGAGGGCGGGCTGAACGGAGTTCATAGTGTTGCCACTCGTATTCCCGATGGTGGCAACAAAGGTGATGATCGCCTGTTTACGACTGCCTTGATTTACGGAAACGGCCCCCTAAGTCTCGATCTCGCCTATGAAACGACCAATGCTGTCGGCTACAACGATGGAAAGCTGTTCGTTGTCGTGACCGGCGCCTCATATGACTTTGGTATTGCAAAGGTCTTTGGTATTTACGACGTTATCAAGGGAGATAAGAACTCACTCATTGGTGGCAATGCCTTGGGTGGCGCACTGGGTGGCCTTACTGCTGATCAACAGTACAACAGGCGCAACTGGGAAATTGGCACCTCGATCCCATTCGGCAAGGCGAAAGCACTACTAAGCTACGGCCAAGTGAAGGATAAGACGTTGACCAATGCTGACGCCAGCAAGATCTCAATCGGCGCCCGCTATGCGCTGTCTAAGCGCACCGAACTTTATACTGATTTTGCTCACATCAAGAATGACAGTAATGCGCGATTTACCATCAACCCGATGGGTAACAGCGACGGCATTCTCGGTGGCGGCATCAACGGCTTCGACATGGGTATCAAGCACACATTCTAAGCAGCATTATTTCCCGAACGACAAGAAGCAGTTTTATGTCGTTCGGGAAAATATTTCCTACGCCTGATGATTTTAAAAAATTATTGTTGTGCACCTTGAGGCGCCCTTGCGCCACTCTCAAATCGCCGACCTTGCGGGTGCCCCCCCTCGAAAAGCCCACAACTAAAGCCCCAATCGCTGGGTAGTTTCGTTACCAAACAGCTGGGGACTTTCCCACGTTGGCTTTACCTCACGGCGAATTCAAAATAGCACCTTCCGTTGCTACGCCGGCACGAGCCATTATGCGCGGCCTGAAATATCCATATTGCACCCCTTGCCAGGTAGGCGCGTGGCCAACACCATTTGACCTGACGTAGCAATTACACGCTGCCATTCACCCCCCCCAATCCAGCAATCGGACGGTCATCCAGAAATCGGACGCCCAGACTTCCAAGCGCTCCGTCACGAAAATAATTTCGGCAGCTAATTCATACACTTATCAATGCTTTGTTGGTTGGCATGCCATTTGCAAATAGCTATTGGAGTCAGCCGATAGCTCCCCTTCTCAGGGGCTAAGTCGCCTTTTTTGGAATGCGGCTCACAAGGGTTGGGTGCGGTTTATATAACGGGATCACACCCAATTTTCTAATCGCTACATAGGTATCGAAAGGCTGACCGCCGGGTTGTATTGCGGACAGGTTAAGTCAAGTAATAGGCGCGTCAATAGACACAAATTATTGACGCTATAACCGTTGAAAGATGAGGAGGAGTGGCTTTGAAAAAGAGTATCTCAACGAATCTCAAGGTTGCAGTAATGGCCGTAGCCCCTGTATTTGCAATGCTAGGAATGGGGACTACCGCCCATTCAGCAGAGGGCGTAGATAACCCGGCCAACTGGCCTGAGTACCATCGCGATTATCGCGGCTGGCGCTTTAGCCCACTTGAGCAGATCAATAAGACTAATGTCAAAAAACTAAAAGTAGCGTGGATTCATCAGCCCGGGGATATCACCCAAGGCATGCAGGCTACGCCGATTACGTTGGATGGCATTGTGTATTACATTGGCCCTAACAATCGGGTCTTTGCTGTCGATGGCGCTACAGGTAAGGAAATATGGCACTACTACACTGAGTTGGATCCTGTAGTAAATACACTGCTGTTTAACGGCTATAACCGTGGGGTTACTGTTGGCCATGGCAAGGTGTACTTTGGCACGCTAGATGGTCGAGTCATCGCACTTGACCAGAAAACAGGTAAGCAACTCTGGGACGTAGAGTTGGCCGATCCGAAGCAATGTAGCGGTTGCAACTTTACATCGCCTCCCGTGTTGGCTGGTGATGTTCTGATTCAAGGGCCGACAGGTGGAGATCTGGCTCAGCAGGGGCGTTTATATGCATTAAACGCACAAACAGGCGAGCGGCTCTGGAAGTTCGAGATCATCAAGGATGACCCGGCTAGCTGGCCCGGAGATAGCGGGAAGACCGGAGGTGGCGGAGCCTGGCTACCTGGACAGTATGATCCAAAGCTCGATTTGTTTTTCATTGGCACCTCAAATGCAGCACCGGACTTCGATGGCACCGTACGGGAGGGGGATAACCTCTACACCGCGACGACTCTCGCTATCGAGCCAAAAACAGGAAAATTGCGTTGGCATCGGCAGGAAGTCCCTCATGACGTTTGGGACTACGACTCTGCCTATGAGTATGTGATGATCGACAAAGATGGCAAAGATCTGATGATCCATCTCAACAAGGGTGGATATGTCTATGTTATGGATCGAAAGACAGGGGAACTCCTAAACACATGGCCCCTTTCTGAGAATATCAATTGGGTAAAGTCCGTAAATCCCAAAACTGGTGAGCTCAGTGGCCGTGATCAGCCAGAGATTGGCAAAAGCAAATTGTTCTGCCCGAGCGTGCTTGGTTCCCGTAGCTGGAATGCGGGTGCCTATAGCCCGAAGACAAAGCTCTGGTATACCAATGCTCATGAGTTCTGTAATCGTGTGACCGTGGCTGACAAGAACGATCCGAAGAAGATGGCTTTCTCGCAACCATACTTTGGATTCTCTGCATTTGGCTTCGAACCCCCTCCGGGCAAAAAGCAATCCGCTCGACTGGAAGCTGTCGATCCGATTACTGGCAAGCGCGCCTGGACAGTTGAGTATGCTCTCCCAGGGTTAGGCGGCGTGCTTGTAACCGGTGGCAATCTGGTCTTTAACGGTGACTCGCGCGGTTACGTACATGCCTATGATGCGAAGGATGGGAAGGAACTCTGGAACTTTAATACCGGATCTGGTATCCGCGCTGGCATTACTAGCTATGCAGTCGGCGGCAAGCAATACATCCTCGTTCCGACAGGGTTCGGATCCCTGTTTCCGGGCTTTGCCTCAGGTGTATTCCCTGAATTTAAGGAATCGAAAGGTGGATCTGCTGTAATCGCCTTCACTATCGAGTAAGACCATCTGTCAATTGAACCGGGGAAATTCAGCAATGAATTTTCCCGGTTTTTTTGATGGCGTCAAAATTTTAAATGCCAATAAAAATGATTAATAAACACCATTCGACCCCGCCAAATAAAACGTCGTTTTGTAGTTATTTCTTGGTCATTACAACGCTCATTTGTTCCATGTTCATGACTCCCGCCGAGGGGTCAAATGAAACACATAACAATGGAACTGGTATCGGAATTGATCTTGAACAGGAGAGCATAATTCAGGAAGGCAAGTCCCGATTTATTCAAACTTGTGCCTATTGCCATGGGCAAGAAGGGGAGGCGGGGAAGACCCGCCCTTTCAAGACACATACCAATTGGGATCCCCAAGCTATATTTGACACCATTTCAAATGGTCGACAACGGGGTGGAAACATAATGCCAACATGGAAAGACAGCATTCCACCGGAAGAAATATGGAAAATTGTTGCCTATATAAAATCCCTGTCTGCATCAAAATAAAAAAGGCCTTTATCATGAATTATAGAAAATGCCGCGACATCAGGGATCCGGACAAACGTTACCTATCTGGCCGCGAGATGGATCGGGACCCGAACACCCTAAATATAATCACCACAATCGCTTCGCCATTAATTATTAACTCAAGCAAAAAGACGGACTCTAGGTACCTCGCTAGATTATCAATACCTGAGTATTTCGATTTATCAAAATCTTGCCATAAACTAATTACGCTTTGATCTTGAAACAGCCGATGGAGCAACTTCAACTAGCAACCGAATTGAACGGCCAGAGGCTACAAAGGGCTAGGCAACTCTTTTTCGATGAAGGCTACGTTCCTGACGGGCTGATTGACCCGATCATCCTCCGCTCGTGGCAGCGCTGCCGGCATTTCGGTCTGAACGAAAACAATATCATTCCAGCTACAGAGGGGATGGATCTCCCTACCCTCAAAGCCGAACGGAATCGGAATCGCTTTCTGCTCGCTCAGGGGCGACCGATCATGGAACATATCTACGAACAGATTCGAAAATCCGGGAGCATGGTAATTTTGGCCGATGCCAACGGACTCCTACTTGAAACGATTGGCGATTCCGACTTTGTTTACCGCGCAGACCGTGTCGCACTGACATCAGGGGCATCATGGGGGGAGCCTCATCGCGGCACCAATGCAATCGGCACCGCCATCACAGAAAAAAGCCCCGTATCCACTATTGGAGGAGAGCATTTCTTTGAGCGGAACAGCTTCCTTACCTGCTCAGCCAGCCCGATTTTCGGACCAGATGGATGTTTGGTTGGAGTTCTCGATATTTCTAGCGACTATCGCAACTACCACCAACATACCCTTGGCTTAGTCTGCATGTCGACTGCCATTGTGGAACGGCGACTGTTCGAATCCGCATACTCCCGTGACCTTCTGGTCTGTTTCCATACCAGAAGTGATTACCTGGGTAGTCCAAAAGAAGGAATCGCAGCAGTTTCTCCAGATGGCCAGATACTAGCCATAAATCGGAATGGCACCGAACTCCTTGGTATTCGCCAAGAGGATGCTGTGAATCGCGACTTTTCGCTGGTCTTTAAAAGCAACCTGTCGACCTTGATTGATCGATTACGTCACGCACCTCAACGTCGATTAGAAATCAACACCAACGGCAAATTCCTGTTCTTCCAGCTTCGTGGCCAGTTCCCTTCACTGGCTATCGCTAGCCGCATCGAAGATGCCCAGGCAATCATGCCCATGGCTAACAGCCCCGAAGCAATCTCGCCATCAGGTCCGACGCTGGATACGCTGAGCGACGGCGACCCCCTCCTACAAGCCGCGATTGAGCGTGCCCGGCGGATGCTTGGCAAGGATATTCCGATTCTGATTCAAGGTGAATCTGGTGCCGGCAAGGAAATGTTTGCTAAAGCGTTCCACAACAGTGGGCCACGTAGCAGGGGCCCATTTGTCGCATTGAATTGTGCCTCTATTCCCGAAACATTGATCGAGTCCGAACTGTTCGGCTATCAGGGGGGGGCTTTCACCGGGGCTCGCAAGGAAGGCGCGCCTGGCAAAATCCAGCAGGCACATGGTGGAACGCTGTTCCTCGACGAAATTGGCGACATGCCACACAACTTGCAGGCCCGCCTGCTTCGCGTCCTGCAGGAACGCTGCGTCACGCCCCTCGGTAGCACTCGCGCAATACAGGTTGATATTTCGCTGGTTTGCGCCACCCACCGAAAACTGCGTGACGAAGTTGCGAGGGGACACTTTCGGGAAGATCTTTATTACCGCCTGAATGGTATGAGCGTCACCATACCGCCTTTAAGGGAACGGACCGACATTCAGTCGTTGGTAGCCAAAATCACAGCAACCGAAACGACACATCGCGGGCTGCAGGTCTATTTTTCCGAAGAGGCCCAGCATGCCATCAAACGCTATTCCTGGCCGGGCAATATTCGCCAGTTGTTCAATGTAATCCGTGTCGCCATTGCGCTACTTGACGACGATGAGTCGCTGATCACAGAAAATCACCTACCCGAAGAGCTGTTCGAACCCGCTAAGGCATCTCGGCACCCTCGGCGCACTTTTCAGCCAAGAATCGAGGCACCACCATCGGATGTCATGAGCATGGACGCCATCGGCCGTCAAGCCGCCATAAATGCACTTGAATCAGCAGGCGGCAACGTAACCCTGGCAGCCCGCCACCTTGGCATCAGCCGGAATACGTTGTACCGCAAGCTAGGACGAACTTAGTTTGCCCCCCCATGAAGGAAGGTTTGGATCAGAGAACGGATTAACGACGTACAACTGGCAGGGAAAGCGAGGCTCCCGAATGGCGGACGAAGTACCAATCAATAACTTCCGCACATGACAAAGTGCTGAAGCTCAGTCAATGCTCAGGAACGTTGTTTTTTAAGAATTACGTCATTTGTATCGAATAGATTTTGATTTTAGTGCTCCCGCTCAACAACGGTGTAGTTCATGGCTAAAGCACCTAATTGCCTGTTCTGCCTATAGACGACCATCGATTCGGTACACTCATGAAACGAATACCTCAGACGGTTCAAGACTCTATCGAAGGTGGTCACCTCCCATCTCCGCCTGAGATGCTCTTGCGACTGATGAATACCGTCGACGATGATCAAGCAACGACGGGCGACCTGGCAAAAATCGTCGAGCAAGATCCAGGATTGGCTAGCCGAATTCTGAGTGTCGCTAATTCACCTGCGCTGCGCCTCGGGCGCGAGCTAAAGACTCTTGAAGCATGTCTCGTTGCACTTGGAACACGCCTGGTTCGCTCTCTGGCGACCTGCCTTTCCATTCAAAGACTGTTTGACCGCAATCCCAAGCTCAACACAGCAACTGTTGCGGACTTTTGGAGCCATTCTCTCCTGGTTGGAGAGCTTGCCCGCAGCGTTGCTGAACTGGTGGAATATCCGCACCCTGACGAAACCTATCTGGCGGGGTTGCTGCACGACATCGGAGAGCTGATCCTCCTGACAGCACTCGGCGACCCGTATCGTCGCTACCTGAAGAATTCTGCTGAAGACACCAAGCTTCAGGCTGAGGAAATTCAGCTGTTTGGCACGACCCATGCCGAGGTAGGGGGCTGGCTGATCGATCAGTGGGGACTGGACACCCAGGTAGCCGATGCCGTGGCTTTTCATCATGCTTCTGCAGTGCAGATACTGACGGCGACCTCGTTACCTCAGATTATTTGGATCGCTCAGGCAATGAGTGCCACCGACGACAACTCGCCAGAAATAGGCATGGTCCTTAATCACTGCAGTCTCAAGCTTGAGATATCTGCGCTGCTCGATGCCAAAGAACGTTCGATCCAGCGCACCCGTCAGATTGCAGAAGCATTGGGAATCAAAGTATCCGACGAGTTTCCGAAACGAAGCTCCGCCATAGCTGCAACCAACGCCCCTTTTACTCCTCCGTCGAGCGAAGCAGAGGAGGATATCGCGACGATGGTCGGCGGCATGGCATTGTTACAACCACTGCAACAGGACTTGTTTCAGCTCGGGAGCGATACCGAGGTACTGCTCGCCTTAAGGGAGTCCGCGCGGATTCTGTTTGAACTCCCGAAAGTGGCCATCCTGCTCGCCAACGATAAAGGCGATGTGCTGTCTGGCGACAAGGTTGGGGCGCAGCCGGAAATTTTCCGGCAACTTTCCATTCCGATGATTTCAGGCCGCGCATTAGCTGCCGCTGCCGTCATTGGTCGTCAGGTACGAACCACATTTGATCAGACCGAATCGCCAACCTTGCTCGATTTACAACTGGCCCGAGCGCTCTCTGCCGATGGCCTGCTTTGTATCCCGATGTTGGCGCGCAGCCGCACTGTCGGTGTGATGATTTGTGGTTTGTCAGAAAAGCAGTACGGTCGTCTTCAGCGCCGGATTCCCTGGTTGGCCAATTTCGGAAAAATCGCTGCCATCAGTCTTGATGCCCTGACTGAGGCAAACAAGCATCGCCAGCAAGTTGAAGAGGAACTGGCACACCAATTTACACGGCAAGCCCGGCAGATAGTCCATGAAGCTGGAAATCCCCTTGGCATCATCAAAAGCTATCTCAAAATTCTCGAACGGAAATTGCCGGAAGATGGTGTTCGCGAGGAACTGACTGTACTGACCGAGGAGATCGATCGAGTTGCCAACATTGTGGGGCACATGACCCATGCCCTCAAACGAAGTGCTGAAGCCACAACTATTGATCTCGTCAGCGTTCTCAATGACTTCCTGCTGCTCTATGCGGACCCCTTGTTCAATTCTCGGGGAATACGGATCGAAACGGCCCTTCCCCAGATCGAACTGCCCGTTCAGATCAATCGTGACAACCTGAAGCAGATCGTTCTGAATCTCTGGAAAAACGCCTCGGAAGCACTCGTCGCGGGAAAAACCATCAAGATATCGGTCAGCGACAACATCATTCATGATGGAGCAAGCTATGTTCAGTTGCGCGTCGATGACAATGGTCCGGGTATGCCGGAGGAGACTATCCAGTCCATCTATCATCCGAAACCAATGGTATACACCTCTCAGCGCGGATTGGGACTTTCCGTGGTTGGCCTCTTGTCCAAGCAGGAAGGAATCTTGATCACCTGCCGAAGCCAGATAGGCGCCGGAACCAGCATTGCATTGCTGATTCCCAAGAACCGAAAATCTTCATCGGAAAAATAGCGCATGAACGCCATCACCGCGCTATATGAACTCGCCAAAGTGCCAACCATTCAGACGTGCCAGAACGTTCTGATTGTTGACGATGAGCCGCGATTTCGCCGCGCCTATATGGAATTGCTGGCCGATAACCACCGCTCAATTAGCGAGGCAAGCACTGGGCAGGAGGCTATTGCAACCCTCAGGGAGGGCAAGACCGATCTGGTTATTCTGGACCTAAAGCTACCAGACATCTCTGGTCTGGAGATCATGGATTGGATGCGCACCCACAAAATTGACACCTCGGTAATCATATTTAGTGCAGACAAGTCGATCAACTCGGCAATCCATGCATTACGTCATCGTGCCTTTGAGTTCCTGCGCAAAGATTGCGACCCAAATGACATGATCATCGCTGTCGGCCGGGCCTTGGCGAATCGACGGCGCGATAGGGAGCTCGCATTCGTCTCTGCTCAGCTCCAGCATTCCGAGCAGCTGCACCGATTTCTCGTCGAGCAGTCACCCGACATAATTTTTACGCTCGATTGTGAAGGCCGATTCACCTTCATCAACGGGCGAGTGAATGGCTTACTGGGCTATGCCCCAGAAGAATTGGTCGGACAAAACTACATGAACGTCGTTGATCCACGTGATCACGAGCATGTCCAATATGCCTTCAACGAGAGGCGAGTCGGAGAACGCGCCACAAGGAACCTTGAAGTCCGTTTCAAACACAAGCCTTCCATTCTTCGAGCGGGAGGCAGCCAGGTCATGACGGCAATTTTGAGTTCGCAAGGAGTCTACGAATCGAGCAATGATGGACCTTCAGAAGTCTTCCTAGGCACCTCTGGTGTCGCGCGCGATATTTCGGAGCGCAAGAAAGCAGAAGAAACAATCACCTTCCAAGCATTTCATGATCTTCTAACCAAGCTGCCAAATCGAATACTCTTCGTAGACCGCCTGGAGATGGCCATGGCACAAGCAGATCGGCGCAAGGAGAAGCTTGCCGTGATGTTCCTGGACATCGATCGATTCAAGCTGGTCAATGACACCTATGGTCATCAAGTTGGAGATCAGTTGCTTCGGAAGTTTGCTGCGCGCGTCCGGGGCTGCTTGCGCACAGGCGACACCTTGGCGCGACAAGGTGGTGATGAATTTACTGCCTTGCTACCGACCATCGGCAATATTGAAGATGCGTATATCGTTGCCGAGAAAATCATCGAGGAACTGCGCAGTCCTTTCCAGCTTGGCGAAACCCAATTTTTGGCAACAACCAGCATTGGGATAGCAGTCTACCCGGACAATAGTACGACCCCCGAAGAGTTGATTCGCTGTGCAGACATGGCGATGTACCAAGTCAAAGCACAGGGTAAGAACGGCTATACGGCTTTTCTGCCAGATATGCATACGGCCCACCTTGACCGATTGTCCATAGAAAATGATCTACGGAAAGCTGTTAAGGAGGGAAATCAGTTTGAGCTACATTTCCAACCACAGATCGATGCTGAAGTTGGAAAGGTCGTCGGGGTCGAAGCACTGATTCGTTGGCATCATCCTAGTGCAGGCATGATTAGCCCTGATGTTTTTATTCCTATTGCTGAAGACACTGGGCTAATCATCACCATTAGTGACTGGGTCCTGCGCGAGGCATGTGCGCAATTAGTGCGCCTGAGGGAAGAAGGCTTCGGAGAGCTCAGATTGGGCGTGAATCTTTCGGCCCGAGAGTTTGATCGCGCCGATCTTCTGGAGCGAATTCGACTTCCTCTCGATAAATTCCGGATTACCCCGGAGTTACTCGAGATAGAAATTACCGAAAGTCTCCTCATGAAGGATGCCGAGAACATTGTTGAAAGGGTGAAACATCTTCGAGAGACCGGAGTAAATATATCAATCGACGACTTTGGGACTCGCTATTCGTCCCTAAATTACCTTCGTCGTTTCTCAGTCAGTCGGATCAAGATCGACCAGTCCTTCGTGCGTGACCTCAAAACATTTAGCGACTCATTTGCGATCATTCAGGCGATTGTTGGTATTGCCAAGAATTTCAATCTTCAATTGATAGCTGAAGGCGTAGAGACCGACCATCAGGTTGCTATCCTCAGACAGCTTGGGTGCAATGAAATGCAAGGGTACTTCTTTAGCCGGCCACTGCCGTCTAAGCAGTTGATTGAGTTTTTACGTCTTTCAAAGCAATTGTGAAGGTAAATTCGAGGGCTGACTGACGAACACGAAGCTTAGAGTAAGCCGCGACAAAGGGCGCTAGACGGGAAATCGGCCAAAGCAGTCGGTCCAATCCTGAGAGAGAATAGGCTGGTTCTGAGTACAGACCGGCCATTTGTACTTTGTGTGGAATCGACGCCCAACTGACTTTAAAGCCCACTGCTAAGGAAAATGGGGCGACGTCGAAGAGTTAGGGGTAACGTTTATTTGAGCTCAGCGCTTGAAACCAAGCGCACCAGTTGGGCAACACTATCGACTTTAAGTTTTTCAAAAATTCTCGATTGGTAAGTCGATACGCTCTTCGGACTCAGTTGCAATTGGGTGGCAATTTTTGAATTCCGTTCACCTCGCACCAGTGCCGAAAGAATCTCTTTTTCCCGCCTAGAAAGGGTCTCGAGCATGCATTCATCAGGTGCTGAAGGTCTTGCCAAACTCAAGTCCCGTTCTTTACTAGCGGGCAGATAGCTGCCCCCGAGCAAGGACTTGATCCGCTCGGCCATTTCCTGCAGATCAAGCAAAGCGGAATTTAGTTCGCGCTGCTTGTTGAATAACTCTGTTTCGGCTCGATGCCGTTCAGTAATATCAATATGGGTAATAACCACTTCCCTGGGGCTAGAAGAAGGCAATGCTTTTACCTTCATTAGAAACCAGCGCTGCCTATCAGAACTGTGGCAGGGATACTCATGACTGAATTGTCGCTTCCGTCCGTCTATGACCGCTCGTATGCCTTTATAGACCAACATGGCATTTTCAGATGACTCACCAACCGCATCCGAACATACCACCAAATAATTCGCACCAACCGTAACTTGCCGGGGAAGCGATCCATCGGGATGGCGATTGTTCGCGGAAAAGCTGCGCCACCCCTTGTTGGTGCTGATGATGTATCCCTCACTATCCAGTACCGCAATATTGGCATCAATCGCATCCAGCACCCGCAAGGCTCTGGTGTCATCTGCGTAAAGAGGCTCTCGAGCCGTCCGATTTGCTTGCATAAAACTACCAAAATGTAAGATATGTCTGACAGACAATATAACTTTAGTCTTATAGGATAAAAATAACAACAATAGCAATCTAAAAAGGCTTCAGCATGACCCGAAACTGGTTTCCAACACTGCAGAAAAATCGGTCTGTTTTGCTGTTCATGGTGCCCGTTTTCTTAATGGCCTACCTTGTTCTAATCGTTATTTTTCACCAGCAAACAGAGAGCTATGCCATCCGTGAAGCAGAGAAGGATGCGCTGGACTCCTTGCTCAGTCACAAAGCGGTACACAGTTACGTCACGGAAACGCAACGACCGGAGATTTACCGCTTGCAGGGTGAGGGCTTGTTATACAAAGAATACTTCTCCCCCAAGGTGATGTCCTTCACTTACATAGCCCGTAGCATCAAGGAACTGATCAACAAGGAACGTGAAAGGGCTGGTCTACCGCCAATCTATTTCAAACTTGCCGCCGATAATCCGCGCAATCCGATCAACCAGGCAGATGCTTTCGAAAGTGCATTGCTGGCCCGGATGAATCGTGGTGAGCTTAAGGAAATACGTGAGGTCGTACAGCAGAACGGCGAACCGACACTCCATCTCGCCATTCCTATCGACCGCTCAAGCACGGGCTGTCTCAAATGCCATGGCGACCCGAAAAATGCACCTGGAGAATTGCTTGCCACCTACGGTAGTGAAAAGGGCTTTTTCGAAAATCCGAACAGTATCCGCGCCCTGATCTCGATTCGCGTTCCGTTGACCCCGGCTCTTCAGGAAGCCAATCAAATGGTCAGACTGATCTCCTGGGTTAGCGCTTTACTCATGGTGATGATCTATGCCCTGATCCATTTTTTCATGCTGCGCATTGACCGTGAGCAACAAGCCATACAGGCAGCCAAGCAATACGCGGAAAAATTGATTAATACTGCCAACGTCATGGTGGTTGAACTGAATCTATTGGGCGAGGTGAAGCGCATCAATCCTGCTGTTGAAGAAATTACTGGCTACCGCGCAGACGAACTACTGGGGCATAACTGGTTCGAGACTATCGTACCGGAGGAGCGCTACCCCGATGTCAAAAAAATGTTCATGGCTTTGTTAGAAAAGGGCATTCCAAATCAGTTCGAAAATCCTGTCCTCACCAAAGATGGACATGAGCGTTCCGTCATCTGGCAGAACAGTGAACTTCAGGAAAATGGCAAGACCGTCGGCACCATTAGCTTTGGCATGGACATAACGCATTCTCGGCAGATCAGCCAGAACTTGGCCGAGCAAGATGTCATGCTAAGCAGCGCTCAACACATTGCCCACATTGGCATTTGGCGCTTGAATATTTTAAGCCAGACGCTTACTTGGTCGGATGAAATGTTCAACATCTATGGCCGCCAAGGTTCGCTAGAACCGCTGAGCAAAGCGGAATGGTTTGCGTTGATTCGCCACGAAGATAGGGCGCGTGTTCAGCAAGTTTTTGATAAGGCCTTGACTACGCTCACCCCCTACGACATAACTTACGGTCTGCTCCTCCCCAACGGGGAGGAGAAATATCTGCATGAACATTGCGAACATCAGACGGACCATCAGGGGAAAGTTGTGGTCTCTATTGGCGTTGTTCAAGACGTAACCGAGAACATACTGAACGAACAATCCTTGCGTGAAAGTGAAATTCGCTTTCGCACCATCGCGGATTTCACCTATGACTGGGAATACTGGCAAGGCGAGCAGCATGAGCTGCTTTACATCAACCCAGCATGCCAACGCATTACGGGCTATTCGCAAGCCGAATTCATCCGGAATCCCGCTTTGCTTGAAGAGATTGTGCATCCGGATGATCGCGATCTGTTCCGCAATCATCTCCAGGAAATTCAAACTGAAAACGTATGTACTCTAGAGTTCCGTATCCTAACCAAGAGTGGTCAGGTTTGTTGGATAGTTCATGGTTGCCAAGCGGTGTTCGATCCAGATGGAAAACGCATGGGGCGTCGCGCTTCCAACCGGGACATCACTGACCGAAAACTTGCCGAACTGGAATTAGTCCGCCACCGTTCGCATTTAGAAGATATGGTTCAAGAGCGTACGATCGCCTTGTCTGAGGTGCCCCCCATAAACAGTGCCACGGGGAATTTAGTAAAGTCCGTTTTCGAGAAGGAGAATGGACTTGAAGAAGCGGTTTTCAGAAGAGCAGATCATCGGCTTTTTGCAGCAGGCAGAAGCCGGCATACCGATCAAGGAACTGTGTCGGCAACATGGCTTCAGTGACGGATCGTTCTACAACTGGCGAGCGAAGTTCGGCGGCATGTCGGTTCCAGATGCCAAGCGTCTGAAGGAATTAGAGGCCGAGAACGGTCGGCTTAAACGTCTGCTGGCCGAATCGATCCTCGATGCGGAGGCACTCAAGGCTGCTTTAGGCCGAAAACGCTGAGCCCCCAGCAAAAGCGTGAGGCAGTCATGGTGATGCGTGAATCGACAACGATTTCCGAGCGCCGTGCCTGCCTGCTGGTGGGTTTGTCGCGCACGGTCCTGCATTACGAATCGACGGCACAGCCAGAGAATGAGCAATTGCAGGCAAGACTGGTTGAGCTAGCCAGCGAGCGTCGCCGGTTCGGCTATCGCCGTCTGCATGCCTTGGTTCGCCGTGAGGGCGTTCAGGTCAATCACAAGCGTATCTATCGCCTCTACAGCGATGCCGGCCTATCGGTTCGGCGCCGCAAGAAGCGACATGGTGTGGCCGTCGAGCGGCAGGCGCTGGAATTGCCGTCCTCACCGAACCAGGTCTGGTCGATGGATTTTGTCAGTGACGCATTAGCCAATGGCCGCCGGATCAAGGTGCTGACCATCGTCGATGACTTCAGCAAGGAGGCCATCGATCTCGCTGTCGATTTCGGAATATCGGGACATTACGTGACCCGGGTGCTCGATCAGGCTGCGCGTTTCAGGGGCTATCCCAAGGCGATCCGGACCGATCAGGGACCGGAATTCACCGGCAAGGCGTTGGACCAATGGGCCTACCAGCACGGCGTGCAGCTCAAGCTGATCCAGGCTGGCAAACCGACGCAGAATGCGTTCATCGAGAGCTTCAACGGCAGGTTTCGGGATGAATGCCTGAACGACCATTGGTTTACGAGCTTGCCTCAGGCTCGTATCCTGATTGCCGCTTGGCGCCGCGACTACAACCAGCATCGGCCGCATAGCTCACTGGATTACCTGACGCCCGCAGAGTTTGCAGCCAAGCACCGATCCAGTGATCCCGACGATCCTGTCGGGAAAGGATGTCTTTAGAAGTGCAAACCAAGGACTTTTACTAAAACGCCCTTGGCACTAAATCCGGGGGCACCTCATGTCAATTGCCAAAGAAGGTGCCGAGGCAGCTAGTCGGGCCAAGAGTACTTTCCTGGCAACAATGAGCCATGAACTGCGCACCCCCATGAGTGGCATCATCGGACTCACCAACCTAGCCCTGCACAAGGCGACGGATCCCAAGCTGATCGATCAACTGAACAAGGTCAATCTGTCTTCTAAAAAACTGCTAACCATCATCAATGACATTCTTGAGTGTTGAGTTGCACGTAAAACTGACCCGGGATTTGCACTGAAATCTGACCCACCCGATGAGCCTCAGTATGGCTCAAGTCACAGATGGATTTCTAGTCTTCACCTCCTTGCTAACCTTGGTTGAACTGTTCCTGAAACGGTAACTTTCGTTGCCCGTTTCGACGATATGGCAGTGATGAGTCAGCCGGTCGAGCAGTGCAGTAGTCATCTTCGGATCGCCAAAGATGCTGGCCCATTCAGAGAAACTCAGATTGGTCGTGATGATCAGGCTGGTCTTCTCGTAGAGCTTACTCATGAGATGGAACAGCAAAGCACCACCGTTCTGACTGAACGGTAAATAGCCCAGTTCATCAAGGATCACTAGATCAGCATGCACCAGACGGTTGGCAATCTGCCCCTGCTTGCCTGACTGCTTCTCCTGTTCCAGAGCGTTGACCAAATCGACCGTCGAGAAGAAGCGGACACGCTGATGAGCATGCATGATGGCCTGCACACTGATGGCGGTGGCCAGATGGGTCTTGCCGGTGCCTGGCCCACCGATGAGCACAACGTTGTGAGCTGAATCCATGAACTCTCCACGGTGGAGATGGCGCACCAGAGCCTCATTGGCGACACTCTGCGTGAAATCGAATCCCGACAGATCACGGTAAGCAGGGAAACGGGCAATCTTCATCTGGTAATTGACCGAGCGGACCTCTCGTTCAGCCAATTCGGCCTTGAGCAGGCTGTCCAGAATTGATTGTGCATTCAGATAGGCCGGCGAACTCTGGGCAGCCAGTTCCTCAATGGCTTGTGCCATACCGAAGAGCTTCAGGGATTTCAAAGTAGTGACCATGGCCTCAGGCAACATGACGCACCTCCCGCAGACTGTCGTAACGTGTGACGTTGGCGAGCGGTTCAATCTTCAGCACCAGTGCCTGAGGCGCATCAATCGGCGCCGGTGGCGGCAACTCCACCAATCGCCCAAGCAGATTGAGCACATGCTGCTTCGAGGGAACGCCTGCATCGAGGGCCATCTCGACCGCCGTCAGTACCGCTTGCTCATCGTGATGTAGAACCAGGGCAAGAATCTCGACCATCTCCCGGTCACCACCTGGCCGCTTCATGAGCGACGACTGGAGGCGCTTGAAGCCATCGGGGAATTCTGCAAAGGGCGCACCATTCCTTAAAGCGCCCGGCTTACGTTGCAAGACCGAAAGATAGTGGCGCCAGTCATAGATGGTTTGACTTGAATCGTGATGGCGGCGATCAATCACGCGCGAATGCTCGGCGATCACGTTACCTTCTGCTGCTACGACGAGATGATCGGCGTAGACCCGCAAACTGACTGGCCGATTGGCAAATGAGGCCGGGACGCTATAACGGTTACGCTCGAAGTTGATCAGGCAGGTTGGTGAGACACGCTTGGTATGTTCGACGAACCCATCGAAAGGGGTTGGCACTGCCATCAGTAGAGCCAGTTCATCGGCCCAGGCGTCTGCGACCGTGCCGGGCAATTCAGGGTGTCTCAATTCTTGCCACAGCGTCAGACATCGCTGTTCCAGCCAGGCATTGAGGGCATCCAGATTCTCGAAGGCCGGCGCACCCTGCCAGATGCGATGTCGGGAGTCCTGAACATTCTTCTCGATCTGCCCCTTCTCCCAACCAGAGGCTGGATTGCAGAACTCGGCCTCAAATAGGAAGTGGCTGACCATGGCCTTGAAACGGGTGTTGATGTCCCGAGCTTTGCCTTTCCGGATCCGATCCACCGCCGTCTTCATATTGTCGTAGATGCCGCGCCTTGGAACGCCACCTACCACCCGGAAGGCGTGATTATGGGCATCGAACAGCATCTCGTGGGTCTGCAACGGATAGGCCCGCAGGAAGAACGCCCGGCTGTAGGAGAGTTTCAGTTGGGCAACCTGGAGTTTGGTTTTTACCCCGGCAATGACCGCCCAGTCTTCGCTCCAGTCGAACTGGAAGGCTTCTCCCGGCGCGAAGGTCAAGGGAATGAAGGTGCCACGCCCGGTTGTCCCGGCAGCTTCCTGCTGAGCTTGTCGCCAATGCCTGGCGAAGGCGGCGACCCGGTCATAGGAGCCTTCGTAGCCCAGCGAGCATAGATCGGCATAAATCTGCCTGAGATTTCGCCGCTGCTTGCGACTCTTCTTCGACTCCGTCTTCAACCATGCCGCCAGCTTCGGCGCAAACAGGTCGAGCTTGCTCGGGCTGTGTCGCTCGGGATACTTCGGTTCGACGATGCCGGTGCTCAGATACTTTCGGATCGTGTTTCGGGATAACCCCGTTCGTCTGGCTATTTCACGGATGGCCATGCCATCGCGCAGGTGCCAGCGCCTGATTACGCTTAATAACGCCACGTCGATCACTCCTGATTCCCCCGCTCGTTCCCCGAGCAGGTCAGTGTCTATACGTGGGTCAAAATTCGATGCAAATCTATGGGGCTAGTGGGTCAGTTTTACGTGCAACTCAACAAATGCGTTCATGATGCTCGAGGACGGCACTACTGACTGTTGGATGCCATTCAGGAACCTTTGACAGGATCAGATAGGCAATAACTGGATGGCTGTAGATGTGTTGACGGTCCTGATCGCTCAGGTCTCGCTCGGAGCGGAGTATCTCGGGATCGATATGGAGAAGACCTAGGTCGTGAAAAAGCCCCGATGCAGCGGCCATCGTGACGTTCTGCGCGAACTTACCTTCTGTCGACTGGGCGATGATTGCTGCACAGACAGCAACTTCCAAACTATGGCTGAATATCTGCGGAAACTGGTCTCGTGCGAGGCTCAATTTGAAGACTAATAAAGGATCAAGAGAAATTTTTCGGAATGCGTCAATGATTCGTTTACCGGCTTCCGGTGAATCGACGAGCATGCTGAAGGGTGGCGCGGCGAGCAGGAAGCCGACTGAATCGGCCAAGTTGTCTGGGGTAACGGCGTCCTCTACGCTGAGACATTCGTCAATAGTTGGCACCAGATTATGTGCCCCTAATTTGTCACGAAGGGTCGCCGTGATATGGACTCCACTGTCTACAAGTTTGATCCCATTTTTGGCATGAATCGGACGGTGTGTGACGATACGCCGCCGTTCGGCCAAGTTGGTGATGGCGCTGATGTAATGCACATTACTGAGTACGCTAAGGTGGGACTGCTTGCTCGTTGGCAATGACTACGCTCCTGATCGAGTTTTAAGATAGGGTAGGCTCGCTACTCCTAGAAAGATGACAGAGCTCACACACTGCCCGCCACTTCCCTTCTCATTATCGGAGTCCGTCATTTTATTGTAGGCAACGAAAGATCGATTACGCCCAGCACTATTGCCTGACAAATGACTTCAGCGGCCATATTTAGTCTATCGTCTATGTGCTTTGGCTTTTTTGACGAGACAGCCATTTCAGCAAAACCGAAAACAGAACATCGGGATCGACTGGCTTCGAAATGAAGTCATCCATACCTGCGTCTACGCATCGAATTTTGTCCTCAGCGAAGGCATTTGCGGTCATTGCCAGAATCGGCAGAGTCTCGTGATTTTGGATTTGGCGAATATTCGTTGCCGCTACAAGGCCATCCATTTGGGGCATCTGCATGTCCATCAGCACGAGGGCATACTTATGTTGGCGTACAAGATTTACCGCTACCAAGCCGTTTTCTGCAACATCAACGGACATACCGACTTCCTCAAGAAGCTCAACAGCAATTTCACGGTTGATCGGTTCATCCTCGGCTAAAAGGATTCTTGTTCCAGTAAAATTTTCCCGCAGCATTTCTGCGGACAAATTAAAGTTTGGATTGACCATTGGCGCCTTGCTCGGATTTCCTTTTGGCATTCGTACGGAAAACCAGAAAGTGCTGCCTTCGTTGGCTACGCTGCTGAATCCGGCAAAACCGCCCATTAATTCGGCCAGTCGTTTTGTGATAGTTAAGCCGAGACCAGTGCCACCGAACTCACGAGTCGTCGAATTGTCAGCCTGCTCGAATGCAGAAAACAATTTGCATTGGGCTTCAGGGGCTATGCCTAAGCCAGTATCCTCAACTTCGAATCTAAGCAATATGCTCTTAGGAAGTTCTTCAAGCACACGCGAGCGGATTATTACGCAGCCTCGCTCTGTAAATTTTATTGCATTAGTCACGTAATTAATCAGGCACTGGCGGATACGAGTCGGGTCCCCAAGGACATTGGCAGACAGTGCAGTTGTTTCTATTTTTAGTTCCAGTTGCTTGGCTTGTGCCCGGTCACTCATTAAGGACACGACGTCCGCCAGAAGTCCTCCCACATGAATTGGAATTACCTCCAGAGAGAGCTTCCCTGCCTCAATTTTCGATAGATCAAGAATGTCGTTGATGATCGACATAAGGTGCTGGCCTGCAGCGTCAATCTTTGACAGCCGATCACTTTGTTTTTCGGTAAGTCCCTCACGTTTGAGTAAGTGAACCATGCCGGTAATAGCGTTTAACGGCGTCCGAATCTCATGGCTCATGTTAGCCAAAAAGGCACTCTTGGCTATATTTGCGGCTTCCGCACCATCGGCCTTTTCCGCCAGTTGGGCATTCAGATGTTCGATTTGCCGGGTTCGGTCAGCAACCATTTGTTCTAGTTGAAGACGGTAATTCTCTAACTCCAGGGCATTACGTTTCTTTTCTGTAATATCTTCCTTGATGGCTAGGAAATGTGTGATCGTTCCATCTGCTTGACGAATCGGCGAAAAAATTTCGTACTCAATAAATATCTCGCCATTTTTGCGCTGGTTAATCAGCTCACCTTGCCATGATTCACCACGTTTCAGTGCTGCCCAGAGCGATTTGTAAACTGTTTCTGGCGTTTGACCGGATTGGAGAATCCGGGGGTTTCGTCCCTTCACTTCATCAAATGAATACCCGGATACATGAGTAAAAGCTTTATTGACATACTCTATTTCCATATTCGTATTGGTAATCACAATCGAGTTTGGGCTCTGTTCGACAGCTAGCGAAAGCTTTCTCAATTTTTCTTCAACTTCGCGTTGCGTACTTATGTCGTACCACGCGACCACACACCGTATTTCCTGAGAGGGATCCAGAACAGGGCGGACCCAGTACTCAACTGGAATGGCTGCACCATCCTTTCGCCAAAAAACCTCGTCAACTATGTGGCGACCTTCTGGTGAAACCAATGGGGGATATGCCGGACAGTTGGCAACGGGATATGGCGATCCATCTGAGTGCGAATGGTGGATCAAATAATGCAATTCCTGCCCGAGGAGTTCCTCCTCATTCGTATATCCGAGCATTTCGATGCACGCTTGATTGACGAAAATGCAGTTGCCTTTATCGTCAGTGCCATAGATTCCTTCCGCCATCGAATCAAGGATCAGTCGGAATCGTTGTTGGCTTTGGGCGAGCTCATTGATGTAGTCGGAGAGCTTTCGATTGGCGCTACTAATATTCTTAAGATATAGCCATCCGCCATAAATGCAGTAGATCAAAAGTCCGCCAGCGACGCTGAGTAATAGAAACAACCAGTTCCGATCTATTTCTAGGCGATTCCAATCACGAAGAACGTACGGTAGATAGACAGTGACACCCTCACGAAAAAGTAGCCGTGTTTCCATTATTAGCGGTATGCCACTTTCATTCATCCGAGTTAAGCGGGGGAAATTGGCATCGCCCCAACTGGTGATCGAAATCGGGGCTAATTCTTTACGCTGATATAGCTGAAGGCTCTCTTCCTGGCTCAGGCGACTACCGCTATATGTTGATAGAGTACGATATAGAAGATCAGCGTCTGGAGATAGTATAACTACCCCGTTGGTGTCCGTCAGAAACGCTCCCGTTCCGAATAATCGTGCACTCAGGTCAGGAATGTTGACCTTTGCAACAACAACACCGAGTACATGACCATCCACAACAACAGGATGGGAATAGTACAACCCGGGAATGCGAGATGTTTTTCCAATGGCATATTGGCGCCCTGGGTTGCCCAGAAGCGCACTCTGAAAATAGGCACGTTCCCGATAGTTTGCGCCGACAAAACTGTCTGGGCTGCCCGCGTTGCTCGCAGCTACCGTATCACCTTCTCGATTCATCACCCAAACGACATCGGCCTTATGCGTTCTTGCAACCGCTTGAAGGTAAGCTGTGAGCTGTTTGATGAGCGCGCCCCTTGAGCGAGCTTTTTCCGAATTTCCACTCTCGGTGACGCTAGGCCTCGTCTTTCCTGGATCACCTAAGGCAAGGTGAACTGCCATACTCATGGACAACGTTTCGGGAACTCCCTGAAGGAGATCGAAATTGTCTTGAAGATTTTCGGCTATAAAATTGATTTCTTGATTGGCACGACTTGCCTCTTCCTGATACATCTCCTTGGCCATCTGATTTGCATAATAGGATGCGCAACTCCACGCCAGGACAGCCCAAATTAATAATAAAAATATCAACCTTCGTGCATGTACCTTGGGTACGTAATATGAATGGCGCTTCGAGAGCACGGCAACTACGGTTCCGATGAGAATGGCCAGTGTTGTCAGTGAGAGAGCCGCAGCTAGAAGCGAAGGGCTCAAATTTGATTCAGGGATTGTTACGTCGTTGTCACGTATAAAATAAGCCGCAGCCATTGCTGTGTAGTGCATTCCGGAGATCGCCAGCCCCAGTACGGTTGACGCTGCAATGTTGTGCCAACGAGGGGCAATTGCCGTTCTGGCAAGAGAAAATTTCACCCATAAGGCCGTCACCGCAAGAAAGAATGCGATCACCAAAGAAGCTATAAATAAGCTCCGATCGTATCGGACTAACCCATTCAATTGCATCGCTGCCATTCCGGCGTAATGCATGGTGCCGACCCCCATTGCCATTAGTAGACCACCCAATAGCAATGTAAGCGGCCTAATTTGTTTTTTGGCAATGAGCGACAGGGCCAAGGTGCAGGCGAGAACCGCTGGAATGATCGATAGCAGGGTCAACCACGGGGAATAACCGACACTACAGGGGAGACTAAACGCCAACATGCCGACGAAATGCATCGTCCAGATACCGAGCCCCATGGTCAGACCACCCGAGGCAATCCAGAGGTAGCGATAGTTGCGTTCGTTGATTCCCCGTACGAGATCTGCCACCTGCAGTGCTGCAAACGAGGCAAAGATGGCAATGGCCAGCGAGAAGGTAACCAATACCGGGCTGTATTCGCCCATATAGAGCAAGTTCCCTGGAGGGGGGGAACTAATAAACTCAAACATTTCCTGACCTGCTAGATTCGGAGATCATGTCAGTTTCTGTTTCAATAAAAGCCGAGTCAGATGGCTTATGCACCTTGTGCATGCCTCTATTCAATCCCTCGCATTAGAGTTGAATTATATACCCTTGGCGGAGTTGGATTGGCCAGAATCCTGCTGCAAGTTCGCTATCAAATGACCAATTGAGTCCTCCTGCAATACGGTTATTGAATCGGTTCGATGACGCGCCGAAGGCCATTTTGAATTGTCTGATATTTTTGGTGTATGCTTATTTGCAAATGTTAAATACAACAATTGCATGATTCTTCCATGACGCGTGGCTCACTTACTCAGCGTTCCCCGGTCCGGCAATGGCTGGTTTCTGCAGTTGCGTTGTTGGTCCTTGGTGCCGCTATTGCCTTAAACCTATATCAAGAGCGGCAGCGCACACTAAGTCGTGAACAGGTGAAATTGGCGACCCAGGCCCAGGTCGTTCAAGTGAACATCGGCCAAAACCTGATTTCAGTAAATAACGTCTTGCGGGCACTAGCCAAGGAGTTGTCCACAGGCAAGGTTGAAAGCAACCTCAATCAGCGACTGCAAATTCTTAGTGATGCCATGCCTGCCATGCGGACCATCCTTTTGGTGGACACCGACGGAATAATTCGCGCCGCTAATCGGGGTGAGGTTATTGGCAAGGATGTTAGTGACCGCGCTTATTTTCAGGAACCGAAACGCCATCTTGAGTCGGACACTCTGTACGTTTCACCGCCATTTCGTACGGTACTTGGCACATTCACGATTAATGTTGCGCGGGTTATCACTGGGTCTGATGGTAGGTTTCTCGGTGTAATTTCTGCGGCGCTTGATCCGGCATACTTTGGTCCTCTGCTGGAGTCCGTGCGCTATTCCCCTGATATGTGGGTTGCAATCGCCCATGATGCGGGAGACGTCTTCATGATGCTTCCTGCTCGAGAGGGGGTGGTGGGCAAAAACCTATTACAACCGGAAACGTTCTTTTCGCAACATCAGTTAAGCGGGCAAGCGATCAGCGCTCATCAAGGGATAGCCTTCATTACCAATCAACAACAGTTGCTGATTTGGGCCACTGTTAAGGCAGACGGCCTCAGGTTGGATCACCCACTTTTCGTTGCTGTTGCCCGCGACAGGGACGAAATTTTTGTCGGGTGGCGACGTGATGCCCAAATTCAGGTCAGCCTTTACGGCATTCTCTTATTAACCCTGTTGATCGCGCTTGCCCGATTTCACCGCAAACAGCGCGAATTTGAATCTAGGGAAGCAGCGAGCGCTCGGGCATTGCAAGAGAAGGTTCAAGAACTGGATATGATTCTCGACAACTCCTCAGTCGGAATTGCCTTCCTCAAGAACCGACGTATTGTTTGGGTTAACAAGCGGATGCTTGAACTATTTGGCTACACGCAGGAAGATCTTTTAACCCAGTCTACGACTGCCGGACTCTACCCGTCACCTGAGGACTATGCCGATTTTGGTCGTCGTGCCTATGTCGAACTGTCCGCCGGGAAGTGTTTTGCAGACGAATTAAAGATGAGGCGCCACGATGGTAGTCAAGTGTGGATGCGCATTTCTGGTCAGGCAACACCGAAAGATTATGCCTCTGGTGACAGTATTTGGGTGCTTGAGGATATTTCCGTGCGCAAGAGGCAAGAGTCGGAGCTGGAAACCTATCGCTCCAGTCTTGAAAGCCTCGTTCAGGAACGAACCAAGGCTCTGACACAAACTGAAGCGCGAGCATCCCATATTTTGAATTCGAGTGCAGACGGCTTGTACGGGGTTGATAAAGATGGATTGATTACATTCATCAATCCGGCTGCCTGTGCGATGCTTGGCTACACTCCTGAGCAAGCCATCGGCCGCTCATGCCACGAACTATTCCATCACAGAAAATCCAATGGTGAGATCTATCTCGCGGAGGCCTGCCCAGCCTTGGCTGCATTGGAAAAAGGTCATACTGTCCGAGTTTCCGATGAGGTCTATTGGCACGCGGATGGTCATGCAGTTCCTATCATGTACAGTGTTCACCCGATGATTCAAGATGGTCAGATCATCGGATCGGTTACCAGTTTTATTGATGTCACCCAGCAGCGCGCTGCCGCTGAGGCCCGGGAGCTGGCAATAGCGGCAGCAGAGCATTTGGCACGCATGCGCAGTGAGTTTTTATCAAACATCAGTCATGAACTTCGTACGCCGCTCAATGGCATCGTTGGCTATGCCGACATTGGCTTCAGAAATTACCAAAATCCAGAAAAAGCCCGCGACTGTTTTGAGAAGCTCATTCAATCTGGGGAACGCTTACGCGGGGTGGTGACGGACGTTCTCGATTTTTCCGACATTGACTCTGGAAAACTTGTTATCAATCCTGCGGAGTTCTCACTCAGCGATGTTGTGAGTCATGTGACTGAAGCTGTTCGGAGTCGTGCTGAAGCCAAGCATTTGGAACTCTCTAGCACGCTTGTTCCCGGCTTGCCGCCAGCCTGCCAAGGTGACCGATTACGGATTGAGCAAGTCCTTCTCAAACTCTTATCGAACGCAATCAAGTTCTCCGAGTCAGGACGGATCACCTTAACCGTATCGCTGGAAAATGAGAATTTGGTATTCGAAGTAAAAGATACCGGAATAGGTATCGAGGCTGAAAATCTGAACAACTTGTTTAATCCATTTCTTCAGTTAGATGGCTCGTCGACACGCAAGTTTGGTGGAACTGGACTGGGTTTGGCTATTAGCCAACGCCTGGTGGAGTTGATGGGAGGGAGTATTCGAGTGAAAAGCCAGTGGGGTGAGGGCACAACCGTTACTGTTCGTTTGCCGCATATGCCGTCTGCTGCTCATTAACAGCTGACCTCCTACCGTTTTCAGTAGCAGTGGGCTTTAGAGTCACTCGCTACTCAATTTTGGGGAACATCGGCCGATTAGCAACTATCGGTCACCAAAGAAATAGATCAATGCACCCACAGTTAGACATAACGGCAGAACAAAAAGCGGGATAATTTCCCACATATCGGGTGCCATATAGGTTGATGGAATGGTCATGATTTTTTCGTACCGCAAATTCAATGATATGTGCCAAATGCCATGGATATAGATCTAGCCGCGTGGCGCTATCCGGTACCACCTATTCCATTTTCTGCCGACAGACTGAAATGTTTCATTTTTTGCATTCGCCATGACGCTTCAAGTGATTTCCCCATGCATCGCCATGGTTGACCTTCAGGATGCCTTAAGAATCTTTATGTAACCTTAAGGAATAAAATTTTTTGTACGTAACTGCGAATGCATAACACAAAATTCATCGTCAAACGATCACGTAAAGACCGGCGTTTTTTGGATGTCGGTCCTCCTAAAGGTGATGAACGAAGGACAACTCCTGAACGCCGGCACCCGCTCATTGTGTTTTCGGAATTTGACGACCATATTGAAATTGGCAGCTTGGCGGACTCGAAAACATCGAGGAGTTAGCGACCGGCCTTTAGTCGCATATCTCACAGGAGCGCAGCCTGTGAGATTCCAATTTGCAATGAGCTGCATACCTAAAGCATGGCGCAGTTAGTTTGGTTCGTTTGTCTATTGAGTGCCAGCAAAAATGACATTAGGCATATGTATGTGCTGTATCAATTTATCAACCGTCTCCCGACCGGCTGAGCTACTTGCCAAATTTGAATAGTTAAAAAATCGCAGATCCCTGCTGACTGTTGGCAACTAGGCGATCAAATCGACACACTACATAGCCGCAGATCGACCATCATCGATTGGCGAAAGTGCATCACGCTTGTGTGGCAACGATAAGGGGAAGTGTTTCAAGGCCGACTCACACCCTTGGTGATCACTTCTAAGACAATACCGGCTTACAATGTTCCGATAACTCGTCGGCGGGAGAATTGGCATGAATGGTCACGATACACCCCCAAGCCTTCCAGCAAACGACATCGCTGCGTTGCATACATCCTACAGAGAATTTATCGACAAAATTCCTGCCATGATGCACTCCATCAATGCGTCAGGGGAACTTATAGCAGTTAGCCAAAAGTGGCTGGATGTGTTGGGTTACAGTCGACACGAAGTCATTGGACGAAAGTCATCAGAGTTTCTGACTGCGGAATCTTGCCGCTATGCAGTTGAAAAGATTCTTCCAGAGTTTTTCCGAACCGGAAAATGCACGGATATCCCGTATCAATTTGTGGCAAAGGATGGTCGAATCCTTGATGTGTTGTTGTCAGCAAATTGCGAGCGGAATGAGCATGGTGAAGTTCTGCGAAGTATTTCTGTCATGCAGGATGTTTCCGACCTCCAAAAAGCGAAGAAACAGATAGAAGTCTCCAAAGACTACGCAGAAAACCTTTTGCGTACAGCAAATGTTATGGTCGTTGAGCTGGACACCTATGGGCATCTTCGACGAATGAATCCGATGGCCGAACAAGTAACAGGCTACACGCTTCAGGAAGTTATCGATTGCAACTGGTTTGAGATTCTTGTCCCTAAGGATCGCTATCCCCAAGTGTGGAAAGAGTTCGAACGACTTGTGCACTCCAAGGGATGCAGTGAATTTGAAAATCCCATCTTAACGAAACTAGGTACCGAACGGCAGATTAGCTGGCGCAACAGCCAGTTGATGGAGGACGGAAAAGTCATAGGCTCTCTGAGCCTAGGCATCGACGTCACCGAACAACGCAAATTGGAGCGCCGTCTCAAATTGAGTGAATGGGCGCTCAAACAGGCACAGAGCGTTGCCCATATAGGCAGTTGGATTCTTGATCACGAGACCAAGGATCTGATCTGGTCAGATGAAGTATTCCAAATACTGGAAATTGATCGCGATCAGGTGGGTGCCTCCAAAGATGCGTTCCTGGCACGGCTACATCCAGATGACCATGACGAGGTCAAAAAGGCGTACCGACAATCTTTGATCTACAACCGTCCCTACGAAATTCGGCATCGCCTACTGCTACCTGACGGTACGGTCAAATACGTTCATCAGCGTTCAGAAGCGATCACTGACAGTTCAGGCTTGCGCACTCGTTCCCTAGGTACCATTCAGGACGTAACGCTCAACGTTCTTCAGGAACTCGCCTATCAGGAAAGTGAAGAGCGTTTCCGAACGGTTGCTGACTACACTTATGATTGGGAATATTGGGAAGGTAACGACCGCGAGGTTTTGTATATCAGCCCTTCCTGTCTGAGGGTAACCGGATATTCGCAAGCGGAATTCATCTCTGACCGATCGTTGGCAGATCGAATCATACATCCTGAGGATCGGCCTCTTTTTCAAAAGCATTTGGAGTCAATTCGAACGCAGGAAGGAAGCCAACTCAGCTTTCGAATTATTCGCAAGGATGGCGAAGTGCGTTGGGTCGCACATGGATGCAGAGCGGTGATTTCCAGCAACGGGAATCGTCGCGGCCGACGCGTTAGCAATCGCGACATCACGGATCTCAAAAATGCTGAAGAACTGGCCAACAAGCTGGCCCATTTTGACACCCTTACTGGACTGCCTAACCGTCGTATGCTTCATGATCGGTTACAACGTTCACTATCACAAGCGAAGCGGCATCAGCGATCTTTGGCTGTGATGTTCATTGATCTCGATCGTTTCAAACAGATTAACGACACGCTCGGGCACGACGTAGGGGATGAACTCTTGATAGAAGTTGGGAGGCGTTTAAGTAGCTGTGTCCGTCAATGCGACACAGTCTCGCGAGCAGGTGGAGATGAATTTATTATTGTGCTGCCGGAGATTGCTCTACCTCAAGATGCATGCGTGGTTGCCGAAAAAATTTTAGCCGCGCTACACCAGCCAATGCGGCTTGGTCATCATGATTTTCAGGCTTCCGCAAGTATCGGCATTGCGGTTCGTTCAGCCAATGACGAGGATACCGCCACTGAGTTGATGAAAAATGCAGATATCGCCATGTATCAAGCAAAACAGCGTGGACGCGATGGCTATTGCCTTTTTAAGACTTCAATGGCCGATAAGGTTGGAATGTAGCAGCGCTCGCTTTTGCGGTGGTTAGATACTAAATTGGGATAGTATTTGATAGCCAATTTTGGGTGCGTAGCTTTACCTACTGGTTGGCTATGCCGCGATCATTTGGGTGTTATACCCGGCGTTTCGACTTCCTGTAGCGGATATGCATCGGCGACGCACGCTCTGCCATCCAATGTCTCAGAATGGCAATGGCCGGTCTGTACTCAGAACAGGCCATTTTTCGTTGAGGGCACCACCGGCTGCTCTGGCCGAGTTGCAGCCTTTGAGCATACTCACTCTATGTTTTGAAGCACACCCATTCATCCAATGGGGCGCGCTCGGTCCGTAGTGCATTTTCGGGTGCTTCTGGATTCGCATATCCAAGCGACATGCCACAGACGAATGTTTGAGTCTCGGGAATTCCGAGTTCTTCTTCGATGATGCGATGGAATTGAACAAAGGCTGCCTGAGGACATGTGTCCAGACCACGCGCTTTAGCAGCCAGCATGACGTTCTGAACGAACATCCCATAATCGAGCCAGCTGCCTTTCTCCATGATGGTGTCGACTGTAAATATCAGACCGACTGGAGCGTCAAAGAAATTAAAGTTTCTGGCGTGTTGCTGGTGCATTCGTGCGGAATCACCCTTTTGGATATCCAGGAGCTTGTACAGGTCAAAGCCAACTTTGCGGCGGCGCTCGATGTACGGTGATGCCCATTTGCTTGGATAGTAAGGATAACTCTCCGAATGGGTAGCTGCTTCTTCCGGATCATCAAAAGCCGCGACAATTCGCTCACTAAGTTTGGTTTTGCTTTCTCCCGTCAGAACCCAAACCTTCCAAGGTTGGATGTTGGTTCCAGATGGTGCTCGAGATGCAATGGCCAGAATTTCCTCGATGACTTTCTTGGGGACCTCAGTTGGCAAATAAGCTCGGCACGAATAGCGGCTCTTCATTACTTCATCAACGGCGGCTTGAATCGGCGTTTTCATTGGTTCTGTTCTCTGTAATGCAGGTTGGGCAGGGTTGGATTGTGAACGGCCACGTTTGAATACGGCTTCAACGCATCCGGATTTGATGGTCAATTTACTCATTCAAGTCAGCCACAATGTGCGAATCTAATTTAGCTTATCGGAAATCTGGCTCTCGACTACTCGCGCTGGATGATCCCGCAGGGCTAGCAAAAAGGCCGCATACGCGGCCCTTGTTGTTTAGTTTTGAACAACTCAGGTTGCAAGTTGCCCCAGCGCCCCTCCTGCAGCCAAAAACTCCACTACCCACTTTGGTTGGCGACCTCTGCCCGTCCAAGCCAAAGAGCTATCCTGTGGATGGCGATATTTGACCGGAACAACTTTTACCACTTTGCGCACCTTCTCACTTGCCTCATTTAGCAACTCATCGAGGGAATAGCCACTCTTTGCTGCCAAGGCTTCAAGCTCTTGCCGAATACGGGCTTTCTCTTGCTTTTCCCGCCGGTTGATCTCCGCAGGGATTTTCTCAAGAAGAGATTTCAGCTCAGACACGGAAAGATTAGAGATGTCCATTTTGTTCCTATCGTTAATCAAGATTTACTTGAGGGCATTAAAGCCTAAGACTACCAGAACCACTATACGGAATTTAGACCGATCTAGCGAACCGTGTCCTCAATCGATCCAAGCCTTGGCAAATGCTTTCTGAAAGCCTCGTCTCATCGGCATCACTCGGCGTGATTTCAGCAGCCCATTCGCAGAAAGAAGCCATCAAGGCAGCCTTATCCGATGATAATTTTGAGTCAGCCAATCCAGACTCAATGATGGGAATTAACGTGGCTGCGGCACGTAACCGGTTCAACTCCGGTGTGGATGGGGGCAGGAATTTAGACATTCGAAAAGTCTATCAATGCCCAAACTCCTGCCCTTTGCGTTATATCAATCCCGCCTAACGCCCAAGCATATTCCTAGCGACTATTTCCAGGTGTTAACGCACAACCACCAGAGCAGGCGCAGCGGGGCGAAGAAACCATAGACTCCTTCGCGGCATGCATCCCAGAAAGTTGCCCCCAGAGTTGCACCTGACCGGACAAACCGTGGATTAAGTCGCTCCCACTCGTCTCGACAGCGCGTCCTGAATGGCGCGCGACTCAACGCACACCTCCCGTCCAGACCTGCTCACGCCGCTCGGCGTAGTGATTGGGCGACCATCCCGATTCGCTACAGACCCGATCAGCCGCTGCCAGAATGGTGGCCTCGATAATCCGCGGCTCCCGGATACCCAACCATCCGGCACCACGCGTTGCCGTCAAGGCATGAATCAAGGCAAGGTATTGCCCATCTGGAACAATCACTGCGTCCCTGCCCCGAGCAACTGCCAACCACTCCAATACGGTGTGACGGGCCCCGACCAATTGGCCCCGCTCGGAATAGGCATAGCCAGTACGATCCGGACTAAGCCTAAAATCATCTGCCTTTCCAGCATCGTGCAACAGGGCTGCGGCGATAACGACAGATGTCGAGACATCCGTCAGACCATTCGCGAGCATCAGAGCAGTTTCAGCGGTTTCAACGGCGTGACTAAGATTGGCATTTGGCACAGGCGGGTAGCAACTCAATGCAGCAGGCCCGGTCAAGAAGCGTTCGAACCGACCTCCATCCCACAACACAGCAGTAACCAGATGCTGAAGCGGGCGAGTGAGCTGGCTCCACAAGTTACTGGCACGCTTTACCAAGGCACGATCATGAACCCAATTGGCAGGCACCGCATCGAACGGATTAACGTTCGGCAGCGGCTTGTCGAGCAGGTCCAGCCGCTGGATCTTGGTCACACGATCCGAAGTGACTGAATGCTCGATGCCACGCATGGTGACATAGCAGCCACGCTTCAGGCGACTATCAACCTGCGCAGACTGCCAGGTAACCTCACGGGCACCCTGTTCGTGATACAACGTTGCGATGTTGGTGACACCACGGCCCCCTTTGCCGGGCAGGCGGGTAATACTCGTGAGTCGGTAATAGGCAGCTGTCTCGGAGGAGGATTGAGCAACAGCGTGGGAGAGAGGAATAGATGCGGTCATACTTCAAACTCCTTCCGAAACGGGATCTACAACAATCTGCGCCTGACCTTCACCCAGCGAGGCCGTCAGCATGCGTTCAAACGCCGATCCGTCGCGCCGAGTTAGATTGGGTACATAGCGCGAATAGACGCGGAACAACATTTCCGTGGTGCTGTGTCCTAGCTGCCGGGCGATCCACTCCGGATTCTCCCCTGCTCCCATCCACAGCGTGGCGGCTGTATGCCGGCACTGATATGGCCGACGTACCTTGAGCCCAAGATGACGCAACAGAGGCTTCCAGACCCGGTTATTGACGTTCTTGTAGTCAAGCGTCAATCCATCCCGATTGCAGAAGACAAACTCCGAGCGCTTGCCAGTACCTTTATGTTGTTCCTTCAACGCGTCGAAGACCAATTGCGACATCTGGATCTCACGCTGAGAGGAATCGGTCTTGGTGTAGGTCTCTTCACCATCAACCACGGTTTCACGAACGAGAATCAGGCGGCGCTCAAAATCGATGTATTTCCACTTGAGGCCATGAACTTCACCCGTACGCATCCCGGTGAAAAAACGCACCGTGAAGTAATTCTTGAAGTCCGGGCGTACGGTATTGATGATCGACTTCACTTCGTCCAGCGAGAAGGGTTCGACATCGCTCCGCTTCACGCGAAGTTGTTTGATGTTCTGGAACGGCGTGCGAAAATTAAAGCGGTCGGCGGCTTCGCAGATGATTTGCCGTAGCGGATCGAGGATTTTATTGATTCGTGGATTCGACAGCGTAGTGTTCTTGTTCCGTGCCGGAGCTTTGGCGAGGTCTGCACGGAAAGCAAGAATGTCAGCCTTAGTGATGACGCCGACCTCCATATCCCCAAATCGGGGATTCAGACGCTTATTGATGTCATCGCGGATCGTCTTCTTATGGGACGTCCGCCACTCCACGGCTTTCTCGGAATACCAAACCTCGGCGAAGTCTTTGAACAAAGGCGTGCTGCCGACATCCGAATGACCCATGTTCAATACGGCTTGCGCTACGACCGTAGCAGAGGGCTCGGGAAGGTCAAATTTCGCGGCATTCTTGCTGTTGGGGAAAAATTCGCGGTAGTTGAACTCCCCGATCGAAATCTTTTCTTCGATTTTTTCAGCAAGCTTAGAAAGACGCTTCCGATTGGTTGCGCTATCAGCCAAGAGTGTTTGTTCGCGACAACGGATGCTTTGATATCGGAAATCAAGAAATAGCATCCCGTTATCTTTACGCGCTCGGATACTAGCCATGGCAGACACCTCCATTGGCCATAGGAATGGCAAAGGGCTGCTTCACCATAGAGGACATATCGTGTTCGATCTGTTCCCAGATATACAGAATCTTCCTACCGCCAAAAGGGCGGATGTAGTGAACACCCTCGAGCAGCACGCTGTCTTTGAGGCGCTCCCGAATGGTCCGCGAGTCATATTTGATGATTGAGGACAGTTCGTCAGTCGTAAGATAGGTAAGTGACATTTCAATCTCCGTGAATTAACATAGGTCAGGATTAAGTTTTTCCGTCTTAAACATCAAATCTTCATCCTGAATGACATTCTAGCCGAAGTAACACCCTCGTCAAGAACTATTTGTCATCCTGGATGATATTTTTATATCAGGGGTAAACTTTGATTAAGTGCCACTTGTCCAGACTCATGGGAGAGCACAAGTTAAAAGTCGTCGATGTCGCACGGCTAACAGGGCTTCATCGCAACACAATTACCTTGCTCTACAATGAAACGGCTACGCGAGTAGATATAGAAACCGTCGACAAACTTTGCATACTCTTCAACTGCAGCGTGGGTGAGTTGTTTGAGTTTGTTGAAAACTCATAGCCAGTGCCGGGCACGGGCAGCAGTATTCAGATTTCAGGCCAAGGTGGACGAACCCGAAAAACATGGGCACTGGTTGGGCTCAGAATGGGCACAATCTGGGCACGCGCCAAAATCGAGCTACTGGAATTCGACTGGCGAAAAAACAAAAAACCCACGTAATCTTTTGAATTACGTGGGTTTTCTTCTCTGCAGTGTTGTGGTCGGAGTGACAGGATTCGAACTTGCGACCCCTGCGTCCCGAACGCAGTGCTCTACCAGGCTGAGCTACACTCCGACATGAGAAAGAAACCTAATGATTTCTCTCAACTGCAAAGAGCGTCAATTGTAGCAGAGCTTTTTTGAAATTTGAATCCCCCAGGCACTGAATTGATGCTCTAGCCAGTTCGGCCTCTTGCCCAGCACGCGCCCGAGCGTGATCCAGAGCCCCACTATTCCTGATGGCGTCGAGCACAGCCGGGAAGTCGTCACGCCCGCCTTCTTCAATGGCTTTGCGTACGCAGGCTGCCTGCTCGGCCGTTCCGTGCTGCATGACGTAGATCAGTGGCAGGGTCGGCTTGCCCTCGGCGAGATCGTCGCCGATATGCTTGCCGGTATCGGCCTCCTGACCGGAATAATCAAGAACGTCGTCAATCAACTGAAAGGCGGTCCCCAGATGCATGCCGTAATTGGTCAGCGCCGTTTCTTCTTCCTGTGAGGCTTGACCAAGGATCGCACCCAACTGGGCGGCTGCCTCGAATAGCTTGGCCGTCTTGTAGTGAATCACCTGCATGTAACGCGCCTCGTCGACATCCGCGTCGTGGCAGTTCATCAATTGCAGGACTTCACCTTCGGCGATGATATTCGTCGCGTCAGATAGCACGCGCATGACGCGCATGTTGTCGACCATGACCATCATCTGGAAGGCGCGGGAATAAAGAAAATCTCCGACCAGGACGCTGGCGGCATTGCCGAACATGGCATTCGCTGTTTCGTTTCCTCGCCGCAAGGCTGACTCATCAACCACATCGTCGTGCAACAGGGTGGCCGTATGGATAAATTCAATCACCGCCGCCATCTCGTGGTGCCGCGTTCCCTCATAACCGAGGGCTCCAGCAGCCAGCAAGACCAGGGCCGGGCGCATACGCTTGCCACCGCTGCCTATGATGTATTCGGCCACCTGCCTGACCAGCACCACATCAGAATGCAGGCGATCGCGAATGACCGCGTCGACGGCCTTCATGTCGGGCCCGATAAGGGCGTAGAGCTGTTCCAGAGTCACGTCACGTAATTCCTTGAAGAAGCGCGGAATCTTAGGTGGCGAAGGTGCCCCAGTCAACACCGATCAGGTAACGATGGCCGCAGTTTCCCGCGCCGTTTTGTTAAACTCCCCGAAACTATTAGTAATTAGGGAGTCGGCATGGACATACGTTCGATCATTGCACCAACGATCCATGATCGCGTATCACTGGAAGAGTTTGCCGAGGCGCTGACTGATCGTGCCCCCGAGGTGGAATACGACGTCGCCCGCCTGCGAAAATTGCCGGGCGACCGGGAAATTACCGCCAGTCTCTTTCGTGCCGTCCATAACATCAAGGGCGATGCGGCCCTGTGCAAATTTGAACTGGGCGTAGCCATCGCGCATCCTATCGAGACCCTGCTCGGACGCTTCCGGGAAGGTGAAATCCTGTTCTCGGCAGTGCTGGCTGAAATGATCCTGCTGGCCGTCGACAGGCTGGAGCTGGCTACTGAGGCCTTGCTAGCCAACAAGTCGCTGGACAACCTTGAACTGGGCAAGCTGGTGCTAGGCCTGGAAGCCATCGCACCAGAGCCGGCCCATCATATCGATGCGGCATGCGCGGACCTGATTGAGGCGGTCACCGGGTTCCCTCCCGTCATCCCCGATATTTCAGGGAAAACCCCTCGCCCCTCTTCATCAGGGGCAGACCACAAGAATGCCGCCAGTGACCTGCAATTTTTCCGCTCGCTGGCGCTGCAGTTCGAAAGCCGTTCCCCACTCTTCAAAGGACGCACCATGCGCATTCTTCGCCTGGCGCTTGAGACCAACAAGGCGGGGAAGGATGCCGTGGATGCGGTGCAACTTGAAGCTGCGGTCTATCTGCATGACCTCGGAATGATGCTGTTGCCGGAGTCTATCTGGTTGAAGATCGGCAAGATGAGTCCGCAAGAAAAACTCACCCTGGAAAACCATCCCGGCTTCGCCGCCGGACTTTTGCAGCGGATGCCGGGCTGGGAGGAGGCCGCGAAAATGATCGCGCAGCATCATGAAATGCCAGATGGCGGCGGCTATCCAAACCGACTCCACCATGCCGACATTTGTAGCGGCGCAAAAATACTGGCCATTGTCGATGCTTTCGAGGCGGTCATGCTGAAGCACATCCACCGCGGAAAGAATCGTTCGGTATTGCGCGCTGTCGCCGAAATCAATGCCTGCGACAACCAGTTCTCTCCTGACTGGATTGAACCATTCAATGCCGTAATCCGTAAAACGGTCGAAAATTGATTTCTGTCGACAGGGAACGTCGTTTTGGAGGCGTCAGCCGTCTTTATGGCGCCGAGGGGGCGGAACGACTGCGTCAGGCCCATGTCTGCGTGGTTGGCATCGGCGGGGTCGGTTCGTGGAGTGCAGAGGCGCTGGCCCGCACGGGCGTAGGCCAGATTACCGTGGTCGATCTCGACATGGTGGCCGAATCCAACACCAATCGTCAGATTCACGCCCTCGGTGATCTCTATGGAAAAGCCAAGGTTGACGCAATTGCTGATCGGATCCGGGCCATCAATCCCGAGTGCGAAGTCACCTGCATCGAGGATTTCGTCACGCCAGACAATGTGGGCAACATCATCGGCAACCAGTATTCAGTAGTCATCGATGCCATTGACCAGGTTCGTGCCAAGGCTGCGATGATCGCTTTCTGCCGCCGAATAAAGACCCCGATCATCGTTGGCGGTGCCGCCGGCGGCCAAATCGACCCGACCCAGGTAGCCGTCGCCGATCTCAGTCAGACCGTGCAGGACCCCCTGCTGGCAAAGGTTCGCTCGCTCCTTCGGCGAGAGCACGGATTTCCGCGTGACACAAAGAAAAAATTTACCGTTACTGCGGTGTTTTCTACCGAACAACTGCGCTATCCGTCAAAAGACAACGCCTGCGATGTCGGCCAAGGCCCGTCCGGTCTCAACTGCGCCGGATTCGGCTCGTCCGTCTGCGTCACATCCGTTTTTGGCATGGTTGCCGCTGCACAAGCGATTAAGCAGATTATCCGGACTTAAACCAGCAGCAGATCACCACCGCAGAGCCACCAATGGATCGGGGCAAGCGATTTTTTCTTCTAAAAGCACAAAGCCCCTCACCGGAAATCCGGGAGGGGCTTTGCTAATGGGAGTCTGGCGTTGACCTACTTTCGCGAGCGGAAGCTCACTATCATTGGCGCGTTTCTGTTTCACGGTCCTGTTCGGGAAGGGAAGGGGTGGTACCAGAAGGCTATTGACGCCAGACGTAACTTGTATGCATGCCGGTTTTGATGTCGTCATGCGCAAAATGGGGAAGGTTGTTTTGTTGTGACTGCGGATATGAGTTACATGCAGTGTATTACAAGGTTATAGGATCAAGCCACACGGGCAATTAGTATCAGTTAGCTTAACGCATTACTGCGCTTCCACACCTGACCTATCAACGTCGTGGTCTTCGACGACCCTTTAGGG